>CAMDSO010000020.1 GCA_945906935.1 Bordetella parapertussis
GAGGCCTTGATATCTTCCATAGACGGCATCAGGCTGTGAACTTTCGACACTTCGGTGTTCCTGGTTTCGGACGTCTGACCAAGGTTGCTGATGATTTCACCGAAACCAAACATACCCATGGCAACCGAGACGAAGCCAATACCATCGGACAATTCAGATACGCCGAAGCTGTAGCGCGCAATCCCTGAATTAACGTCGGTACCCACTAAGCCGCCGAGCAGACCGATGAGGATCATGCCGATCGCCTTCACCAGCGAACCGGAAGCGAGCACGACTGCAGCAATCAACCCGAGCACCATCATCGAGAAGTATTCGGCGGCACCGAATTCGAACGCGAGTTCGGCCAACGGCGGGCCAAACAGCGCGATCAACAAGGTACCCACAGTTCCAGCAAAGAAGGAGCCCATCGCCGCAATTGCCAGCGCCGGCCCGGCTCTACCCTGTCGCCCCATCTGATAACCATCGATACAGGTCACCACTGACGACGACTCACCGGGCAGATTGACCAGAATTGCCGTAGTCGAACCGCCGTAGCTGGCGCCATAGTAAATACCGGCCAGCATGATGAGTGCCGGAATGGGTGGCAGATTGAAGGTAATCGGCAACAACATCGCGATGGTGGCAACCGGGCCGATGCCCGGCAGCACGCCAATCAGCGTACCCAAAAAACAGCCGATAAAGCAGTACATCAGGTTCTGGGCGCTCATCGCGACCGTGAACCCAAGTATCAGATTACTGAAAATTGATGAAAAATCCATGGTGTTTTCCGCTCCTCAAATTTCGCTGATCAAGACCACGGGAAGAGCTTGAACGGCAAGCCCAAGCCATAATAGAAAATCCCGGTACAAACCGCAGGCATTACAATCATGCCAGTCAGTTGCTCCTTCCAGCGGAAATCCCATCCGCCGAAGCCGCCCACCAGCATCATGACCGCTGCGGCAGGAACCATACCGGCAGTGCCAATCAGGGCAGCGAACAGAAGGGCCGCTCCAATAATGCATAACAATGGACGCCAGTGTGTTTTCGACGGTAGCTCTGCATCAGTCGCCGCGAATGAACGGAGCAGCAGGACCAGGCCGAGAAAGATCAGCAAACCACCAAGGATCGTAGGGAAATATGCGGGCCCCATCCGCACGGCGCTACCCATCGGATAATTCGTTGCGAATCCCGCAAAGAATGCGCCGATGGTGATATACAAGACTCCCGCGTTGAAGTCTTTTCTGTCGCGATTTTGAAACGCCATCTGACCTCCTCAAAAAACATCAAATTGAAATTTTTTCATAAGGGTGTGCACAAGTACAAGCCCTGAACAAACCCACTGCACAATTTTGATTGGCGGGAAATGATAGCTTGTTTTCAAAGGACAAGCTACCGTCTAAATTGCAAAAAGCAAGCCTCCCACAAACCCCCGCGCAGCTTTCGCGCGGCTTACACTCAAACGCCCTCTTTTTCCATGTCTGACGAATAACGGCCAAAACACGCCGCGCTATTGCATTTAGCGCGATGCATTAAGGCTTTTTGCGCCGCAGCAACATTGGCAGTCTGCCCCTTCCACGCCTTCAAAGCCGGCGCCTGCAGGGCACGGCCATAGGAAAATGACAGCGGCCATGGCAATGGGGCGCCTTCCGCGTTCATTGCGCCAAGGTGCGCAGTCGCCAACTCATCGCTCTGACCGCCCGACAGGAATACGATCCCGGGCACCGCGGCGGGCACCGTGCGTTTAAGGCACAGCACAGTCGCATCGGCCACCTCTTTGACGCTCGCTTGCGTTGCGCAGGATTTACCCGAAACCACCATGCTCGCCTTGAGAACCAGATGCTCAGTCCGTACGCGTTGGGCATAAATAGCCTCAAACAGGGCCTGCAACGTGCGCTCGGTTACGTCGTAGCAGCGCTCAATGGTATGACTACCATCCATGATGACTTCTGGCTCGACGATAGGAACGATACCCGCTTCCTGACACAGTGCAGCATAACGCGCCAGCGCGTGAGCGTTGGCTGCAATCCCATAGCGACTCGGTATATCAGCGCCGATATTGATCACGGCCCGCCACTTGGCAAAAGTCGCGCCGAGTTTTTTATATTCGACGAGACGCTCGCGCAGGCCGTCCAGCCCTTCGGTCACCTGCTCGCCCGGCGCACTGGCCAGTTCCTTGGAGCCGGAGTCAACCTTGATACCAGCCAGAATGCCGTTCTTCTTCATAAACTCGGCGAAGGGCACGCCGTCGGCGGTCGCCTGACGCAACGTTTCGTCATAGAGAATCACGCCGCTGATGTATTGCGACAGGCCGTTGGGTGTAATCAGCAGATCGCGATAGGCGCGCCGGCTTTCCGTCGACGATTCAACGCCGATGGTGTCGAACCGCTTTTTGATGGTGGCGCCGGACTCGTCGATCGCCAGTATGCCCTTGCCAGGCGCGACCATGGCGGCGGCGGTTGCTGCGAGCTCGCGTTCAAACATGTTGCCTCCTGCGTTGTTCTAAGAATTTAAAAGTTACGGCCGCTTGATCGGGCTGCGGAAAATATCATATTTGGCGCCATGTTTCAGCACGGTTACGGCGGCATCAGGCCTTGCGATGCTCGCCGACCTTGACGATCTTCATGGTGTTGGTGCCGCCCGCCTTGCCAAAGGGTTCGCCGATGGTCAGCACAATGTAGTCACCGATACGAACGGCGCCACGCTTAAGCAATTCATCTTCGGCCATGTGCAGCGCGCGCTCCGGATTTTGCGCGCCCTTGAAGGCGATGGGATAAACCCCGCGAAAGAGGGTCACGCGACGACGCGTTTCAATCACCGAGGACAACGCGTAAACCGGTACCTTCGTGTTCATGCGCGACATCAACAGCGCCGTCTTACCGCTCTGGGTCAGCGCCGCCACCGCTTTGATTTGCAGGCTGTTGGAAGTGAAAATAGTCGCCCGTGCAATCGCCTCTTCAACGCTACCCGGCAAATCCGTGCGCCGGCGCTCGATGGCAAAGGTATCTTCCTTTTCGGCCTCGAGACAAACGCGCGCCATCGCCGCGATCGTCTCCACCGGATAACTGCCAGTGGCGGTTTCTGCCGACAGCATCACGGCGTCGGTTCCATCGAGTACCGCATTGGCGACGTCCGACACCTCGGCACGCGTAGGAATCGGATTGTTGATCATCGACTCCATCATCTGCGTCGCCGTGATAACAATTTTGTTGCGCTCGCGCGCCATGCGGATCATACGTTTCTGCAGCGCCGGCACCACCGCGTCGCCAACTTCAACGGCGAGGTCGCCACGCGCCACCATCACTGCGTCCGAGGCATCGAGAATTTCTGCCAGCGCAGGGATCGCTTCGGCGCGTTCGATCTTGGCACAAATCAGGCTGCGGCCACCGGCCTTAATCATCAGGTCACGTGCCCATTGAATATCGGCCCCTGAACGCGGGAAAGACACCGCCAGATAATCGGCCTTCAGTTTGGCGGCAACCTTGATGTCCTGCATGTCTTTTTCGGTCAATGCCGGCGCCGTCAGGCCACCGCCCTTGCGGTTGATGCCCTTGTTGTTTGACAGCACCCCGCCCTGCTCGACCACCGTCAGTATGCGCGGCCCCCTGACCTCCGTCACCGCCAGCACGATGCGGCCGTCATCAAGCAACAGCGTATCGCCCGGCACCACATCCTGCGGCAGGTTTTTGTAATCGAGCCCGACGCCGCCGGCATCCCCTATCGCGCGCTCTGCATCGAGAACAAACTTGTCCCCCGTCGTCAGCGTCACGCGATCATTCTTGAAACGGCCGATGCGTATTTTTGGTCCCTGCAGATCGACCAGTACGCCGATCGCACGACCGGCTTTGCGCGCCAGCGCACGTATTAGCTCAACCCGCGCCGTGTGCTCCTTGGCGGTGCCATGAGAAAAATTCATGCGCACGACATCCAATCCCGATTCGATCATGCGTGCCAGCGTTTTTTCATCACTGGAGGCCGGTCCCAGGGTTGCAACGATCTTGGTGCGGCGCGGCGTTACGATTGATTTGGAATTGCGCACAGGTCTCTCACAGGTTGGTAGGGGCGCAGAGGGTAACGGGATTACGCCGAATCCTCAATGCCGGAGTCGATGACTGATCTAGGCACGCTGCTCGAGAATCTCCACCGCAGGGAGCTTCTTGCCCTCGAGAAACTCAAGGAATGCACCGCCACCGGTGGAAATATAGGATATCTGATCAGAAATGCCATATTTGGTAATCGCCGCCAAAGTATCACCACCACCGGCAATCGAAAACGCCGCAGAGTCAGCGATCGCCTGCGCAACCACCTTGGTGCCGGCGCCGAATTGGTCATATTCAAACACGCCAACCGGGCCGTTCCAGAGGACGGTGCCGGCCTTTGCAATAATCGCGGCAAGCTCGGCGGCACTCTTCGGGCCGATATCGAGAATCATGTCATCGGCGCCGACCTGATCAGCCGCCATCGGATTGGCACGCGCGCGCGCAGATACTTCGGCCGCCACCACCACGTCCACCGGCAAGGGCACGCTGGCACCACGCGCCCTCATCATGTCGATGATGACGTGTGCCTCGCTGACCAGGCCGGGTTCCGCCAGCGACTTGCCGATGCGTAATCCGGCCGCCAGCAGAAAGGTATTCGCAATACCGCCACCAACAATCAGCTGATCGACCTTTTCGGCCAACGATTTGAGGATGGTCAACTTGGTCGAGACCTTGGAGCCGGCCACAATCGCGACCAATGGCCGCGCCGGACTGCGCAAGGCCTTGCCCAGCGCATCGAGTTCCGCCGCCATCAGCGGGCCGGCACAGGCAACCGGCGCATACTTGGCCATGCCCTGCGTCGTCGCCTCGGCACGATGCGCGGTACCGAAGGCGTCGTTGACATAGACATCGCACAAGGCCGCCATCTTTTTGGCCAGTGCGTCGTCGTTTTTCTTTTCGCCCTTGTTGAAGCGGCAGTTTTCCAGCATGACGACTTCGCCACAGGCGACGGCCACGCCATCGACCCAGTCGCGCTTTAACGCAACCGGCACACCCAGCAGTTCGCCCATGCGTTTGGCGATCGGCTCAAGCGAATCAGCCGCACTAAATTCACCTTCGGTCGGCCGCCCCAGATGCGAGGTCACCATCACCGCCGCGCCGGCTTTTAGCGCGGCTGCCACCGCCGGCGCCGAGGCGCGGATGCGCGTGTCGTCGGTAATGCTGCCGTTGCCGTCCTGCGGAACGTTGAGATCCGCGCGTATGAACACCCGCTTGCCAGCGAGGTTCAGTTCGTCCATTTTGATGACGTTCATGCGGTAATACCTGCGACGCCGTTACTTCGCAATCACGCGTGCCATTTCAAGCACCTTGCAGGAATAGCCCCATTCGTTGTCGTACCAGGAAACCACCTTGACGAAAGTGCTGTCGAGCGCGATGCCGGCCTCGGCGTCGAACACCGAGGTGCAGGTTTCGTCGCGGAAATCGGTGGAAACGACTTTCTCCTCGGTATAGCCAAGTACGCCTTTCATCGCGCCTTGCGATTCTGCTTTCATCTTCGCGCAGATCTCGGCATAAGTGGCGGGCTTGTTGAGTTCCACCGTCAAGTCAACAACCGACACATCGGAGGTCGGCACACGGAACGCCATACCGGTCAGCTTTTTATTCAACTCGGGAATCACCACGCCAACGGCCTTGGCCGCACCGGTCGACGACGGGATGATGTTCTCCAGAATGCCACGGCCGCCGCGCCAATCCTTGTTGGACGGGCCGTCCACGGTTTTCTGCGTGGCGGTCGCCGCATGCACGGTTGTCATCAGGCCGCGCTTGATACCCCAGGTATCGTTGAGCACTTTGGCTACCGGCGCCAGGCAATTTGTCGTGCAGGAGGCGTTCGAAATAATCGTCTGCCCGCTGTAGGTTTTGTCGTTGACGCCAAACACAAACATCGGCGTGTCATCCTTGCACGGCGCCGACATGATGACCTTTTTCGCGCCTGCCGCGAGGTGTTTCTCGCAGCTTTCCTTGGTTAGGAACAGGCCCGTCGATTCCACCACCACATCGGCACCGACTTCACCCCATTTAAGTTGCGCTGGATCCCGCTCTGCCGTAAGGCGGATGCGCTTGCCGTTGACGATCAGCGTGTTGCCCTCGTAGCTGATGTCGCCCTTGAAGCGGCCATGCACCGAGTCGTAACGCAGCATGTAAGCGAGGTAATCGGGCTCGAGCAGGTCATTGATGCCCACAATCTCGATGTCTGAAAAATGTTGTACGGCTGCGCGGAACACCATGCGCCCGATGCGTCCAAAACCGTTGATGCCAACTTTAATAGTCATATCTCTCTCCAAAATATTCGCTAACGCTGCCGGATCACACACCCGCCCTAAAACAAACCCCGTTGCAAGCTCTATTGCAAACCCGCTCTATTGCAAACCCTTAACCGTCGACACGACGTTCTCGACGGTAAAACCAAAATGCTTAAACAATTCACCGGCCGGAGCCGACTCACCGAAACTGTCGATGCCGATGACGGCGCCGGATTTTGAGTCGACCGCGCCGACATACTTGCGCCAGAAATCGGTGACGCCGGCTTCGATCGCCACACGCGGCACATCCACCGGCAGTACCGAGGCACGATAAGCCGCGTCCTGCGCATCAAACAGCGACGTGCAGGGCATGGAAACCACACTCACTGCAATACCGGCTTTTTCAAGTTCAGCGCGGGCACCCATCGCCAACGCAATTTCCGAGCCGGTGGCAATAAGTACGGCTTTGGGTTTTTCCGCCACAGCCAGCACATAACCACCGCGCTGAATATTGGCAATCTGTTGAGCCTCGCGTTTCTGGAATGGCAGGTTCTGCCGCGACAACACAAAGCAGCTCGGACCGTCCTTGCGCGCCAGCGCGTGCGCCCAGGCGGCGGCAGATTCCACCGTATCACAGGGGCGCCAGACGTTCATGTGCGGGATCAAGCGCAAGCTTGAGGTCTGCTCGACCGCCTGATGGGTCGGCCCGTCTTCGCCGAGACCGATTGAATCGTGTGTGAAGACAAAAATATTGCGCAACTTCATCAGCGCCGCCATGCGCAGCGCGTTACGCGAGTAATCCGAGAAGGTTAAAAACGTTCCGGTCTCGGGAATGAAACCGCCGTGCAATGCCATGCCGTTGGTGATGGCAGCCATGGCAAATTCGCGCACACCGAAATTAACGATGTTACCGGGCTCGTCACGGCTGACCACCTTGCTACCGGGCCAGTTGGTAAACACACTGCCCATCAGATCAGCCGAACCGCCGATGAGTTCGGGTAATTTGGGCGCCAGCGCGGTCAATGCCAGCTGCGACGCTTTGCGCGTCGCCACGGTTTCAGCTTTCGTATTCGCAGCCTCGATCGCCGCCGCAGCATCGGCAGCAAAGCTTGCTGGCAACTCGCCCGCCATGCGGCGCTTGAATTCAGCGGCCCGCGCGGGATGTGCGGCGCTGTAGGCAGCGAAACGGCCGTCCCACTCGCTTTGTGCGGCGGCCCCTCTACTGCGTTGATCCCATTGCGTACGGATCGCGTCCGGAATTTCAAACGGTGGATGATTCCAGCCAAGATTGGCACGTGTGGCGGCAACTTCCTTGTCGCCCAGCGCCGCGCCGTGAGTGTCGGCCGAACCCTGCTTGTTGGGCGAACCCCGACCGATCACGGTCTTGCAGCAGATCAAGCTCGGCCGGTCCGTCACTGCCTCTGCTTTTTTCAGCGCGGCATCAATCGCCACGGCATCATGGCCGTCGACATCAGGCACGACATGCCAGCCATAGGCGGCGAAGCGCTGCGGCGTGTCGTCGGTAAACCAGCCCTGCACTTTGCCGTCGATGGAAATGCCGTTGTCATCGTAGAGCGCAATCAGCTTGCCCAGACCCAGTGTGCCGGCCAGCGAACAGGCTTCGTGTGAAATGCCTTCCATCAGACAGCCATCGCCCAGAAACACATAAGTACGATGATCGACGATGGTGTGGCCGGGCTGGTTGAATTCGGCGGCAAGCAGCTTTTCCGCCAGCGCCATACCCACTGCGTTGGTAATGCCCTGACCAAGCGGGCCGGTGGTTGTCTCAACACCGGGAGTCACACCGACTTCCGGGTGACCGGGCGTCTTGGAGTGCAATTGCCGGAAGCGGCGGATCTGTTCCATCGGCAGGTCATAACCGGTCAGATGCAACAATGCATAGAGCAGCATCGAACCATGGCCGTTGGACAAAACGAAACGGTCGCGGTCGGACCACGCCGGATCGGCCGGATTATGTTGCAGATGGCTACGCCAAAGAACTTCGGCGATGTCGGCCATGCCCATAGGCATCCCGGGATGGCCGGAATTGGCCTGTTGTACGGCGTCCATCGCGAGCGCGCGGATCGCGTTGGATAAATCAAGGCGGGAACCCATGGAATAGTCCTTGCGGAGATCGGTGAGGCGGCTTACGGGAGGCAAGATTATCTTAGAAACCGCGAATTTTGGCTACGCTCGCGGGTCAACTGTTTCTCTATTCGTCCGCGCGTCTTGACAGTTTGATCCCCAGTTGTTTGAGTTTACGATAAAGGTGGGTGCGCTCGAGTCCAACGGTATCGGCAACGCGGCTCATATTGCCCCCCTCACGCGACATATGATGCTCGAAATAAAGTCGCTCGAAAGCATCCCGCGCCTCGCGCAACGGCACGTCGAGCTGCAGGCCTTGGGCAAGCGCAGGCCGTGAGCCGAATTGCGCCAGCGCCTGGTTTACCTCGAGCAGCGAAATCTCCTCACCAGCGGCGGTTAGCGCGAGGGAGCGGACCGTACTTTCCAACTGAACCAGATTACCCGGCCAATCGAAATTCCGCAGCGCATTGAGTGCCGCCGTGCTGAAGCTTCTTTGCGCCACCTCCTGCGCCTCGACACAGCGCAGGAGAAAGAGATGGGCCAGATCAAGTATGTCTTCGCGATGGTCGCGCAGGTTGGGCACGTGCAGCGTGACTCTGGCAATCGCACTATAGAGCCGCTCGTCGAACGCCCCTTGCGCAACCTGGGCGGCGAGCGGTTTTGCGCTGGCGCAGATCAGACGTGCGTTGTACTTCTCGATCTTGGCGAGCAGTAACAGGAGGCCTTTTTGTTCCATCCGGTTGAGGTCGGCGACTTCATGCAAAAACAAAATACCTTCGCGCGCCTGCTCCAGCAAGTCGAGCGGCGCCTCGGCCAACGCCGCCATATTCTCGGGCGCCACCCATGGCGTACTCGGCGAATGAATAAATTTCGCGCATAACTCGACGCCGGTCCCCGGCTCACCGGTCAGCAGTAGCGGGATTTTGAGATGGGCGACCTTTTCGAGACGTTGCTTGAGCTCGTTGACGATAGGCGCCCGCCCCAACGTCGACAACATCAGGGCAGGCTTGGCTTTTTGTTCGCCGCTGCGCAAGGCTTTGCCAACGGTGGCCAGCAGCTTCTGCAAGGTAATCGGCTTCTCAAGAAAATCAAACGCACCGATCCGCGTCGCCTCGACCGCGGTATCGATCGTGCCGTGGCCGGACATCATGACCACCGGCATCGTCAGCAGGCCCGCACTCGCCCACTCCTTGAGCAGCGTGATGCCGTCCGTATCGGGCATCCAGATATCCAGAAGCACGAGGTCGGGGCGCGCCTGCAGACGCTGCGCGCGGGCCTGCGTGGCATTCTCTGCCAGACGAATCTGATAGCCCTCATCGCGCAAAATCTCGGAGAGCAGTTCGCGGATGCCGATCTCGTCGTCTACCACCAGTATTTGCTGCATCGTATTTCTTCAGCTCCGGTTTATCCGTTGACCGCGGTATGCGGCGTCACGTGCTGTGCCGCCTGCGTGGCGAACGTCAGGCTCACACGCGCGCCGTGCGGCATAACGTTGGCGATTGCAACGCTGCCGCCATGTTCTTCAATAATCTTTTTGACGATGACCAGACCGAGGCCGGTACCCTTGGGCTTGGTGGTCACATAGGGCTCGAAAGCGCGCCGCATCAAAGCCTCCGGAAAGCCGGCACCGTTGTCGGTAATCGTCACCGTGATAGCGCCCTCGATGCGTGCGGAACGCACCACAATGCGCGGCGCCGGGTTGTCGGCCAGTGCATCCTGCGCATTCTGCAAAAGGTTATGCAGCACCTGGCGCAACTGCGCCGGATCACCCACGTAATAGGGGAGGTCGGCGGCAAAATCTAGTTCGAACCAGCCAACGTGCGATTCGTAGAGCGTCAGCACTTCGCGCATCAGCGCGTTGAGATCAATGGTTTGCACAGAAGGATCGGGCATGCGCGCATATTGGCGAAAAGCATCCACCATGTTCTTCAGCGCCGCCACCTGATTGACAATCGTGCGAGTCGAGCGCCCCAGCATCTCGGCATCCGGCCCGGCGAGTTTGTGCGACAGCTTCATCTGCAAGCGCTCGGCCGACAACTGAATCGGCGTCAGCGGGTTCTTGATCTCATGCGCAAGGCGGCGCGCAACTTCGGTCCATGCAGCGTCGCGCTGCGATTGCAGCACATGGGTGATGTCATCAAACACCAGCACATACCCGGTGGCGCTGCCGGCCGGCAGCCGGGTGCCGCGCAAGAGCAACATTTGTTCGCCTTTGCGCCCGCTGTAACCGATCTGCTTTTCCCACTCGCCGCGGCCACCGGCACGAAACGCAGCGGCAATTTCAACTGCCAGCGCAGCCAGCCCCGGCACCCGCTCGTGCCAGCGCTCCGGCTCAAGACCGGCGAGCTGATCGACGACGGAATCAAGAATCACATTGGCACTATTGTTGTAAGAACGCAGCCGCATGCGGTCATCGAAGGCCAGCACCCCGGCCGACAGGTTAACGAGTATGCCTTGCACGTAAGCATGGGCGTCGGCGAGCTGCGTTTGATTACGCTGCACAACCGCGCTCGTCTCCGCCAGTTGCTGGCGCATGCTGTTGAACGACTGCATCAGGATGCCCAGTTCATCCTTGCTCGAGACGGTTTCGCGCTGGCTGAAATCGCCCTGCGCCACCGCCCGCGTGCCCTCGGCCAAAAAGCTTAGCGGCGCAGAGAGGCGTTCGCTCATCAAAAAAGCCGTAGACAAGGCTGTCAACAAAGCGAGCAACAGCGTCAAGGTCAGGGTCAGGCCATACAAGTTACGCAAGCCCTGCCGCGACAACAACAGCTCCTGGTATTCGCGCTGCCCGGTTTGGACGATCTCGGCATCCTGCGCGAGTTT
The DNA here is from genome assembly GCA_945906935.1 of Bordetella parapertussis. GTDB lineage: Bacteria > Pseudomonadota > Gammaproteobacteria > Burkholderiales > SG8-41 > PALSA-1004. The sequence goes on from CAMDSO010000020.1 coordinate 11,168, forward strand.
TTGCGGCACCGGCTGCAACACCTGCAGTATGCGTGACTCTTCCTGCAGGCTGATCAAGTTGATCGGTATCAGCACGCGCAGGATGAGGCCTTTTTCAGGGATCGATTCCACCGCACCATAGCTCTGCTGCTGACGCAGCTGGCGCAATACCGCCGGCCCGGGCAGCTCTGGCATCAATACCGCGCGCTCACCGCCGGCGTGTGCGATCACCTTGCCGCGCACGGTAAACAGGGTCGCCTCATACACCCCCGCCTGCTCGCGCAGGGTGTTGAGCGCGGCAATATGCTCTGTCGAGGAGCGTATCGAGAGCGACCCGGCCATCACGTCAGCTTTTTTGGTGAGGTCCTGCAGCAGATTGTCAAGCGTAGTACGGCCGAGGTTAAGTCCGCCCTCAAGCGCCTTCTCGACCCGCACATCGAACCATGACTCGATGCTCTTGGCGACAAACTGCACCGAGACACCATAGACCAACGTGCCAGGCAACACGGCGACGAGCGCAAACAGAATCACCAAGCGCAGCGTTAGCTTGGCACCAAACACGCCGGCTTTCAGCTTTTGCCTTAATTTGAATAACTGATACCCAAGCAAGGCGGCAAGACACGCGGCAAGACCGCCGTTAAGCGCCAGCAACAACGGATATTGCTGCGCAAACATGGCGGTGTTGGCCGTCGCAGTTGCCAGCAGATAGAGCGTCACGGCGCCGACCACCACGCACAATACCAGCAGGTAGGTGACGGCGCCGCGCCTGAGCGCCGGCCTTAAATGTGCCGGCTGAAACATCAAGGCTTGACGCTCCAGCGATACCACTCGGAACTCAGATTCCAGTTGCGCGAAGCCAGTGCGTTTAACTGAAACGGCTTGGGCAGCTGTGACACATCGAGGCGCATGCGCACCGCCGCCGCATAGGCGGTGCCGCGACTGAGCATGCCGATGTCAAGCACATGACGCCGCCGCACCCGGCTCAGAAAAGCCAGCGCCTCATTAAAGTCGTTGAAGTTCTGAAAAAATGCCCCGATGCCCAGCCGGTACTGGCGGGTCAACGCGTTATAGGCAAGCCGGTATTGTTGTTGCGTGCTGATCACCCGGTCATCGAGCCAGTACCAGCGCGGCCGGATAATTTCAAATTCCAGCAGAAAATAAAGGGGCACACCCTTGTTTAGAGCCTCTTCAAGAGTGGGGTTGAGCGCAATCTCAAAATTCGCTTCAAGGTAATACGCTTCATCGGCCGCCGCCAGAACTGCGTCACGCACGAGTATGCCTTCAGCGCGCGCCGGCAGCGCCAACAGCATGAATGCCAGCGCGGCGAGCAGCAAGAGCAGGCTAGATTTTTTGCAGGAGCGCGTAAAAGAAACCGTCATGCTCGTTGTCCGGCAGCAACTGCCCCTCCGGTATCCCATCGCTACAAAGGGCCTTGCTCAAAGGCAAGCGCCGCGCATCGGCGTGACGCGCAATAAAGTCGTCGATCTGCCGCGTGTTTTCTTCTTCGAAAACCGAACATGTTGCGTAGAGCAATTTACCACCACTGGCGAGCACCTGCCACAAAGCGTCGAGCATCGTCCGCTGCTGGGACGCAAACCGCGCAATGTCGACAGTGCGCCGCAACCACTTGATATCAGGATGACGCCTCACCACACCCGACGCCGTGCACGGCACGTCGGCCAATATGCGTGCAAAGGGCTTGCCGTCCCACCAGCCGGGCAGCGCCTGCACATCGGCGGCGATCAAAGTGGCGTTTAAGCGCAGGCGCTGCAAATTCTCGCGCACACGCTCAAGCCGTGACGCGTCGCTGTCGATCGCGACGAGGTCAACGTCGGCACATTCAAGCAGATGAGTGGTCTTGCCACCAGGCGCAGCGCAGGCGTCCAGCACCCGCATACCGGGCTGCACGTCAAGCAAAGGCGCGGCAAATTGCGCACCGGCATCCTGCACCGAGGCCACGCCGTCGGCGAATCCCGGCAGTTTTTCCACTGCCACCGGGTGTTCAATATGCACCGCCCACTCACCGGTTTGTTTCGCCGCAATGTCGTGGCGCGCGAGTTCCGCCAGATAGTCATCGACCGTGGTCCGTCGGCGATTAACCCGCAGCGTCAATGGCGGATGGGTATTGCAGGCCTCAAGCATCGCCGCATAATGCCGGGGATACTGTGCATGCACATGCGCAATCCACCATTGCGGAAAGGCAAACCGGCCGACTTCCGTTTGCACGGCCTGCGCCAGTATCGCTTCGCGCTTGCGCAAAAAATTGCGCAGCACCGCGTTCACCAGTCCGCCCGCATGGGCGTGACCCAGTGCAGCCGCACTACGCACGGCGTGATCGACAATCGCATAGGGCGCGGCTCGGGTGTGTTCAAGCTGATACAGCGCAATCAGCAACAACCAGCGCAGATCCGCATCCTGCATCGGCTTGTTCAGCAGTGCGGCCAGAATACAATCGAGTTGAAAACCAAAACGCAGAGTGCCGTAGCTCAAGTCGTTGACCGCCCCCAGTTGCTGGGGCGTCAACTGCGAATGCCGCGCACGCTGCTCGGCCAGCACCACATTTAAATTGCGACCTGCCCGCACCGCAGCGACGGTCGCACAGGCGATCTGCTGAACTTCAAGCACGGTGAACTAGCAATGCATCAAACCCCTAAATGCGCGCCGGCCAACAGACGCGTTCCCGCCAAAAACGCCGCGGCCGGTAATCGTTTACCGCCAGCCTTTTGCAATTCCAAAATGCGCACTGCGCCGCCTGCCGCCGCCACCAGAATACCGTCGGCGCCGCCATTCAAAATCATTCCCGGATCCGCGTTAACGTGAGTGGCTGTAGCAGTGGCTGTTTCTGCCAGCCAGATTTTCAGCACCGCGCCTTCAAGCAAAGTCGTCGCGCCGGGCACCGGATTGTAAGCGCGAATGCGGCGGCAAACTTCGCCGGCCGAAAGTTTCCAATCGATCGCCGATTCAGCCTTCAAAATTTTGGCTGCATACGTTACCGCCGCTTCATCCTGCACAACCGGCGTGAGCGGCTCCTGCAAAGCGCGCACGATGCATCGCCCGCCCATCGCCGCCAACCGGTCGTGCAGCGTCGCCGCCGTATCAGCGTCCGTGATCAGCATGCCCTCTTGCAATAAGATATCCCCGCTATCAAGGCCGGCGTTCATTTGCATGATGGTGATGCCGGTTTCAACGTCTCCAGCCAACAGTGCGCGTTGAATCGGTGCTGCGCCACGCCAGCGCGGCAGCAAGGATGCGTGAATATTCAGGCAACCACGCGGCGGGATCGCCAACACCGCCGGCGGCAGAATCAGCCCATAAGCCGCCACCACCATCGCTTCGGCTGAGACATTTCGCAACAGGGCTTGCACCTCGGCAGTCTTAAGGCCGGCGGGCTGGGCCACCGGCAGCGACTTTTCTTTCGCCACCACTTTGACGCGACTCTCCCGCGCATGCATGCCGCGCCCGGCCGGCCGGTCCGGCTGCGTCAGCACGAGCGCGATCTCATGGCCGGCGGCATGCAAAGCATCGAGCGCAACCGCAGCAAACTCCGGCGTGCCGGCAAAAATCAGCTTCATCATCAACCTTTGGAATCGTGGTGCCGAGTCAATCTGGCGCAAGGCCGGGTTTCGCACCAACAGCGCGTCACGGTAGACGTGCCGCCCGTCAAGCGCCCCGGCGGCGCTGTTTTTTCATCTTCTCGGCGATGCGCTGTTGCTTCAATCTGGACAAATAATCGACGAACACCTTGCCATCGAGATGGTCCATTTCGTGCTGTATGCAAACGGCGAGCAGGCCATCGGCCTCCAGCTCAAAATGTTGCCCCTGCGCATCCAACGCGCGCACCGTGATGCGGTCTGCACGCGGCACTTTTTCATAGATGCCAGGGACCGACAGGCAACCCTCTTCAAAATCTGAAACCCCGCTGCGCGCAACAATCTCGGGGTTGATAAACACGCGCAGCTGGTCATGCGTTGCCGAATTGTCGATCACGACAATACGCCATAAAGCGTCTACTTGGGTCGCCGCCAAACCAATGCCCGGCGCGGCGTACATGGTTTCAGCCATATTCTTGATTAAAAGAGAAATTGCTTCGTCGACCGCCGTGACAGGCACGGCCACGCGATGCAAGCGCGAATCCGGGTATTGGAGAATGAGCAAAATGGCCATAAGTCTTGCAAATTTAATTGATTAGGCGCAGAATTTAAAGCAGAATGTGATCTGTTGGCTTGGCATCAACGTAGCTTTTATCTGCCCAGCCAAGTCGCCACGGAGGCGCGATGCGCAAATCGATTATATCGCTGATTTTATTGTGCTGTTCGGTTGCCCCGGCACCGGCAGCAACGTCTGACGACCTCGCCGAGGGCGCGCCGGAACGCTATGTCGTCGTACCGGGCGACACCCTGTGGTCGATTTCCAGCCGCTTCTTGAAAAGCCCCTGGAAATGGAATGACCTGTGGAAACTGAACCAGGAGCAAATCCCCAATCCAAACAGGATCAGCCCAGGTGACGTGCTCGTCCTCGACCGCAGCTACAACGAGATGCGGCTGAAATTGCTGAAAACGCAGACGGTGAAAATGACGCCGGGAGCGATCGTATCGGCCCTGGAAACCCAACCGGTGCCGGCGATCCCGACCGGCGATATCGAACCCTTCCTTAGTCAGCCTTTGGTCATAGCGCAGAATCAATTAGCCGACGCCGCGCGCATCGTCAGAACGCAGGAAAATCGTGTCGCCCTGGGTGCGGGCAGCGTGGCTTATGCGCAGGGGGTCAGCAAAGAAAAAGGCCTGCATTGGCAAATATTTCGCCCAGGCTCAACGCTGATCGATCCGCAATCCAACGAAACTCTGGGCCAGGAAGCCACCTATCTTGGAGAGGCGACCGTCACCAAATTCGGTGATGTGGCGACACTGCAAATTGTTAAATCGCAGTTGGAAATTTATGCCGGTGACTACCTGCTGCCGGCGCCCCGTGAAACGCCCCTGAACAGCTATGCCCCCCACGCGCCGGCCACAAAAATCAACGCCCAGATTATTGCGGCTTATGGCAGCCTGTTCGAAACCGGCGGCAACGGGATCGTTGCGCTGAGCCGTGGCGCCAAAGACGGCGTCGAAATCGGCCACGTGTTTGCGATCTACCGCAACCTTAACGCATCGACCAATCAATTGCGCGAGAGCCCCTTGTGGGGAAGCATTGGCCCGTCAGGCAACGATGCGCCCAATCGAAACTACAAGAACGAACCGCTGGTGACCCGCGACGCGCCGCTCTGGGGCTTGCTCGGTCCGTTTGGCTCCCGGTTCAAGAACGACAAAACAAACATACCGCCGGCGGCCCTGCCCGACGAACGATATGGCTTGATGATGGTTTTCCGTGTCTTCGATCGCGCCTCTTACGCGTTGATCATGAATGCGGAACGCCCGGTCAAAATTCTGGACCTGGCGACCAACCCCTAGCTGCTCTGAAACGGCGGGCGGCCGCTGCACGTTGACGAAGGAAAGCCGCCTATGGATGCCTCGGAAGCAGAAATTCACGATGCCTGGTTGAGACTGACCCTGACCGACGGTTTGGGTCCGGCGTCACTACGTCAGTTGCTCCTCGCCTATGGATCACCGCAGCGGGTTCTGGACGCAAGCATGCTGGATCTGCGCCACCATGTCGCGCAAGAGCTTGCCGCCGCAATCACCGCCGGCGGCAATCGTGAGGCCGCCGGCACCACGCTCAAATGGCTGGAAGACCCAGCCAATCATGTGGTCACCCTCGGCGACCAACATTACCCGCAACTGCTGCTGCAAATCCCCGACCCGCCTCCCCTGCTCTACGTTAAAGGCGATTGTGCCTTGCTCAACCAATTTGCTGTCGCTATTGTCGGCAGCCGCAACGCCACCACACAAGGCATCACCAACGCCGAAGAGTTTGCGCGTGCGCTGAGCGAAGCCGGCATCACCGTTGTCAGCGGCCTCGCACTGGGCGTCGATGCGGCCGCGCACCGCGGCGGCCTTGCCGGCAAAGCGTCAAGCATCGCACTGGTTGGCACAGGACTGGATGTCGTATATCCGGCGCGCAATCGTTCGCTTGCGCATGCACTTGCCGAACGCGGCGCACTGGTTTCGGAATTCCCTTTGGGAACCCCGGCGCTGGCGTCCAATTTCCCGCGCCGCAACCGCCTGATTAGCGGCGTGAGTCGCGGCTGCCTGGTCGTCGAAGCGGCCTTGCAAAGTGGTTCACTCATTACTGCGCGGATGGCCAATGAGCAAGGACGCGAAGTGTTCGCAATACCCGGTTCTATTCACTCACCACTCGCCAAAGGTTGTCACCGCCTGATCAAACAAGGCGCCAAGCTGGTGGATGACGTCAACGATATTCTCGAAGAGTTTAAGTTTTCTTTAGCCGTAACAAAGGCCGAGGCACTACCAGAACACAACCCTGCCACCGGCGGTTTGCTTGAGCTCATGGGTTACGATCCTTGCAGCCACGCTGCCTTAAACGCACGCGCGGGCCTGCCCGCAGACGCTTTGGCAAGCCTCTTACTTGAGCTTGAATTATCCGGGCTTATAGAGAAATTACCGGGCAACCAATACCGGCGCATACGCTAAACGTACGGAGCAACAGCCGTGCCATCGCCTGCCGCCTGCCCGACCACGCCGCTTGCTTTGACAGAAGTTTGTTCTTATCATCGGCCGCTCTGTTGCCCCCCAACCCCGTCGTGACTGTCGTCACGGGATGCCCACATGCCAGCGAAAGCCGTCACGAAAAAGAAAACTGCCACTGCAAAAAAAGTCCCGGCGGCAGGAAAAAAATTGATCATCGCCGAGAAACCCTCGGTGGCGACCGATATCGCGCGCGTGCTGGGCGGCTTCAAGCGCGAGGGCGATTACTTCGAGAGCGATGATTTTGTTCTGAGCTCCGCGGTCGGCCACTTGCTGACCATCATTCCGCCCGAAGGCGTCGAAGTCAAACGCGGCAAATGGTCTTTCGCGCACCTGCCGGTCCTGCCACCGCATTTTGATCTGCAACCCCTCGAACGCACGGAAGACCGTCTCAAACTGCTGACGAAACTGGTCAAGCGCAAGGATGTGACGGGGCTGATCAACGCCTGCGACGCGGGACGTGAAGGCGAATTGATCTTCCGTTACATCGCGCGCCATGCGAAGACCGACAAGCCGGTCGAACGCTTGTGGCTGCAATCGATGACGCCGACCTCGATCCGGCAAGGCTTCACGCAATTGCGCACAGACAAAGAAATGCTGGCGCTTGCCGATGCGGCGGTGTGCCGCTCCGAGTCCGACTGGCTGGTCGGCATCAACGGCACGCGGGCGATGACGGCGTTCAATTCAAAATCCGGTGGCTTTCATCTGACCACCGTCGGACGCGTACAAACACCGACGCTGGCAATCCTCGTCGAGCGCGAGGAGAAAATAAAAAAGTTTGTGTCACGCGATTATTTTGAAATCCACGCCACCTTCACCTGCAAGGCGGGCGAATACGCCGGGCGCTGGTTCGACGAAACTTTCAGCCGCGACAAAACCGATGAGGACAGCGGCCTGCGTGCCGAACGCCTGTGGGATCGCGCACGCGCCGACACCATCCGCGCCAAGTGTGACGGCAAACAAGGCATCGTCGAAGAACAAAGCAAGGCGTCGACGCAGATGTCGCCGCTGCTCTACGACCTGACCAGCCTGCAACGTGAGGCTAACGGCCGCTTCGGCTTTTCCGCCAAGACCACACTGTCCATCGCACAAGCACTCTACGAAAAGCACAAGGCACTGACCTATCCGCGGACCGATTCGCGCGCACTGCCCGAGGATTATCTCGACGCCGTGACCGAGGCAATGGAAGCGCTCGACAAACAGTATCAGCCTTTCGTCAAAAGCATCCTTAAAAACAAATGGGTGCGGCCAAACAAACGCATCTTCAACAACGCCAAGATCTCCGATCACTTTGCCATCATTCCGACTTCGCAGCCGCCGAAGAATCTGAGCGAGGCCGAAGCCAAAGTGTATGACCTGGTGACCAAGCGTTTTCTCGCCGTATTTTTCCCGCCAGCCGAATTTCAGATCACCACCCGTATCACTCGCGTCGAGAGCGAACCGTTCAAGAGCGAAGGCAAGATCATGGTTAACGCGGGCTGGCTCGAGATCTACGGCAAGGAAGCCGAGTCTGACGACACACCCGGGTTGGTGCCGGTAGTGACAAAGGAATCACCGCTTACCAAAGAAGTCGCCGTCGACGCGCTGCAAACCAAACCGCCGGCGCGTTATTCGGAGGCCACGCTACTCTCCGCCATGGAGGGTGCTGGCAAACTGGTTGAAGATGAAGAGCTGCGCGAGGCCATGAGTGAAAAAGGGCTGGGTACCCCGGCTACCCGTGCCGCCGTCATCGAAGGCCTGATCTTCGAAAAATATGTACATCGCAACGGCCGCGAATTACAACCGACCGCCAAGGCATCTTCGTTGATCACACTGCTGCGCGGCCTGAAGATCGACGAATTGTGCTCGCCCGAATTGACCGGCGACTGGGAATACAAACTCGCGCAAATGGAACTCGGCAAGCTAAACCGCGAGACGTTCATGCAACAGATCATGGATATGACCCGCCACATCGTTGCCCGCGCAAAGGAACACGAAAGCGACACCGTGCCCGGTGATTTTTCAACACTCGTCACGCCGTGCCCGAAATGCGGCGGCGTGATCAAGGAAAATTACAAGAAGTTCCAATGCCAGAAATGCGAGTTCGCATTGTGGAAAATCATGGCCAGCCGGCAGCTCGAACCAGCGGAAGTCGAAACGCTGTTGTCAGAGCAGAAAGTCGGGCCGCTACAAGGCTTTCGCAGCCGCCTGGGCAGGCCGTTTGTAGCGGTCGTCAAAATGACTACGGAATTCGCTATTGAGTTTGATTTCGGCCAGAGCAACGAAGCAGATTCGGAACCCGTCGATTTTTCAAAAGAGCAAACTCTCGGTGCCTGTCCGAAATGCGCGGGGGCGGTCTACAGCCACGGCGTGGCTTATGTTTGCGAACACTCAGTCGGACCGGAGCGCAAATGCGATTTCCGCACCGGCAAAATCATTTTGCAAAGACCGATCGAAGCCGAGCAAGTGCAAAAACTGCTAAACGAAGGCAAGACCGATCTGCTGCATCGCTTCATTTCGAAGAAGGGCCGTCCCTTCTCCGCGTTCTTGACGCGCGGTGCCGACGGCAAAGTCAGTTTTGAATTCGCACCGCGCGAGGCGAAAGTGGCACGCCCCAAGGGCGCCGCACGCGCCCGCAAAACCGCCGCGAGTTAACGTCTAAGGTTCACTGCTGCATCAACGCGGCGTCGGCGCCGCCGTTAAACCATTCCAACCACCGCCCAGCGCTTGCACGAGAGCGACCGCAGCAACCAGCCTTTGCCCGTGTAATTTCACTGCTATTGCTTCGTTGTTGTGCTGCACCGCCTGCACCGTCACCACGTTCAGATAGTTCACCGTTCCCGCCTTGTACTGATTGAGCGTCAGCTCGGTCGACAACCGCGAAGACTGCACGGCTTCGTCCTGCGTTTTGGCCTCGGCTTCCAGCGTACGCAAGGCCGACAGATTATCTTCGACCTCCTTAAATGCGTTGAGCACGGTCTGGCGATAGGTCGCCACATTCGCATCGTAGGCCGCTTCGGCCTGTTTTTTCACGGCGTCGCGGCTGCCACCGTCAAACAGGGTTTCGGCGAGGGCCGGGCCGACCGACCAAAGTCGGCTCGGTGCCACCAGCCAGTTTTGCGGGGTGTTCGCGCGAAAACCAAACACACCATTGAGCGTCAGCGTCGGAAAATAAGCTGCCTGTGCGACTCCGATCTGCGCATTGGCCGCAGCCATCTGCCGTTCCGCCGCAGCAATATCCGGTCGGCGCTCGAGTAGTTCAGAGGGCAAGCCCGGCGGCATTACCGGCACCGTCAAGCCAAGCGGCGCGAGTGCCAACGCAAAATCAGCGGGAGCCTTGCCAACCAGAATCGCGATGGCGTGTTCAAGCTGAGCGCGTTGCACACCAACGTCGATGAGTTGCGCCTGCGTACTGCGCAACTGCGTCTGCGCCAGCACCACCTCGGCGCGCGCGGCCACGCCCGCGTTATAACGATTGCGCGTCAGATCCAGTGATTTTTGGTAAGCCGCCACCGTTGTTTCCAGCAACTGGCGCTGGCTGTCCAAGGCGCGCAGCTGGAAAAAATTAATCGCTAGTTGTGCCTGCGCGAGCAGCCGTACACCGCCCAGATTGGCGGCACTGGTCTGCGCATTGGCAAGGTTGACGTCGACGGCACTACGCACATTGCCCCATAAGTCCGGCGCCCACGAAGCACTCAGCGCAAGATTATAGACATTGGCCGGCGCCGCGCTGGCGGCCGAGGCACCTGACACATTCGGCGTGCGGCTGCGTGTCACGCCAGTGCTACCGGTAACGGTAGGCAAGAAACCGGCACGCGTTTGCTCGACCACGGCCTCGGCCTGACGCAACCGCGCTTCTGCTACTCGCACGGTCTGGTTGGAAACCTCAACCTGTTGCACCAACGCGTTGAGTTGCGGATCGCCGAAAACCTCCCACCATGGTCCACGATTGATGGTGTCGCGCGGTTGCGCAATCTTCCAGTCGCCCGTCTCCTTGTAAGCGGCTGGCGTCTCCGCCACCGGCTTGTTGTAACGCGGCCCCACCATACAGGCGCTCAATGCCGCGGCGCCGGCCAGCAACAATACGATCCGCAATTTCGAATACAACTTCATCTTGTCCCCACCAACAGACGGCCGGCGCCGCGACGACGCTCGAACCACAATCGAAACCGGTCCAGATACAGATATACCACTGGCGTCGTATACAGGGTTAGCAACTGGCTCATCACCAGCCCGCCGACAATCGCGATACCCAGCGGACGTCGCATTTCAGAGCCGTCACCAAAACCGAAGGCCAGCGGCATGGCACCCAGCAATGCCGCCATGGTCGTCATCATGATCGGCCGGAAGCGCAACAGACAGGCTTCAAAAATCGCCTGCTCGGGTCGCATCCCGCTATTGCGCTCGGCGACGATGGCGAAGTCTATCATCATGATGGCGTTTTTCTTGACGATGCCGATCAGCAGAATCACTCCGATCAGGGCAATGATGCTGAACTCGGTCTGAAACAGTTTCAACGCCAGCAACGCACCGATGCCCGCCGATGGCAGCGTGGACAAAATCGTCACCGGATGAATATAGCTTTCGTACAAAATTCCCAGGACAATGTACACCGTGATCAGCGCGGCGAGAATCAGCCAGGGCTGGCTGGAAAGAGACGCCTGAAAGGCGCGTGCGGTTCCCTGAAAGCTGCCGTAGATGGTTGATGGCACACCGAGTCGCGTCATCGTTGCATCAATCGCCGCCACTGCATCACTGAGCGAAACACCAACCGGCAAATTAAACGAAATGGTGGCCGCTGCAAACTGTCCCTGATGATTGACCGCCAGCGAAGTATTGGTCGTCTCAAACCGCGCAAACGCCGACAGCGGCACCTGACCGCGGGTGGGCGACTGCACGTAAATAGCGTTCAGCGCTTCCGGACTCTGCCAGTATTTTTCCGCCACGCCCATGACGACGCGATATTGATTAAGCGTCGAGTAAATGACCGACACCTGCGCCTGACCGAAAGCGAGATTAAGCGCCGTGTCTATCATGCGCGGCGTAATGCCCATGCGCGAGGCGGTATCTCGATCAATCGTCAACAGGGTCTGCAGGCCCTTGACCTGCTGGTCCGTGTTGACATCGGCCAGCTCGGGGAGCTCCTGCATGGCGCGCAGCAGCCGCGGCGTCCACTTGCGCAGCGGCTCGAGCTCGTCGGCACGCAAGGTGAATTGATAAGCGGCATTACTGGCACGTCCGCCGATGCGGATGTCCTGCACCGGCACCAGAAAAAGATTGGCGCCGGGCACCTGTGCCAGCTTGCCGCGCAGCCGCGCCACCACCTGGTCGGCGGTCACCTCGCGCTCGGCACGCGGCTTGAGCGAAACGAACATGAACCCGCTGTTACGCTGGCCGCCGCCGGTAAACCCGGTGACCGATTCAATGGCCGGATCTTTCTCGATGATTTCGACAAACGCCGCCAGTTTTTCGCGCATGGCCTGAAACGAAATCGCCTGATCGGCCTGAATGTTGCCAACAATCCGCCCGGTATCCTGCTGCGGGAAAAAGCCCTTTTGAATATCAATGTACAGATACACATTAAAAACTACCGTCACCGCCAGCAAAGCCATAATGAACCGTGAGTGCCGCAGGGACCAGGCGAGGCTCTTTTCATAACCGCGCGTCAGCCTGGTAAAAAATCTTCCACTCGCTTTCTGCCAGCGGCCCTCGCTACGCGGCTCGTGGCGACGCAGCAAAAATGCGCACATCATCGGCGTGGTAGTCAGTGAGAGGACAAGTGAAATCAAAATCGCCACTGAAAGCGTGACAGCGAACTCGCGAAACAGGCGGCCGACGATGCCCCCCATCAACAAGATGGGGATGAATACGGCAATCAGCGAAACACTCATCGACACCACGGTGAAACCGACTTCACGCACGCCCTGCAGTGCGGCGGCCACCGGCGCCAGGCCCTTTTCAAGATGCCGCGAGACATTCTCCAGCACGACGATGGCATCATCCACCACAAAACCGGTGGCAATCGTCAGCGCCATCAAAGAAAGATTGTTCAGGCTATAGCCCAACACATACATCGCGCCGAAAGTACCGACGAGAGACACCGGCACCGCGACACTGGGAATCAGCGCCGCCCGCCAGTTACCCAAAAATAAAAAGACCACCAAAATCACCAGGCCGATGGCAATCAACAGCGTATGTTCAACGTCGCGCAAGCTGGCGCGTATGGTCGTCGTGCGCTCCATCACCACCTTTAGATCGATGGCCTGCGGAATCGACGCCTGTAACTGCGGCAGGATCTCGTAAATACGGTCGGCCGTTTCAATGATGTTGGCCCCCGGCTGCCGATAGAGCAGCACCAGCACTGCGGGCTTGCCGTTGGAGATGCCGGTATTGCGCACGTCCTGCACCGAATCAACCACCTCGGCCACGTCCGAGAGGCGCACTGCCGCGCCGTTACGATAAGCCACAATCAGGGGCAAATATTCACTCGCCTGCCGCGCCTGATCATTGGCGTAAATCTGCCACTGGCGATCGCCGTCTTCAACGGTTCCCTTCGGCCGGTTCGCATTCGTGGCGTTGATGGCGGTGCGCACTTCATCAAAGCCGATGCCGTATTTGTTCAGCACGGTGGGGTTAACGTTGACGCGCACGGCCGGTAGCGAACTGCCGCCCACCGTCACCTGCCCGACGCCTTTGACCTGCGAAAACTTTTGCGCCAGGATGGTTGATGCGGCGTCATACATCTGGCCACGATCGAGCAAGGCGGAGGTCAGCGCAATGATCATGATGGGCGCATCGGCCGGATTGACCTTACGATAGGTCGGGTTGCTCGGCAGGCCCGTCGGCAACTGGCTACGTGACGCATTAATCGCCGCCTGCACGTCACGCGCGGCGCCGTCGATATCGCGGTCGAGATCAAACTGCAGGGTCAGGCGCGTATTGCCGAGCGAGCTGCTCGAAGTAATTTCCGTGACGCCGGCGATGCGCCCCAGCGTACGTTCTAGCGGCGTCGCCACCGTCGCCGCCATCGTCTCCGGACTGGCGCCGGGCAATGACACCCCAACGGATATGGTGGGGTAATCAACCTGCGGCAGCGGCGCCACCGGCAATAAGCGAAAGGCCAGCGCGCCGGCAAGCGCCAATCCGATCGTCAACAGCGTGGTTGCGACCGGCCGCCGGACGAACGGTTCAGACAGATTCATCGCGGTCCGTTTTCGATCGTTGCACCCTCTGTCGCGGTCTTGCGCGCGCGCCAGCGCTGCGCCAGGCGGTCAAAGGCGAGATAAATCACCGGTGTCGTGTAGAGCGTCAGCAACTGACTGACGATCAGACCGCCAAACATGGTCAGGCCCAGCGGCTGACGCAGCTCCGAGCCCACACCACCGCCCAGCATCAACGGCAGCGCGGCGAGCAGCGCACACATAGTGGTCATCAAAATCGGCCGGAAGCGCAGCAAACACGCTTGGTAGATCGCCTCGCGCGGCGACTTGCCCTCGTTGCGTTCGGCATCCAGCGCGAAGTCGATCATCATGATCGCGTTTTTCTTGACGATGCCGATGAGCAAAATGATGCCGATGATGCCGATAATGCTCAAATCGGTTTGCGCCACAAACAAGGCAAGCAGTGCACCCACCCCCGCCGACGGCAAGGTCGAGAGTATGGTGACCGGATGAATATAGCTCTCATAGAGCACGCCGAGCACGATATACATCGTGATGATAGCGGCAAGAATCAACCAGAGCGTGTCGGTCAGCGAGGCGCGGAAGGCCTGCGCCGCGCCCTGAAAACGCATGCGTACGCTGACCGGCACCGCCATCTCCTGTTGCGCCGCCTCGATCGCCTTGACGGCGTCACCTAGCGCATAACCCTTGGCCAGATTAAACGAGATCGTCGACGATGGAAACTGGCCAAGATGATTGACCGCCAACAGCGAGGGCTTCTCCACCAGTCGCGTCACCGCACTCAACGGTATCTGCGTGCCGTTGGCCCCCGGCACATAAAGCTCGCGCAAGGCAGCGGGGCCACGGCGAAATTCCGGCTTCACCTCGAGCACCACGCGATATTGATTCGACTGTGTAAAGATGGTGGACACCAACCGCTGGCCGAAGGCGTTATAGAGCACGTTGTCGATCGCTGCCGGCGTCACACCCAGGCGGCCGGCGGTATCACGATCGATCTCCAGATACGCCTGCAGACCCTGATCCTGCAGGTCGCTGGCGACATCGCTGAGCTGGGGCAACTGCGCGAGACGTTCGACATATTGATGCGTCCAGTGCGAGAGCTCGTCGGCGTTAGCGCTATCGAGGGTAAATTGGTATTGCGTGCGGCTGACGCGGTCTTCGATGGTCAGGTCCTGCACCGGCTGCATAAAGAAGCGGATATCCTCGCGTTTCGCCAGACGCTCTTTGAGACGAAGGATGATTTCAGGCGACGAGGGCCGCTGATCGTGCGGCTTCAGGGTGATTAGTACGCGCCCGCTGTTAAGTGTGATGTTGGTGCCATCAACACCGATAAACGAAGACAGGCTCTCGACAGCGGGATCCTCGAGTATGGCCTTGGCCAGCGCCTGCTGACGTTCCGCCATGGCTTCAAAGGAGATCGATTGCGGCGCCTCGGAAATACCCTGGATCAAACCGCTGTCCTGCACCGGGAAGAAACCCTTGGGTACGAACACATACAGCACCACGGCAAGCCCCAGCGTTCCGGCCGCCACCCATAAAGTCATCCGCTGACGGTCTAACACCCAGCGCAGTGTCACGCCATAGAGTGCAATGATACGGTCCAACCACGCGCCGGCGGCGCGATAAAAGCGCCCCTGCTCGGCTTCCGGTGTCTGGCGCAACAGGCGCGCACACATCATCGGCGTCAGTGTCAACGACACCACCGCGGAAATCAGTATCGCCACCGCAAGTGTGATGGCGAATTCGCGAAATAGCCGACCGACCACATCGGCCATGAACAACAGCGGAATCAGAACAGCGATCAACGAAAACGTTAGCGAGATGATAGTAAAGCCGATCTGCTGCGCGCCCTTGAGGGCGGCGGCCAACGGTTTTTCGCCGGCCTCGATATAGCGTGAAATATTCTCGATCATGACGATGGCGTCATCCACTACAAATCCAGTGGCAATGGTCAGCGCCATCAGCGTCAGATTGTTGATGCTGAAGCCCGCGAGATACATCACACCAAAGGTGCCAACCAGCGAAAGCGGTACGGCGACGCTCGGAATCAGAGTCGCCGGCACGTTACGCAAAAACACATAAATGACCAGCACCACCAGCACCACCGCCAGCAGCAACTCGGTCTGCACGTCGCGCACTGACGAGCGGATCGTAATAGTGCGGTCGGTCAACACCGTAATCTCGATACCGGCCGGCAGCGCAGCCTGCAGTTGCGGCAACAGCTGTTTGACCCGGTCCACCACTTCGATGACGTTTGCGCCGGGCTGGCGTTGCACGTTGACGATCACCGCTGGTGCATCGTTCATCCAGGCGGCGAGGCGGGTGTTTTCGGCATCCTCAATGACCTCGGCGACATCAGCGAGATAAATCGGCGCGCCCGCACGGTAGGCAATGATGATGCGGCTGTATTCTGCAGCCGAACGCAATTGATCGTTGGCATCGATGGTATAGGCGCGCAGCGGACCATCAAAGCTGCCCTTGGGCTGATTGACATTGGCCGTGCCTATGCTCAAGCGCACGTCTTCGAGGTTCAAGCCCTTGGCCGCGAGCGCTTTCGGGTTGACCTGTACTCGCACCGCCGGCCGCTGGCCGCCATTGAGCGTCACCAGCCCTACCCCGGTGACCTGCGAGATCTTTTGCGCGAGTCGTGTGTCGACCAGACTTTGCACCTGCGGCAGCGGCAACGACGCGGAGGTCACACCCAGCGTCAGGATCGGCGTATCGGCCGGATTTACCTTGCTGTACACCGGTGGCGCCGGCAAATCGGTCGGCAGCAAATTGGCTGCGGCGTTGATCGCGGCTTGCACCTCCTGCTCGGCGACATCAAGATTGAGTTCGAGATTGAACTGCAACGTAATGACGGTTGCACCACCCGAGTTGGTCGACGACATCTGCTTGAGGCCCGACATCTGGCCGAACTGGCGCTCGAGCGGCGCGGCGATAGACGAGGTCATGACGTCCGGACTGGCGCCCGGGTAGAACGTCACCACCTGGATGGTCGGATAGTCAACCTCGGGCAAGGCCGACAGCGCGAGCTGGCGATACGCCACCAGGCCCGAGAGCAGGATCGCCAGCATCAGCAGCGATGTTGCCACCGGACGCAAAATAAACAGCCGCGACGGATTCATTCCCTGGGCTCTGCTGTTCGCAGCTTATTCCGCGGCGGCTTTGTCGGCGGCTTTTTCGCCGCCTTTGCGACGGTTGCCGCCACCCTTGCCGCGCTCGGGGTCACCGCCTTTACGCGCCGCGCCTTTCTCTGTTGAAGGCAAATTGACTTTGGCGCCTTCGCGCAAGCGATCCATGCCATCAACAACCACCAGCTCACCGGGCTCGACACCTGACTCAATAACCGTTGCGTCGGCCTCGGTCGGACCGGTTTTCACGTCGCGCAGCGTGACCGTACGATCATCCTTGACGACATAAACAAACATGCCGCGCGCACCGCGCTGCAACGCTGCGCTCGGCACCGTGGTCACGTCACGACGCACCTCGATCAACGTGCGCACATTAACGAACTGGTTAGGAAACAATTGTCCTTCGTCGTTGGCAAACTGGGCTTTGAGACGTACCGTGCCCGTCGCGGTATCAATCTGGTTATCGACCGTTAACAATGTTCCTTTGGCCAGCTGGTTTTTCTGGTTCTGATCGCGGTCCAGCGCTTCGACGACAATCCGGCCGCCCTTCTTGAGTCGGTTCATCAACACAGGAAGATTATCCTGTGGCAGGGTAAACACAATTGTAATCGGGTGTTGCTGGGTAATCACCACCAAGCCGTTGGTATCGCCCGCCCGCACGACGTTGCCCTCATCGATCTGACGCAAGCCGAGCCGGCCGGAGATGGGCGCGGTCACGCGCGAGTAAGTCAGTTGCAGGCGCGCATTATCGAGCAAGCCCTGATCGAGTTTGACCGTGCCCTCGTATTGCCGCACCAACGCCTCTTGCGTATCGAGTTGCTGCTTGGCAATGGAGTCCTGCGCGAGCAAGGTGCGATAACGCTCAAGATCGATTCGCGCGTTGGTCAGTAAGGCGTTGTCGCGCGCCATCTGCCCTTCAACCTGGGTCAGCTGCGCCTGAAAGGGTCGCTGATCAATCTCGACAAGCGCGTCGCCCTGGCGCACCAGCTGTCCCTCGCGGAATAACACTCGCATGATCTGGCCGTCGACCCGACTACGCACGGTAACAGTTCTCACCGGTGTCACCGTTCCTAGACTGGTGAGGTAAACCTTGACCTCGGATTTTTTTGCTGGCTGTGCAACGACGGGCGTCACACGAGCAGCGCTATCGCCGCCTTTTTTACCGGAGCGGGCGACTTCCGCGGGACGCTCGCCCGCTGACTGGCGTGGCGCATAAAAGTAATAGCCGGTGCCCGCCGCTGCTGATAGGACAAACGCGGCGCCCCAGAATTTAGCGCTGCGCCAAAAAACACGGCTTGAACTTGTTTGCGAAAAATCGTCCATAATCTCGAAGAAAAACCGGCTTGGTTATGCTCGTCTATACGGACGATAACCGCCCGCCCCGTGATCTTATAAAACAAACGTTACGGCGGCATTATCAGCAAACCGCAAATCCCACCGTCATTCGTAACTAGATATCAAGGTTGCGCACTCCGAGCGCGTTGCTTTCAATAAAGGCACGGCGCGGATCAACGAGATCGCCCATCAGCGTGGTAAACGTTTCATCGGCTGAAATCGCATCTTCAATCTGCGCGCGCAACAGGCGGCGTACAGTCGGGTCCATTGTAGTTTCCCACAGTTGTCCTGGGTTCATTTCACCCAGCCCCTTGTAACGCTGGATACCGAGACCCTGGCGCACCTCATCGAGCAACCAGTTCAACGCTTCTTTGACATTGCCAACCTGGCGACGATGTTCGCCACGTTTGACATACGCACCCGCCGACAACAGCCCCTGTAAAACGAGCGCAGTTTTTTTGATCTGTTCGTAATCGCCGCTATGCAGAAAATCACTGTCGAGTGCGGTCACACGCTGATTCCCGTGTTGAGCACGCTTCATCAGCAGGCGGTAGCTTTCGGTCTTTTCATTGTAGTTGGCAACAATCTCGATACCATTGGCGGAGATCGCCTCCTTGAGGCGGCTCGCACTCTCTTCAGCCGCAGCTTCGTCCGACAAATCAACCAACACCCCCGCCAACAATGCGTGTAACACCGACGGATCAATCATGCGGGTCATACGATCAATCACCGCCTCGGCGAGAAAATATTCTTTGGCAACCTGGGCGAGTGTATCCTGATTAAGTGCCGCACCTGCTGCGGCCGGGTAAAGCTCCGCTTCAGCTAGTGCGAGCTTGAGCAAATATTCTTTTAACTCATGATCATCTTTGATATAGCGTTCGCTTTTACCGTGTTTGACCTTATACAACGGCGGCTGCGCTATGTAAATGTGTCCGCGCTCAAACAACTCTGGCATCTGACGGTAAAAGAAGGTCAGTAACAGCGTGCGTATATGCGAGCCATCGACATCGGCGTCGGTCATGATGATGATGCGGTGATAACGCAATTTATCGGCGTTATATTCGTCCTTGCCGATGCCACAACCGAGCACATTGATCAGTGTGGTGATTTCCTGCGAAGACAACAGTTTGTCGAAACGTGCTTTCTCGACATTCAGAATTTTGCCCTTGAGCGGCAGTATGGCTTGAAACTTTCGGTCGCGTCCCTGTTTGGCAGAGCCTCCGGCCGAATCACCCTCTACGATATATAGTTCGCATAGCGCCGGATCTTTCTCCTGACAATCGGCTAGTTTCCCCGGCAGCCCCAGTGAATCAAGAACGCCTTTGCGGCGGGTCATTTCGCGCGCCTTGCGCGCTGCCTCGCGTGCCCTGGCGGCGTCGATAATTTTGCCGGTGATGGTCTTGGCTTCGCCGGGGTTTTCCAACAAAAATTCGTTCAGCTTTGCGGCAATCACTTCCTGCACCACCGGCTGTACTTCACTCGAAACAAGTTTGTCCTTGGTTTGCGATGAGAACTTTGGTTCTGGTACTTTGACTGAAAGAACACAAGTCAGACCTTCGCGCATGTCATCACCGGAGGTTTCAACCTTGGCCTTCTTTGCGAGCTCTGCTTTCTCGATAAAACTGTTCAAGGTCCGCGTCATTGCTGCACGCAATCCGGTTAAGTGAGTACCGCCATCTCGTTGCGGAATATTATTGGTGAAGCACTGCACCGACTCTGCATAGGAATCGTTCCATTGCATCGCCACCTCGACGATAATGCCGTCTTTTTCACCAACCGCATAAAATATTTTCTGGTGCAGCGACGATTTGCTACGGTTCATGTATTCGACAAAACCCTTAACACCGCCGCTAAAAGCAAAATTTTCTGTTTTGCCGGAACGCTGATCAAGCAGGACGATATTGACACCGTTGTTCAGGAATGAAAGCTCACGCAAGCGCTTGGCCAGAATATCGTAGTGAAACTCGATGTTGGTAAAAGTCTCCTTGCTCGCCAGAAAATGCACTTCCGTGCCGCGCTTTTCCGTATTACCAATTTCTTTAAGCGGAGCAACCGCGGCACCGTTATGAAATTCCATGCTGCATGTCTTGCCATTGCGCCGGATGGTCAAACGCAACCACTCTGACAAAGCGTTAACCACCGACACACCTACCCCATGTAGACCACCGGATATCTTGTAAGAATTATTGTCAAACTTGCCGCCGGCATGGAGTTCGGTCATGACAATTTCAGCGGCTGACCGCTTGAATTCGTCATCTTCCTTGATATCGGTCGGAATGCCTCGACCGTTATCGACTACGCTGATGGAATTATCTGAATGAATGGTGATGGTGATCTCATTGCAGTGACCAGCCAGCGCCTCGTCTATCGCGTTATCAACCACCTCAAAAACCATGTGATGAAGCCCGGTGCCGTCACTGGTGTCGCCGATATACATGCCAGGGCGTTTTCGCACCGCTTCGAGGCCCTTGAGTATCTTGATACTGTCGGCGTCGTATTCTTCGCTGGCTTGAACCTGTTTCTGATCGGTCATTGAGTATCGATTCTTGAATGGTTGTACTTGCGGATCAAATGCGCATCGGCATTACGACATAACGGAAATCAGGATTTTCCGCGATAGTGATCAAAACACTGCTGTTGGCGTCGCCAAACGAACACGTGACTTTTTCGCTGGATACATTGTTCAGAACATCCAGCAAATAAGTAACATTAAAGCCGATATCGAGCGGATCGCCTTTGTAGGAAATATCTATTTCCTCAAACGCTTCTTCCTGTTCTGTATTCGTGCAACCGATGCGTAGTTGATCTTCTGTCAACGTCCAGCGCACACCGCGAAATTTTTCGTTCGAGAGAATGGCAACGCGCTGCAGGGACTGCTGCAACTTGGAGCGCTCGATTTCGAAATGCTTGGTGTAATTGGTCGGGATGACACGCCCATAGTCAGGGAATTTACCGTCGACGACCTTGGTGATTAATTCGACCCCACCAATTTTGAAACGCGCCTGGGTTGGCGTGAGTTCGAATACCGCCTCATCATCGCTGTCGCCAAGTAGTTTGACGATTTCTTGTATCGCTTTGCGCGGGAGGATCAGATCGAGTGGTGCAACCTCTTCTTCGAGCTGCATGGTTGCATAGGCCAAGCGATGCCCATCGGTAGCAACGGCTTTCATGGTATTGCCATCAAGTACTAGCAACATTCCATTTAAATAATAGCGGATGTCTTGTTGAGCCATCGCGTATTGGACGAGCAGTAGCAAAAAGCGCAATGCTTTTTGTGAGACCTTGATTTTTGCCGCAACGCCTGGCGCCGCAATCAACTTCGGAAAGTCTTCAGCGGGTAACGTCTGCAGGGTGAACCGGCTCTTGGCCGATTTGGCGATGATCCGGTTGTTTTGGGTTTCCAAGGCAACCTCTGCGTTTTCCGGCAATGCACGCAGAATATCTTGTAACTTGCGAGCAGATACGGTCACCGCATAATTTTCCGCACCCTGCTGGGGTGCGCTAAAGCTGGTTGACACCTGAATTTCAAGATCTGTCGCGAGGAATAATAATACGTCCCCGCTGCGTTCGAATAGAACGTTCGACAGGATCGGTAGGGTATGCCGCTTTTCGACAATCCCGGAGACTGCCTGCAACGGTTTGAGCAAGTCATCACGCTTGGTTTGTACGAGTTTCATACTTTAAATTCCTAGTAGTAGTAATAGCTGTCACGGTTTTTGTGGATAGCGCTGCAAGCCGCTAACGATACAGACTTTTATTACATTTTTTTTGCAAATAAAACTTCAACATAGCTGTGGGTAATTTGTGCATCGATTTTTGAAATTTCACTTTTGGGCATCTACACACAATTTATCCACCGGATGTCAACTCCTCAAAACCTTGAGTAAAGAATCAAAGTCACGGGTGATGTCGAGGTCGGTCGATTTAAGTGCGGTAACTTTTCTGCAAGCATGTAAAACCGTCGTGTGATCTCGTCCCCCAAAAGCTTCGCCGATGTCCGGCAGACTTAGATGGGTCAGCTCTTTGGCCAGTGCCATCGCTATTTGGCGGGGGCGGGCCACGTTGCGGGTACGTTTTTTTGAATACATTTCAGACACTTTGATCTTGTAATAGTCTGCGACAGTTTTCTGAATGTTATCAATCGATACTTGCCTGCTTTGCAAGGCTAGTAAATCCTTTAGTGCTTCACGGCACACCTCGATGGTGATGGGCAGCCCAGAGAAGCGTGAATAAGCCAGGATGCGTTTCAAAGCGCCTTCCAATTCACGTACGTTGGTTTGGCTATGGCTAGCGATGAAAAAAGCAACGCCTTCGTCGAGATGTACGTTTTCAGTTTCGGCTTTACGCAAAAGAATGGCGACGCGCATTTCTAGTTCCGGTGGTTCTACTGCGACCGTCAAACCCCAGCCAAAGCGCGAAATCAGGCGGTTTTCCATACCCGCAATTTCGCGCGGGTACGTGTCGCAGGTAATCACGACTTGTTTGCGCGATTCCAGCAGGGCATTGAAGGCATAGAAAAACTCTTCTTGAGTCCGGTTTTTACCGCTGAAAAACTGGATGTCATCGATTAATAGCAAATCAAGCGAATGGTAGTAGCGCTTGAAGTCATCGAAAGCCTTGTGTTGATAGGCGCGGACGACATCAGAAACATATTGTTCGGCGTGGATATAGCGAATTCGGCTTTGGGGGTTGCGTTCCTGTAATAGATTGCCGATGGCGTGTATCAGGTGGGTCTTGCCGAGCCCGACGCCGCCGTAGACAAATAGGGGGTTGTAGGCCTCGCCAGGACGCTCCGCGACTTGCATTGCTGCCGCGCGAGCCAGCTCGTTGGCTTTTCCGGTAACGAAGGTCTTGAAAGTGAACTCCGGATTGAGACGCGAAATCTCCCGCGTGCTCGGTTTATTTCCGGTAGTTTCCACGGTGATGGGGGCTACCGGTGCACTGACGACGGCTTTTTCGACCAACACCAACGAAACAGTGACGCCGGCACCGAGACTTTCTGCCGCGAGCCGTTGAATTTCGGCTAAAAACCGGTCACGAATCCATTGCAATACGAAACGGTTAGGGGCGGTAAGTGTAAGCGCCTGATCCACTGCTTGAAATTTAAGCGGCTTAATCCAGGTCTTAAATTGCTGGGGCGGCAATTGCTTTTCAAAATGATCTAGGCAAGAGCGCCAGAAACTGTTCATCGGTGGGCTTGGTCGATTGGGTGGTTTTCGCAGCGGGAGAGTCCACCGAGAGGATCGTGTAGTTTAACGTTTTTGTGAAGAGTTATCCACAAGCGACCGGAGCCTGCAACACGAATTTGTCTGCCGCCGGGCAGGTTGACAGAAAAGGGTGTTAGCGGTTGTAATAGAGGGCTTTTTACATTAACAGGACGGATATTATGAAACGGACTTACCAACCGTCGACGACGCGACGTAAACGCACGCACGGTTTTAGGGTGCGCATGAGGACTCGTGCAGGTCGCGCGGTAATTCGCGCTCGGCGCGCCAAAGGTCGCGCCCGCTTGGCCGTTTAACGCTTGATCGGAAAAGAGGATTTTTCTTTTTCCCGAAAGCGGCGGCTTGATGGGCCGAATGCTTTTGAGCCGGTATTTGCCTATAAATGCTGGCTTACCGGGCGTTGGTTCCAAGTATTTGTAAAACCGAGCAGCGCTGCTTCTGCGCGCCTGGGTGTTGTCGTGAGCAAGCGCATTATGAAGCGGGCGGTAACGCGGAATGCTTTTAAGCGCTTGACACGGGAGGTCTTTCGTCAATCCTGTGCAACCATTGTTGGTATTGATTTTGTCGTTCGCCCACGCGCTGTGGTTGATTGTGTTGACGTAGCGGTGGCTCGGGCCGAGCTCAAAGGCCTTTTTCAGCGGTCGGTTGGCCAATGCCTGAATCGTCAACGTCAGCATGTGGTTACAGGGTGAACGCACGTTGATTTTCATAGAGCGACCGGATCACATTTTCGACCCGGTCCCGGGTAAACAGCACCGCGAATCTTGCGGGAAATAATGGTCTGAACATGGAAAACCAACGGCTAGTCTTATTTATCGTTTTCACGTTCTCTGTGTTCATGCTTTATGAGGCGTGGCAGAGGGATAGTCGTCCTCCACAGGTCGCCGCACAAGTCGCCGGGGTGCCCGCCGGACCCGCCCAGACGGCCGTGCCAACGCCGACCCAAACCCTGAAACCAGCGCCGAGCGCGACGTCGGGTCAGCCGGCACCAACCGGCGCGTTGCAGCACGGCGAAACCGTTCGTGTCGAAACGGATATCTATGTCGCCGATATTAATACCGCTGGTGGCGATCTGCGTCGTCTGGAATTGCTCGCCCATCGTGATACGGCAGATCAAAAGAAAAACTTTTTGCTGTTGCAGGAAATTGAGCACACCTATGTTGCCCAGGCCGGTTTAATCGGCAACGGACTCCCGAATCACCGTACCAAGTTTACGGCCACAACCAGCTCAGTAAAGCTGGCGGACGGTGAAAAATCCGTTTCCATACGGTTAACCGCGCCCGAGGCGGGTGGTTTGAAGGTGACGAAGGTCTATACCTTTTATCGCGGGCGCTATGAAATTGACGTTGGCTTCGAGGTGGAAAACAAGAATTCCGCAGCGGTCAGTCCTGACGTTTATTTTCAGCTGGTCCGGGATGGAAAGCCCCCCGAGGGGGATTCGGCGATGCTGCCAACCTACACCGGAGTCGCGGCCTATACGGATCATCAGAAATTCGTCAAAGTACCGTTCACGGATCTCGACAAAGGTAAAGGCGACTATCCGAAAAAAGCCAACGACGGGTGGATCGCAATATTGCAACACTATTTCCTGAGTGCGTGGTTGCCTAAGGCAGATGCGCCCCGAGAGTTCTACGCGCTGCGCGGTGATAGCGGCTTGTATTCGGCGGGTGTTATTTTATCGTTGGGTGCTATTGAGCCGGGGGCAAGCGCGTCTCTCGCCGTTCCTTTGTATGCCGGCCCCCAAGAGCAGGACAAACTCGAAACGCTGTCCCCTGGCTTGGAACTCACGGTTGACTATGGTTCTTTGACCATCATTGCAAAACCGTTGTTTTCGTTTTTGCAGTGGCTTTATCACTGGGTTGGCAATTGGGGGGTAGCGATTATTCTGTTGACGGTTGCGATTAAGGCCGTTTTTTATCCGCTCTCCGCCGCAAGCTATCGTTCGATGGCGCGTATGCGAATTGTGGCCCCTAAAATGCAAAGACTTAAAGAGCAGCATGGGGATGATCGTCAGCGCATGAGTCAGGCGATGATGGAGCTTTACCGAACCGAAAAGATTAATCCACTCGGCGGATGTTTGCCCGTTGTTGTGCAAATACCTGTTTTTATTTCACTTTATTGGGTTTTGCTCGCGAGTGTTGAGTTGCGCCATGCCCCGTTCATGTTGTGGCTTGATGATTTGTCGCGGCCAGATACTCTTTTTGGCGAGTGGTTTGGGATGCCCATTGGTCTTCTTCCTATACTGATGGGCGCGACGATGATTTTTCAGACTTACCTGAATCCAGAGCCGCCGGATCCTGTTCAGGCCAAGATCATGAAAATCATGCCAATTGCTTTTAGCATCACGTTTTTCTTTTTCCCTGCCGGCCTCGTCTTGTATTGGTTGGTTAACAACGTCCTGTCGATCGCGCAGCAATGGCAGATTACGCACGCGATGGAGAACGCCAAGCCGGCGCATGGCAAGTGACGTCATAGCGGCGGTTGCCACGCCGGCTGGTCGCGGTGGCGTGGCGGTAATCCGTATTTCGGGGCCGAGCCTACGTCCCCTGCTCTCCGGCTTGGTTAATGCAGAGCTTGTTCCGCGGCGCGCAACCCTCGCCCGCTTTCGCGATGTGAATGACGTAACCATTGATCGGGGTATCGCGTTGTTTTTTCCGGCGCCCCATTCCTACACGGGCGAAGATGTCGTCGAGCTCCAGGGCCATGGTGGGCCCGTGGTGGTACAGATGTTGTTGGCCCGGTGTCTGGAGTTGGGCGCGCGGATTGCGGAGCCCGGGGAATATACCAAGCGCGCATTTCTCAACGGCAGACTCGATTTGGCGCAGGCCGAGGGGGTTGCCGATTTGATTAACGCGACAACCCAAGAGGCGGCGCGTTGCGCTCTTCGTTCGCTGGATGGCGCCTTTTCCGAAAAAATTAATCAGTTGGTACTGACCTTGACCGAATTGCGCGTCATGGTCGAGGCAACCCTGGATTTTCCGGAAGAAGAAATCGACTTTATTCAGAAATCAGGCCTTAAGGCACGGCTTGCCGAATTAGCGGTTTCTCTTCAAGGCGTCATCGATATCTCTCGACAAGGTAGTCTTTTGCGCGAGGGGATACATGTCGTGCTGGCGGGTCACCCCAACGTCGGGAAGTCGAGCCTGTTGAATTGCCTGGCCGGAGCCGAGCGCGCGATCGTGACGGACATTCCTGGAACGACCCGTGATGCAATACGGGAATCGATCAGCATTCAAGGTGTGCCGTTGCATATCGTTGATACGGCCGGCTTGCGTGAGGCGCAGGATCCGGTTGAGCGAGTCGGAATTGCGCGCAGTCATGATGCAATATCGAAGGCGGATATCGTCTTATGGGTCGCGGACGCGGCGCGACCAGAGACTCAGGTCGTCGATACGACGCTGATCGATCGCTTGGCGCTTGGTGCCGCGCGTATCTTCGTGATCAACAAAATTGACCTTCCTAGTAGTGCGCCCGAGCTGGTTGGTGTTTCCACGACGGCTACTGTGCGTGTTTCTGCAAAATCCGGGGCGGGGCTGGATGCGCTGGCGATGGAGATTTTGCGCGTCGCTGGCTGGGGTGATGGCGAGGGCGTATTTTTGGCGCGCGCGCGGCACCTCCATGCGTTGAATCTTGGCGCGAAGCACTTGGGCGCTGCTATTGGCCTGCTATCGCAGCTGGAGTTTTGTGCGGAGGAGTTGCGGTTGGCGCAGGTCGCGCTGGGCTCGATTACTGGCGAGGTGTCGGCCGACGAGTTGCTTGGAAAAATCTTTAGCCAATTCTGCATCGGCAAGTAGGTATACCCACTGTTGTGGGCTGAATGTTTCACGTGAAACATTCAGCGATTTATACTATTGGCTGCTCAGGTTTCACAGTAAGGCCCTTGTTTTTGGCCATGCACCCCCCTCCTTCGTTTGGGCGCCCTTTTCGGATATGATTGCGCCCCTGCCGTTGGTGTGGTGCCAGATGAACTATTCGGAAAAGTTTGACGTTATCGTCGTCGGTGGTGGTCACGCTGGCACTGAGGCTGCGCTTGCGAGCGCCCGGATGGGGCGACGCACTCTTCTGTTGACCCATAACATCGAAACGCTAGGCCAAATGTCTTGTAACCCTTCTATCGGGGGTATCGGCAAGGGTCATCTCGTCAAGGAAGTCGATGCGCTTGGTGGGGCGATGGCTTCTGCGACCGATGAGGCGGGTATTCAGTTTCGGATTTTAAATTGCAGCAAAGGTCCCGCAGTGCGTGCGACCCGAGCTCAGGCAGACCGGGTTTTGTACCGCAAAGCGATCCGGTCCCGTTTGGAGAGTCAGGAAAACCTCCAGATTTTTCAGCAATCTGTTGATGATCTACTGGTTATAGATGATCGGGTCGTCGGCGTGGTGACTCAACTGGGGGTTAAGTTTTCGGCGACGGCGGTTGTTTTGACCGCAGGTACTTTTCTGGCCGGTCTAATCCATGTGGGTCTGAATAATTATCAGGCCGGACGCGCGGGGGATCCGCCGGCCGTCAGTCTTGCAGCGCGTTTGCGCGAACTCAAGCTGCCGGTTGGGCGGCTCAAGACTGGCACGCCTCCGCGTATTGATTCGCGCTCGATTGATTTTAGCCAGCTTGCCGAGCAGCCCGGCGACCTACCGGTTCCCGTGTTTTCTTTCATGGGTAACGCAGCCCAGCACCCGCGGCAAATGCCCTGCTGGGTGACCCATACGAATGCGCAAACGCACGAGATTGTTCGCGGCGGCCTGGACCGATCGCCCCTCTTCACTGGAGTTATCGAGGGTATAGGGCCGAGATATTGCCCTTCAATCGAAGACAAGATTACGCGCTTTGCCGACAAGACCTCGCACCAAATTTTTCTTGAACCGGAAGGTCTGACCGTAAACGAAATATATCCGAACGGCATTTCAACCAGTTTGCCTTTCGATGTTCAGTTGGCACTTGTTCGTTCAATCAAGGGGTTGGAGGCGGCGCACATTACCCGTCCCGGCTATGCCATCGAGTATGACTACTTCGATCCCCGTGGATTGAAAAGTTCGCTTGAGACCAAATCCATCGCAGGACTCTTTTTTGCCGGCCAAATTAATGGCACTACCGGTTACGAAGAGGCTGCTGCACAGGGACTGCTGGCTGGGGTTAATGCGGCGCGCTATGTGCTGGATCTGTCGGCATGGTGTCCGCGTCGCAACGAGGCCTATCTGGGTGTTCTGGTCGATGATTTGATTACCCGTGGCGTCACCGAACCCTACCGGATGTTTACCAGCCGCGCAGAATACCGGTTAAGTTTGCGTGAGGACAATGCAGATATGCGTCTGACCGAAATCGGTCGCGAGCTAGGTTTGGTTGACGATCGGCGGTGGGAGTTTTTTGCCCGCAAACGAGATGATGTTGCCAAAGAAATGGAGCGCCTGAAGACGACTTGGCTTAACCCCCGGGTTTTGGCGGCCCATGAGGCTGAGCGTGTGTTGGGGCAGACGATCGAGCGTGAGTATTCGCTCGAGGATTTGTTGCGGCGACCGCAAGTCAGCTACAAGGACTTGATGTCGTTGCCTGGCGCCGGCCCCGCCCTTTCCGAGGAGCATACGGCGGCCCAGGTTGAGGTTCAGGTAAAGTATCGCGGCTATATCGCCCGCCAACAGGACGAGGTATTGCGCCGGGAGTCCTTGGAAGAAACGCCCTTGCCGGAGTCTTTCGACTATCGGCAGATTCGTGGTTTATCGATTGAAGTCCAGCAGAAATTGATTCAGCAACGTCCGGAGACGATCGGGCAGGCATCACGCATATCCGGAGTGACTCCGGCGGCTATTTCGCTCTTGCTGGTTTACTTGAAGAGAGGGTCTGTCGGGACGCGAAAGATTGCATGAGTCCGCAACAGGAGCTTGCAGACGGCATCGAAAAGCTGGGCCTCAACATGTCGATAGAGGGCCAGGATCGTTTGCTTCAATACCTCGGCCTTTTATTAAAGTGGAATCGTGTTCACAACCTGACTGCGATTCGGCAAATTGCGCCTATGGTGAGCGCCCACTTGCTGGACTCTCTCTCTGTCGCAACGGTTTTAAGTGCGGAGCGTTTACTCGATGTAGGAAGTGGTGGCGGCCTTCCAGGTATTCCGCTGGCCTTGCTCTGGCAGGATGCTGAGATTACGCTAATTGACAGTAGTCAGAAAAAAACAGCTTTTTTGCAACAAGCCAAAATCGAATTGGATATAAAAAATTTGACCGTGGTTTGTTCTCGTGTCGAAGCCTGGAAATCGCCCGCTCCTTTCGATGTGGTTATTTCGCGTGCTTTCGCCGACTTGCAGGAATTTGCCATGCTGGCTGGCAGGCATTGCAAGAAAGGCGGTGCCCTGGTGGCGATGAAGGGTATGCGGCCAAATGAAGAGATTGAAAGCCTGAAAAAAATCGCAAACGTGCGCAAGATTGTTGCGGTCGACGTTCCGAACCTAAATGCTGAACGACATCTGGTATTGATTGACCCATGAAAAAAATTCTCGCAATCACCAACCAGAAGGGCGGCGTTGGAAAGACGACGACCAGCGTAAATTTGGCAGCTAGTCTCGCGGCAACGCGCCAGCGGGTGTTGTTGATTGATCTCGATCCGCAAGGCAATGCAACCATGGGCAGCGGCATTGATAAACGAACCGTCGTGCGTAGCGTCTATCATGTATTGCTAGGCGAGGCCGACATGAGCCAGGTGCGTGTTCATTCCGCAAGCGGTAAATTCGACGTTGTTCCCGCAAACCGCGAACTGGCCGGGGCGGAAATCGAATTGGTCGATGTCGAGCATCGGGAGCGTTGCCTCAAGGATGCGCTGGCAAATGTGGAGGCCGAGTACGACTATATCTTGATCGACTGCCCGCCGTCGTTGAATCTTTTGACGGTCAATGCGCTGTGCGCAGCCCAAGCAGTCCTGATCCCGATGCAATGTGAATATTATGCGCTGGAGGGACTTAGCGACCTCGTGCAGACTGTCAAAAAGGTCCGCGAGCATATGAACCCTGAATTGGAAATCGAGGGTTTACTGCGCACTATGTATGATCCTCGCAACACACTATCGCAACAGGTCTCCGCGCAGCTGCAGCAGCATTTTGGCGACAAGGTTTACCGGACAGTGATTCCCCGAAATGTACGTCTCGCAGAAGCGCCCAGTTATGGCGTGCCGGTGCTCGAACTCGACAAGGCATCCAAGGGCGCCAAGGCCTACCTTGCATTGGCGGGCGAAATGCTGAATCGCGCTGCCTCAATTCAATAGGAATATACCAATGGCAAAAATGAAAGGCTTGGGCCGGGGATTGGAATCTTTGCTGGGCCGAGATGAGCCATCCGCGTCCACCCCGGCGCTGGATCGTCAGTCTGAACTAAAGGTCGAGCAACTTCAGTCCGGCAAATACCAACCGCGGTCATTTATGGATGACGCCGCCTTAAATGAGTTGGCATCCTCCATCAAAGCTCAGGGAATTATGCAGCCCATACTGGTGCGTCCCGTACCTGGTGGGAAGTTTGAAATAATTGCCGGCGAGCGCCGTTGGCGTGCCGCCAAATTGGCTGGCCTTGCCTCAGTACCAGTTTTGGTGCGAGAAGTCGCAGATAATGCCGCACTGGCAATGGCCCTCATCGAAAATATTCAGCGGGAAGATCTCAACCCTCTGGAGCAAGCGGTAGGCATCCAACGGCTGGTCGCTGAGTTTGGTGCGACGCATGATCAAGCGGCGGACATGGTCGGGCGTTCACGCAGCGCGGTTACCAACCTGCTTCGGTTACTGGGCTTGGCAGTGCCGGTTCGCGATTTGATGCAGCAGGGAAAGCTCGACATGGGGCATGGGCGCGCCCTTCTCGTCCTTTCAGGCATGCAGCAACTTGAGGCGGCTCGCACGGTCATCAGCAAAAGTCTCTCGGTTCGGGAAACTGAAAAATTGGTAGGTCAACTAATGCGCGGAAGCGAACGTAATCCGGCCAAGAAAGTGGCCGACCGCGATGTTCTGCGCCTCGAGGAAGAGTTGGCGCAAAAACTTGGAACCAAAGTCCAGATCAAAGCGGCGACCAAGGGGCGCGGCTCATTGCATATCCAATACACCAGCCTTTTGCAGCTAGACGCCATTCTGGCAAAGCTGAAGCAGTAGCGGGCATTATGTTGCGGCGCAAGAATGTTTGACGGGCAGCCGTGAAACTGATTAAAATTAAGGGGTTTGATTGGCAAGTGTTCAAAAAGCTAAATTTGCTCGAAAGTAAGTCCGTTCGTACGGTGTTGAGATGGCAGTTCTTGGCCACGGTAGGCATCGCGCTGGTAGCGGGTTTGCTGCTCGGCATCGAGGGGGCGGTCTCGGCAATGCTGGGTGGTTTTGTCATGATGACTGCGGGATGTTTGTTTGCCTGTATGGCCAGTGGCAAAAGAATCCGGCCGATTGGGGAAACCCTCAGAACACTTATCAGGGCTGAGGCAAGCAAGATCGGCTTGATCGTTATGCAACTTTGGCTGGTATTAACCGCATATGAGAACGTTGTGCCGCTGGTGTTTATCGGCACGTTTATTGTTGCAGTAATGATCCACCCAATCGCGTTGTTGGTTCGCGATTGAAAAAGGTATTCAGGGACAAGTAATGAGCGAAGCCGGCGAATTGACGCCAACCGAATATATCGGTCACCACCTGACTAATCGCACCATTTCTCTGGGCGATGGCCCCTTCTGGACGTTGCACCTCGACACATTCATGACGGCGCTTACGCTAGGCGTTATCGGGTTTGGATTTCTTTTCTGGGTCGTGCGTGGCGCAACCGCCGGCATTCCCAACAGGCGGCAGGCGCTCGTCGAACTGCTGTGCGAATTTGTGGACGACCAGGTAAAAGCCATATTTCACGGAAACCGCGCCTTCGTGTCCCCGCTGGCTTTGACGGTGTTTGTCTGGGTTGTCCTGATGAACTCGATGGATTTTATCCCGATCGATCTGGCGGCTGGATTCGCCGAGCATGCCCTCGGCCAGCATTTCTGGAAGCCGGTTCCTACCTCGGACGTGAACACCACCTTTGCACTTTCCCTCTCGGTCTGGCTATTGATGATTTTTTATAACATCAAGATCAAGGGTTTGGGCGGCTGGATACACGAACTTTTTTGTACACCTTTTGGTTCCAACCCACTGTTGTGGCTTTTCAACTTGCTGTTTAATCTTGTCGAATACATTTCAAAGCCGCTTTCCCATTCGTTGCGGCTCTACGGCAATATCTATGCGGGTGAAATTATTTTCCTGCTGCTATGGATGTGGGCTGCCACCGGTCTCGCTGGCTCGGTTTTTGGCGGAGTGCTTGCGCTCGGCTGGGCTATCTTCCATATCTTTATTGTTATTCTGCAGGCATATATTTTCATGATGCTCACCGCGGTTTATATGGCGATGGCACACGAAAGTCACTAATTAGTAATCGTTTCAACGAAACCAATTTCCCTGAAAGGAGAGAGTAATGGACAAGATGCAATTGGTAGCGATGGTTCAGGCCTACACCAGTA
>CAMDSO010000021.1 GCA_945906935.1 Bordetella parapertussis
GCGGCATCCTGCCAGCCCAGATGCACCTGTGACAGATCGAGATCTTTGCTGTCACCGTCGATGCGTTTGCCATGATTGAGCGTGATTGAGAGGCGCATATTCCAGCCGGCGAGATCATCGACTTCACGCAACACGATTTTGCCGGCGAGTGCGCACAGTTCCGGGTCGCTGACACCGCTCACCAGTGTGTCCGCGGTGAGGTTCCCGGTTTTGAGGATCGCTGCAATCGCAAACGGCTTGCTGATCAGGCATTGATCGACGCTGGTGAACGGACCGGCGTAGGGGATGCCGGCGTAGTTCATACGCTCATGCGTACCGTTACGCGGCAGTTCGAGCACGACCTCACGGATCTCGCGGTAATCGAAGTCGTGACGTTGCCGCAGGCTGTGGGCGAGGGTGGCGCTGCCTTGATTGGCGCCACCGGTGGGGAAACGCTTGTAGCAGGTTTCGTTGATGCGGAAGAGGCTGCCGAGCCCGTCGGTGATTTCTTCAGCTCCGTCATGCGTGCCGGAGAAACAGCGGTTGACGCCGTTGGGGCCTTCGAAAATATTTGGCGAGCCGGCAAGGCCGTTACGTGCCAAGGTCGCCGCGAGGATGCCGCCGCGTGCACCGAAGCCTTCCTGGAACGACCACTCCATGCTGCCGTCGGTCCAGGGTTGTAAGACGCCGCCGCACATGCTGGCGGCGCAGGCGATGGCGGCGGCGGTTTGTGTTTGATCGAGGTGGAATAATTTTGCGCCCACCGTGGCGGCGGCAAAATAACTGTAAACACCGCTGACACGAAAGCCGCGGGTGAAGGCGGGCACCGACATCGAACCAATGCGATCCTCGATGTCGTAAGCGGCGACGATGGCGGTGATGATTTCTTTGCCGCTGGCATGCGTTTCTTCGCCCAGCGCCATGACGGTCGGTATAACTACTGCGCCGACATGCGAATGGCTGCGCGGCAACCAGTCGTCCTGCAGCATGCAGTGCGAGGCGACCGAATTCGCGAGCACCGCTTCCGATGCACGCAGTTTGTCGCCGGCGCCCCATACGGTGGCGTCTCCGCCGGCGCCGAGGCTGCGCGCCACCGCGCGGGCGATGCCGGTGTTTTCGCGTTGTGCGCCGGCCAGCGCAATGCCGAGCAGGTCGAGCAGACAGATTTTTGCGCGCTCTACCACGGTGGGCGGCAGATCCTCAAAACGCAGTGCGCTGGCATAGGCGGCCAGTTTTTGTACGATCGTTTCCATTGCAGATTTTCCGTTTGAACGTGCGGATGCTTTATTCCGTGCGGATATTGAATTGTTTGGCGAGTTTGCTCCAGATGGCGATTTCATCGCGCACAAAAGCGGTAAACGCGGCATTGCCGGTGCTGAAGGGTTCGGTGCCTTGCAGTGCCATTTTTTCGTGTACTGCTTTGTCGCTGGCGACGGTATCGACCAGTGCGTGGAGTTTTTGCACCACAGCGGCAGGCGTGCTGCGGCTGGAGAGGATGCCGAACCAGTTGTTGACGGCGTAGCCGGGGTAACCCGCTTCGGCCACCGTTGGCAGATTGGGCAACAGCGTCGAGCGCTTGGCGGTTGTCACGGCGAGCGCGCGTAAACGTCCGGCCTTGGTATATGGCAGCACGCTGGCCATCGCCGCCACCGCGAAATGCGCCTGACCACCGACCAGTTCGGTCATCGCCGGCCCGGCGCCTTTGTAAGGAATCGTCACGAAGTCGATGTGCGCCACCGCCTGCAACAGAGTGCCCGCCAGATGCGACGAGGTGCCCGCGCCCGGCGAGGCGAAATTGAGCGCGCCAGGTTTTGTTTTGGCCAGCGCAATCAGACTGGTCATCGAATCAATACCCAGCGCAGGATGGGCGACAAACAC
Organism: Bordetella parapertussis; assembly: GCA_945906935.1. Taxonomy (GTDB): domain Bacteria; phylum Pseudomonadota; class Gammaproteobacteria; order Burkholderiales; family SG8-41; genus PALSA-1004. The sequence goes on from CAMDSO010000021.1 coordinate 1,858, forward strand.
ATTGGCAACGTTGGCCACTGCAGCGACGGGTACGAAATCGGTCAGCGGGTCATACGGCAATTTCTGAAACAGCGCCGCATTGATGCTGAAATTTGCATTCGCCAACAGCAGTGTGTAACCGTCGCCGGGGGCATTGGCCACCAGACCGGCACCGATCACGGTGTTGCCGCCCGGACGGTTGTCGACCACCACTTGCTGTCCGGCCGCCTGGGTCAAATAGGGCGCAACAAGCCGGCCGACGATATCGGAGCCGCCGCCCGGGCTGAACGGAATGATCAAGCGCAGCGGGCGGTTCGGATAACGGGCGGTCTGCGCAACAGCGGCGGTGGGCAAAGCGGCTGCTGTGGCCAACAGGATTAGCACGACGAAATATTTTTTCATGAATGTACTTTTAATCAGCTTGCGGTTTTGCGGGGGCAGGCGGGCGGTGCTCAGAGTTCATCCGCTTCCGCAACCCAGATGCCTTCCGGATAAACCACGTAGTCGCGGCTGTGATAGACGCGTGCGCGCACGATGCATTTCGGATTGATGTAGAGCGTGCCTTCGGGGGCGAAGGTGGCGATGATGGCCGGCGTGTTGAAAATAGCGGCGGCCAGATCGTTGTCTTCAACTTCACCGCGGACATGCAGATACACTGGCTAGCCGCCACGAAACGATAACTCGACAAAGGCCTCCAACAAATCGCCCGGCTTGTGTTGATGGTGTTTGATCCAGAGCGGCCACTGTTGTGCCAGCAGGGTTTCGTATTCGCTGCGCCCAGCCAGGCGTTGCACGCTCTGCAGTATCGGTTTCGGATATTTCAACGTTTCAAGTGCGGTGACGGTTTCAATCCAGCAGATTTCGTCGGGATTCAGCAGGGTGAAGGGATTTAGCGTGCCTATCGTGATCGGGCCGGAGCAAAACAGCGTGGCCGGATTCAGCCGCTTGAGCAAGACCCTGGCACGTGCCTCGTTGTTTTGCGTGTAGGCGCCGGTTTTGCCATCGCTACGGTGTATGCGCAGGCGCAGGACGGGCGGTGGGGCAGGCTGATTGGTTTGCATGAATTCTATCGGTTGGGTGATATTGCACCCGGGGTGAGCTCCCCGCCTTATAACAACAGCCCGGGTGGTCACGGTGCGGGTGCAATGCTACCAGCTTCCGCATCTTCGATCGCGGCACTGAAGCCGGCCCATACTGCGGGTGGTGGAAAGACCTGCTTGCGTATTCCGATGGTGCCACCGGCGGTTTTTCTTTAAGCTGGGTCATGGTGTCCAGTGAACGGGTTGGTCATGACTCAAGCATGGCAGCGACGGGCCATGTTTTACCGCAGTAAGCGGCAGGCCAGCCTTGGCAAGCTGAGGCCATGGTTTTATGAGCACGCGCAGACGTGTCATTCGATCAACCAACGCGGATGGAGGCATTATCATGGAGCGACAAAACGGCAGTTTGCAAGTGCGCTGTGTGGCGCAGGCGTTGATGGCGTGCGGCGTGCTCATGGCGGCGCAAGTGACACCGGTGGCGGCGCAGGCGTTGCCGACGAATTACCCGGTTAAATCGATCCGCATGGTGGTGCCTTTTGCGGCGGGTGGTCCGGTCGATCTGGTCGGCCGCTTGTTGATGCAGAAGATGTCAGTCTCGATGGGGCAGCCGATTGTGCTCGACAATCGTGGCGGCGGCGGTGCAGCGCTCGGCGCCGATCTCGTCGCCAAGTCGCCGCCCGATGGCTATACGTGGTTGCTCAACACCGGCTCGCAGACCTCGACGCCGGCCTTCAACGAGAACGTGCCCTTTGATGCGATCCGCGACTTCACACCGGTGACCATGGTGGCGCGCAATTTTGGCCAGGTGCTGATTATTCATCCGTCGATTCCGGCGAAGAACGTTAAGGAACTGATTGCGCTGGCCAAGGCGCGGCCGGGCAAACTGAACTATGCCTCGGCCGGGATCGGCAACATTACGTATATTGCCGCCGAGATGATGAAGGTCGCCGCCGGCGTACAGATTCTCGATATTCAATACAAGGGCACCGGGCCGGCGACCAGCGATCTGCTCGGTGGTCACGTAGACCTGTGTTTTGCGCCGACGCAAACGTCGTTGCAATTGATTCAGAGCGGACGTGTGCGGGCGCTGGCGATGACGGCGGCGACGCGCTGGAAAATGCTGCCCGAGGTGCCGACCATGCAGGAGGCCGGATTCAAGGATTACGATCTGGTCGGCTGGTTCGGTCTATGGTTGCCGGCGGGAGCGCCACCCGAGTTGGTGACGCGCCTCTACAGCGAGAGCATGCGGGTATTGGCCGATACCGAGATCAAAAAACGGTTTGACGATGTCGGTCTTGAGGCCGTGGGCATGTCGACCGAGGCGTTTGTGCGCTACGTTGAGAAGGACGCCGCAGAAATGCGCGGACTGGCACGTAAGATCGGGCTGGCGCGAAAAAACTAATGCATTGAACAGTGGTTTCCGGACTGCATGCGGCGCCTGCGCGCGCCGCATTATTTTGTTCAGGCCAGCAGCATTTTCAGTTTGGCCACCGCGCTGTCGGGCGTGGTGAGGATGGGGGTTTTGGTCATGCCGGTGGCGACTGCCTTGGCTGGCGCCATCGAGAATTGCGCCAGTGCAATCATCGCGCCGTCCTGTTGGGCAGCGGCTGCGGCGGCGATCAAACGGTTATGTTCATCATGCCGGTTGTTCATCAAGGCATCGAGCGCGCCTTCGACCAATTGCGGGCGCACCTCAACGGTGGTGCCGGCGGCTTTGGCGGCTGCGGCGATTTCCGTCAGCATCGACGGGATCGACGGTTGAAAAGTGGCCAGCAGGCTGACCGTGCCGTTTTTCGCCACCAGCTCTTCGTACATCGCTTCATTCGGTTTCAACACCGGAATGGCAACCTGGCGGCGGCATTCTTCGATCGCCGGGCCGAACGCTGAGCAGCAAAACAGAATCGCATCCGCACCGGCTTTCACACAGTATTCGCCGATGTGCACGAAGCGTGCTGTCATCGCATCGGTGAGTTTGCCGTCTGCGGCGAGGTCGGTCATCAGCGCGTCTTCGAGCAAATTGACAACCTGGGCTTCGGGCCAGTTGGTGTGAAAGCTGGCAACCACCGGCGGGATGGACACAGCGGCGGCATGCACGAGATAAATTCTTGGTTTTGTTTTCATCAGATTTCTATGCGGACGGGTTGGAAGAGGTCGCGGACGACAAGCGAGGGGCGAAAATACTATACCGGCCCGATAAAGGGAAGCGCGGCACGCAGACTTCTCCTGACACCGGCCGGATTAGGCCGGCGCACTCATCTGCTGCGCAGAAAAAATTCGGGGATCGCCTCTGGTCACGTCAATCTTATGCCTGTGTATGGCGTGGGTATGGACTGAATACGGCTTGAATACGGATTGAATACGGCGTGAATACGGCGTGGCAATGCTTGACACGCATGGCGTGGCGCGGCTAAGTTCGCCGCTCGGCAAACTGCACTGCTCTGCAGTGCGGTGTTGTCCTCTCAGATGCCGCAATTAACCTTGCAAAGGAACACTCCATGGACCGATCACTATTGATCAGCTGGTATGACGTTGCCGCGAATCACCGCGATGAGTACTTGCAGTGGCTGCATGGCTCGTTCATGCAGAAATTGATGAAGCGTGACGGTGTTTTGTGGGCGGCGCATTATGAAGTCAGAAAATACGATATTCCTTCGCGTGTGCGACCCACGCGTGACCCGGCGGTAGCGCGTGGCAATGATTTTGTGCTGATGCTGGGGGCGGAGAGTTCACACGTGTTTGCCAAGCCGCTCGACTTTTTTCTCAAAAAGGATGCGAGCTGCGTGGAGCCTGATCTGACCGCAGAAGACCGCCGCATGCTGGCGCTGCGCAAGGAAGTTCGTGCCAGCGTGATGACCGAGGAGGCGCGCGTCAGCGGCCCGTCGATCGCGATGCGCGCGAACGGTGGCGCGCCGGCGCCATGCATACAACTGGGCAGCTTTTGTGGCAACGATATGGCGGCAGAGGAAGAACTGCTCGGTTGGTATGCGCGCTGGCGCATGCCGGCGCTGTCCAAGCTGCCTGGTTGCGTGGCGCTGCGCAAGATGGTTTCAGTGGCTGGCTGGGCGCATCACGGCGTGATGTATGAATTTGAATCGTTCGACGTGCGCGCGGCAGCGATGAAGGAAATGGCCGGCCTCTATCCGGAAATGATCGAGTGGACCGAACGCTGCGTGCCCTTGCTGACCCACGCGCACGGTTCGCCGCATATCGGTGTGCGGCTGTGGCCGGCGGTTGTTTAAACGCATTCAATCAACGAACACGTCTCTTTCAGGAATTCATCATGCCCTACGCAACACTCGACGGCATCAAAACCAACTACCAGGTTACCGGCAGCGGCACGCCGCTCCTGATGTTGGCCCCCGGCGGCTTCGATTCGTCCATCATGCGCTGGTCGGCGAGCGGTGCGTGGAAAGAGCTGCTGCCGCTCAACGCTTTGGTCGATCAGTTTCAGGTCATTGCCTACGATCGCCGCGAGGCTGGTGCTTCTGGCGGTCGTCTGGAGCCTTTGACCTGGGAAGCCTACGTCAAGCAGGGTAGCGCTCTGCTCGATCATTTGAAGATCGACAGCGCTTATGTGCTTGGCGGTTGTATGGGGGTTTCGGTGGCGCTGGCGATTGGTCACCTTGCACCGCAACGCGTGCGCGGGCTGCTCTTGCATTGGCCGGTGGGCGGTTATCGCTGGATGCACAAGGGCCGTAGTTTTTTCGATGGTCATATTGCTTATATCCGCGAGCACGGACTGGCTGCTGCACTCGACTGCGCCAAAGAGCTCAAAACGTTTTGGCGTGGCGACCCGCGTGGCGGCCCGTGGTCGGCGGCGCTCGCCAACGATCCGGCGCTGGCCGAGGCTTTCGTCAATCAGGATCTGCCGAATTACATCCGCATTTTGGAACGTAGCCGCGATACGCTGTTTAACGACACCATGCCGTCGGGGGCGAGCGGGGACCAGGTGATGGCGATGCAAGCGCCGGCCTGCATCATGTCGGGCAATGATGCCGCACATACGCATTCGGCGGCGGTGGCGCTGCGTGAATTGCTGCCGAAGGTACGGTTATCGCCAGTGATGCCGCCAGAGCAAACCGGTGTAGCGGTGGGGGTGTGGATCCGTGAATCAGTGGCGTGGATGGCGCAGCAGTAACGAACGTCCGTGGGGCGAGTTGCCACTCCGCTGCGCGCCTGGCGAATTTAGCCAGCTGAGAGCGTGGCGGCGGTTTCGTCGAGGGCGAGGCGCAGGCGGGCCAGCAACTCTTCGATCTCGGTTTCGCTGATCACCAGTGGCGGGCACAAGGCAAGCGTGTCGCCAATGGCGCGCAACATCAGGCCATGCTTTTCGCAGAGTGCGGCACAGATGGCGCCAATCTTCTGGTTTTTTGCGAACGGTTCATGGGTGCTCTTGTCGCGCACCAGTTCGACGCCGGCCAGTAAACCAAGCCCACGCACTTCGCCCACCAGCGGATGCGAGGCAAGCCCACGCAGTCCGCCAAGGAAGGGCGCTTCGAGGCGCCGCACGCGCGCGGGGAAATCCTCTTCTTCATAAATGCGGATGGCTTCGCGCGCCACGGCACTCGCCACCGGATGGCCGCAATAAGTCATGGTCAGGCCGAAGCTGCCGAGTTCATCGCTCTGCCGCGCTATCGCCGTAAAGATGCGCTCGTTCACCAGCAGCGCCGAGATCGGAATGTAGGCGCTCGACAGTGCCTTGGCATACACCAGCATGTCAGGCAGCAGATTCATGGTAGTCGCGCCGAACATATTACCGGTGCGTGCAAAGCCGGTGACGACTTCGTCGCAGACCAGCAGGATGTCGTGCTTCTTCAATAATTTCTGCAGGCCGTCGAAATAACCCGCCGGCGGCATGATCACGCCGCCGGCGGCGATCACCGGTTCGGTGAAAAAAGCGGCGATGGTGTCGGCGCCTTCGGCTTCGATGCGCGCCTCCAGAGCGGCGAGCAGGCGTTGCGTATACGCGACTTCACTCTCGCCGGCCTGTCCGCCGCGGTAGTAATGCGGGCAGGCGACGTGCAGAAATCCGGGTAGCGGCAGATTAAAACCCTGATGGTTATAGGCCACCCCCGAGAGGCTGGCGGTGGCGATGGTGTTGCCGTGGTAGGACTGCTGATGCGCCATGACCTTGCGTTTGCCCGGTTTGCCGACCGCGTTCCAGTAATACCAGGCCAGCCGGATGGCGCAGTCATTGGCCTCCGAGCCCGAATTGGCGAACCATACGCGTGACATCGGTACCGGTGCGATCGCCAGCAATTTCTCCGCCAGTTCGATCGCCTGTGGGTGGCTCTTGTGGCTGATCAGCGGGTAATACGCGAGTTGTTCCATCTGCCGCGCGGCCACCGCGGCAAGGCGTTTGTCGCCATAGCCGAGGGCGATGCACCACAGGCCCGACATCGCTTCGATGTATTCGCGGCCATGATTGTCGCGCACCCACACTCCGTGTCCGCTCTCGATGACCGTCGGGCCGATTTCGAGGTGACGCTTGAGATTGGTCAGGCCGTGGATGACCGAACGCGTGTCGCGGGTTTCGAGTGTATCGGGAGGCATGGTTAATCCTGTATAAGCAGCGCCGGCTGCGGCGACGGGTGGCCGCCGCTCAGTCGGGATTGGGCTTCAAACCTTTGAGCAGGTTGCGCAGTTTGTTGATTTCGCTTTTCAGGTAAACACCGAATTCCTCCGGTGTTGTGCCATAGCTGACGTAGCCCAGCTCAACCAAGCGTTGCGCCACCGCCGGTTGATTCAGCACCTGTACAGCGGCATTGCGCAGCGCGGTGATTATTTCGCGCGGTGTTTTCGCCGGCACCAAGAGGCCGTGCCAGAAGCCCGACTCGTAATCGGGGTAGCCCAGTTCGGCGACGGTTGGATATTGCGGCAATAGCCCAAGCCGTCGTGTGCTGGTGACGGCAAGGGCGCGCAGCCGGCCCTGTTTCAAATAAGGCAGTGTCGACGCTAGCGGCGCGAAATAAATGCCCGTTTCGCCGGCAATCACCGAAGTGAGGGCCTCGCCGCCGGCGCGGTAGGGTATGTGCAAGAGATCGATGCCGGCCTGGCGTTTGAACAGTTCGGCCCCAATATAAGTGGGGGTGCCGGCACCGCCCGACGCATAGTTGATGGCGCCGGGCTTTTGCTTCGCCAGCTTCACCAGTTCGGCGATGGATTTGACCGGTAGCGACGGATGCACCACCACGATCGCCGCCGATGAGCCGAGCAGGGTGACCGGCGCAAAGTCACGCAGCACGTCATAACGCAGGTTTTCATAGAGCACCGCATTGGCGGCGAGACCGACAAAGGCAAACAACACGTTGTAGCCGTCGGCCGCTGCGCGCGCGGCGGCTTCAGCGCCGATGTTGCCGGCGGCACCGGCGCGATTGTCCACCACCACCTGCTGACCAAAGTGTTCGCTCATGCCGGTGGCGATGATGCGCCCGATCACGTCAGAACCACTGCCGGCCGAGACCGGCATGATCATGCGCACGGCTTTCTGCGGATAACTTTGCGCGGCTGCGGGCGCGATAGCACAGGCCAGCGCGCCGATTGTCAGCAGGATATTTACACGCAGGCTCTTCATTGACTCCAACTCCTTCCGCGCAGTCCGCGCCGGGCTGCAAATAGGCTCCGAGCCGTCGAGTTTATTCCGTTTTCAGCAGTCACCGGCCGGGCGCGATCAAAAATCGCATGGGTGTCATCACGTATACTGCGGCCCGGCCATTACGGTTCGGATCGGTTGCACGCGCGACAGCGCACGCCCCGACCCGGCGCACTTTGTTCACGGGAGATTTCAGGCATGCGCCCTTTCGAAGGCATCAAGGTCATTGATCTGACCCACGTTCTTGCCGGGCCCTTCGCCGCCTATCAGCTGGCGGTGCTGGGGGCGGACGTCATCAAGGTGGAGAATCCGCACGATTGCGACCAGAGTCGCAACACCGGAGATAACAAGCCGCTCAATCGCAGCAATATGGGCACCAGCTATCTCACACAAAATTCGAACAAACGCGCCATCACACTGAACCTGAAGCATGAGAAGGCGCGTGACATTTTGAAGACCCTGGTCAGGGACGCCGATGTGCTGATCGAGAACTACCGCGCCGGTGCGTTTGAGGCCTTGGGTCTGGGCTATGAAGATCTGAAAAAAATTAATCCACGGCTGATCTATTGCTCGCTGACGGCGTTCGGTCAGGATGGCCCGCGGCGCAGCCACACCGCTTACGATCACGCCGTGCAGGCGAGCGCGGGCGTGATGTCGATGACCGGCGAGGCCGGCGGTACGCCGGTGAAATGCGGTGCCCCCGTGATTGATTACAGCACCGGCACCATGGCCGCTTTCGCCATCGCCAGCGCGCTCTTCCAGCGTACGCGGACCGGTCAGGGACAGCATATCGATTGCGCGATGGCCGATGTGGCGATGATGCTCGAGGCCTCGCATATCACTGGCTATTTCTCCACCGGCAAGGTGCCCAAGCCGCACGGCAACAAACATTCTTATGCAGGCAGCTATTTTTATAACACCAAGGATGGTGGCCTGATGCTCGCCGCCAGCAACCGGCGCCAGAACAAGCGCCTCTTCAAGGCTTTAGGGCGGCCTGAACTGGGCGACACCGATAACGAAACGCGGGCGAAAAATTTTGTCGAAGAAGAGGCGTTGCTGCGCGGCGTTCTGCAAGAGAAGACCGCGCAGGAGTGGGAGGACCATCTGCAATCGCAACAGGTGCCGGCGCTGCGCCTGCGCACCATTGATCAGGCGCTGGCCGACCCGCAGCTGCAGACGCGTAAAATTCTGCATCAGCACAAAACTATCCCCGGCGTCGAGGGGGCGCTCACCGTGCCAATGTGCGCATTCAAGCTGGCGCATGGCGGGCCGAGTATTGAAACGCCGCCGCCGCGGCTGGGCGAACACACGAGTGAAGTTCTTGGCGGCTTGGGCATTGCCGCAGCCGCTATCGTAGCTCTACGGAATGAAGGGGTGATCTGAGATGGAGATGTTGAAACCGTGGCTCAAGTTGTTGTTGGCGGCAGGCCTCGCGGCGATGAGCGTGACAGGTGTGCAGGCGCAGACGGCTTGGAAGCCGGACCGTGCGGTCGAGATCATTCTGGGGGTTTCTCCGGGCGGGCCGCAGGATCAGATGGGCCGCTTGTTGCTCAAGGTTCTGCTCGAAGGACGTGGCTTCGAGGTGCCGTTGTCGGCGGTAAACAGACCCGGCGGCGGTGGCGCGGTGGGTCTGTCCTCGATGCACCAGCGGCCGGGAGACGGGCGCGTGGTGATGATTATTGCGCCAACCTTGTTATCAAACCAGATCATCGGTCGCGCGCCCTTTGGTTATGCCGATTTCACGCCGCTGGCCATCCTCGGCGTTGAATACGAAGCCGTTGTCGTGCGCGCCGATTCGCCATTGAAGAGCGGTCGTGATGTGATTGAGCGTTTGCGCAAGGACCCGACCTCGCTCAGCGTGGCGATCGGTACCGCGCCGGGTAACTCTGCGCACATTGCCTTTGCCCATGCGATGAAAGTCGCCGGTGTCGATGTGAAGAAATTAAAAACTGTCTCGTTCAATTCGTCCGGTGATGGCACCATGGCGCTGATCGGCGGTCATCTCGATCTGGAGTCGGCGCCGGCTTCCAATGTGTTGGAGATGTTGCAAGCCGGGCGCGTGCGTTTGCTGGCGATTTCCGCACCGCAGCGCGGCCGCGGTGCGCTGGCCCAAGTGCCGACGTGGAAAGAACTGGGGGTCAATAGCGTCAACGAAGTCTGGCGCGGCCTCGCCGGACCGCGCGGCATGACGGCGGCGCAGGTTGCATTCTGGGACGAGGCGCTCGGCCGGGCGGTAAAAAGCGACGAATGGCGCCGCGAGCTGGAGCGCGCGCAGATCGAAAACATTTATCGCAATAGCGCCGACACGGCGAAATTCTGGAAACAGGAATACGAAGAAACCAAAGCCATCCTCACCGACATTGGCCTCGCCAAATAAATAGTCATTGCCCGGGAGAACAATTTTTGCGCGCCAATCACCACGAAAATCCCACTACGCGCGGCGTGGCTGCATTCATCGCTGGTTTGCACTACGAAAAAATTCCGGAAGAGGTCCGTCATCGCACCAAGCGCTTGATGCTCGACGCCCTTGGCTGCGGCCTCTTCGGCGCTGATTTGCAATGGAGCCGTATCTTGCAGCAACGGCTGGGCAAGTTGGATGCCACGCGTACTTGCGCGGTGTGGGGCACGGCAGAAAAACTCTCCGCGCCGCATGCCGCACTGGTCAACGGCACACAGGTGCAGGGGTTTGAGCTTGATGACACGCATCTGCTGGGCATCCTGCATTGCGGGTCGGTGGTATTACCGCCGCTGATTACGATCGCCGAAGAACGAGCAGGCATGAGCGGGCGCGAATTTTTGACCGCGGCGGTGGCCGGTTACGAAGTCGGTCCGCGTGTGGGTATTTGCATGGGCAACGAACATATTGCGCAGGGCTGGCATTCGGGCGCTACCGCCGGGGTCTTTGCGGCGGCCGCAGCAGCGGCACGCGGTCTCAAGCTGGACGTTGAGAAAACCGTGCACGCGCTCGGCATTGCCGGGACCCAGGCGAGCGGGCTGATGGCGGCGCAATTCGGTTCGATGGTCAAACGCATGCATTCGGGACGCGCCGCGCAAAGCGGCCTGTATGGCGCGCAATTCGCCGACGCCGGCTTTACCGGCATCGTCAATGTGTTCGAGAGCGAATACGGCGGCTTTTGCACCACCTTCTCGCGCTCCAACGATCGCTTCAAGCTGGCCGAGCTCACCGCCGGCTACGGCGAAGTGTGGCAGGCGATGGGCGTGCGCTTGAAGTTCTATTCCTGCGTCGGCAGCAATCACACCGCACTCGATTTGATCCGTGAATTTCGCGCCGAGCGCGCCTTTGGCGCCGACGAGGTGGCCAAGGTGGTGGTCTACGGGCCGCAGGCGACGGTCGAACATTCGGGCTGGAAATATGTGCCGCAGGGCTTTACCGCAGCGCAGATGAATCTGTCGTATTGCGTGGCCACCGAGCTGATCGAGGGGGATTGCTTTGTCGATCAATTCACCGAAGAAAAACTCACCGATCCGGGGCGCATGGAGCTCGCCGGTCGCATCGACGTTATTCATGATCCGGCGATTACCGCGCGCGGACCAAAATTCCGCCAGATGCTGCGCGTTGAGTTGTATCTGAAAGACGGCACGCGCATGGAACGTACGCGCGAAATCGGCCGTCATAAGGTGGAGTTCAGCAGCGACGCCGAGGTGATCGGTAAATTCGAGAAACTCGCCTCGCGCGTGTTGCCGAAGGCACAGGTTGATACATTGTGTGATCAGGTGTTGAACATCGAGAAACTCGATGATGTATCGAGACTTGCGGCGCTTTTGGTGCGTCGCTAAGGTGCGCTCTTGGCCCCGGAATGCGCGACGCCGCTTCCGAGGCTACACTCTTGAAGACATTACAGACGGGAAATGAAGATGAAAAATAAAATCGGTATGGCGCTGCTGGCGGCGCTGGGGTTGTCGTCTATCGGTGTGCTGGCGCAAAGCTATCCGGTGAAAGCGGTGCGTGTGTTGGTGCCGCAGGCGCCCGGTGGTGGCAACGACACCATGGCGCGCTTGATCGGGCAGAAGCTGAGCGGCACGCTCAAGCAGCAGTTCGCCATCGACAACCGGGCCGGGGCGGGCGGCATGATCGCCGCCGAACTCGCCGCCAAGGCGCCGCCCGATGGCTACACGCTGTTGCTCTCGAATGTGGCGACGATGGCGATTATTCCGAATGTGCAGAAGACGCCACCCTATGATGCGCTGAAGGATTTTGAACCGATCAGTCTGCTCGCGCAGGCGCCGCTGCTGGTGGTGGTGCATCCTTCCTTGCCCGTGAAATCGATGAAGGATCTGGTGGCGCTCGCCAAGTCTAAACCAGGCCAGGTCAATTACGCCTCCAACGGCATCGGTAGCTCGACCCACCTGGCGACCGAACTGTTCATCATGATGTCTGGTATCCAACTGAGCCATGTGCCGTACAAAGGGCTCGCACCCGCATTGATCGATGTGTTGAGCGGCCAGGTGCCGCTGATGTTCTCCAGCGCGGTGGCGATGATGCCGCACGTCAAGGCGGGCAAGCTGCGCGTGATCGGCACCACCGCCGCGCGGCGTTCCACATCGCAACCGGAGATTCCGACAGTGGCCGAGGCAACCGGGCTGAAGGATTACGAGGCGGGTTCCTGGTACGGTCTGTCGGCACCGGCCGGCACGCCGCGCGCGATTATCGATCTGCTCAATCGCGAGACAGTCGCCGCGATGAAATCACCGGATATCGCGGAACGGCTGGCGTTTGAAGGGGTGATCCCGGTGGGCAATTCACCCGAAGAGTTTGCCGCCTATATCCGCAAGGAACATGCGCGCATCGGCAAGGTGATCCGCGCTTCGGATGCGAAGTTCGATTAGCCTTGTGCCTTCTTCCAGCTGCGCATCGCGCCGCGGTCTGACGCTTTGCCGCGTGCGCGCTGTGAACTCCTGCACTTTATGCACCCTACACCCTGACGCTGCGCTTCTTCCGGACTGCGTAACTAATCCGCCTTGATGCCGGCTTCCTTGATGACCTTCCCCCATTTGATTTGTTCGGTCTTGATGTAGGCGGCGAATTGCGCCGGCGAATTGCCGGCCGCTTCGAAACCTTCGGCGGCGAAACGTTCGCGTGTGGCGGGCAATTGCAGCACCTTTAATATCTCCGCGTTGAGGCGTGACACCAACGGTTGCGGAGTGCGCGCCGGCAGCAGCACGCCAAACCAAGGGTTGACTTCGTATCCCGGCACGCCGGATTCGGCGATCGTCGGAACCTCGGGCAAGGCGGCGGTGCGTTTAAGACTGGTGACGCCGATCGGACGCAGGCGGCCGGCTTTCATTTGCGTCATCACCGACGGAATGCCGGTGAAGGTGAGTTGGACCTGGCCGCTCATGGTGTCGGTGATCGCCGGCGTGCTGCCTTTATACGGTACGTGGGTAATGCGCACATCGGCCATCGTCTTGAAGAGTTCGGCCGCCAGATGCGGTGCGCTGCCGCTACCGCCCGAACCGTAATTGATTTCATTCGGTTTCGCTTTTGCCAGTGCGATCAGTTCTCTGATGTTGGCGGCTTTGAATGACGGCTGCACGACGACGACGTAGGGTATCGTCACCAAAAGTGTGACCGGCGTGAAATCCTTGTTCGGATCGTAGGGCAGGTTCTTTTGCAAACTCGGACTCAGCGCCAGCGTGCCAACACCGCCCATCAACACGGTGTAACCGTCGGGCGCGGCGCGCGCCCCCGTTTCAGTGCCGACGATGCCGCCGGCACCAGTGCGGTTATCGACGACCACCGCCTGGCCGAGATTGTCGGCGAGACGCTGCGCCACCATGCGGCCGGCAATGTCGATGCTGCCGCCGATCGGGTAGGGCATGATGAGGCGGATGGCTTTGTTCGGGTAATCGTCTGCGACAGCCGACGCTACCAGCGCGCTCAAGATAACGGTTGAAACAGTACGCATTAATGTCATTGTCAAACTCCGCTGTAATCGATTTTGATCCAACGCTCTTCAGCGACGGATTTTTCAGTGGCATCCCAGATGCAATGGATTTTGAGTTCGTCGCGAAAGCTCGGCGCACCGTCGCGTCCTTCGCCAATCGCTTTATGAAAAGCCGTCCAGGTTTGTGCGACGAGAAAGGTGGCGCGACCACGATCGATGTTTTTGACCGCGATGTGTTTTTCATCGAGCGGAATTTCCGTAAAGCGGCGCTCGAGGCGTTCCGGTGCGATCGGGTCCTTCATCATTTGTGCGAGGTCGGCGTGCGCGCCAAACAAGCGCAGCTCGCCGCGCGGTGGATCGCCCTGACCGGTTTTTTTATCCCAGTTCGACAGCTCCACGGTGTCGAGCATCAGCATGCCGTCGCTGCCATAGAGTTCGAAACGGCTGCCGGTGCCAAACCATGCGGTGAACGAGACCTGCATGGTGCCGATCACACCGTCTGCGGTGCGTAGCAGGTAGTTCATGTTTTCAACCTGATTGCTGCGGATCGGTTCGCCACCGTCGAGGTTGGCGCGTTCCGGCACCAGCACGGCGAGTTCGGCGCAGATCTTGTCGATGTCGCGGCCGAGGATGGACGTTGCTCGCTCAAGGCTATGACCGCTGCGATAACCGGGGTGGCCGCCCATCTCGGCCTGAAACAGCCATTGCCGGTGTGAGGGGCGCGGCGCGATGTAGTTGCTGACAAAGTAGGTGATGTTGAAGGTCAGCGGTTTGCCAATGTAGCCGTCACGCACCATCTCGGCCATTTGCAGTGCGGCCGGCTCGTAGTGGTATTCGTGGCCGACCATGGTGCGCACGTTTTTCGCCCGCGCCAGTTCAAACATCTCGCGCGCCTGCTGCGTGTTGAGGCCCAGCGGGTGTTCGCAATACATATGCTTGCCCGCCCGCAGTGCGGCCATCACCACCTCATGATGCACGGAAGGCCGTACGCTGACGCAGACGATATCGATTTCAGGGTGTTCGACGAGCATGCGTTCGACATTGTCGTAGGCATACGGTACGCCGAATTTCTGTGCCGCCGCGTTGGCGGTTTCCATGCGCGTGGTGCACACCGCAACCGTTTCGAACAGTTCCGGCAACGCTTTGAGCGCCGGCAGATGGGCGCGCACTGCCCAGCGTTCACGACCGTCCGGACTGTTGCTGATGCCGGCGCCGACGACGGCGACCTTGTAACGCTTGCTCATTGCGGAGCGCTGTCGCAGCGCAGGATGTCCATCACGCCGTTGATGTTGTCTAACGTTTCGAGTTTTTCAACCGCTTCGAGTAACTGATTGGCGACGGCATCCTTCAATACTCGGCGTGAGCAGGTGTAAAACTTTTTCAGGCGCTGCTCGCGTGTCAGTGGCGAGCCGATCCAGCCCGAGAGTTTGTCGACGCGGCTCGTCAGTGTGCGGCCGTCGGTGGTGGTGACTTCGACGATCACATGCATGTGGTCAAAGTCGGCCGCTATGCTGTCATCGATGTTGAATTCGATGCGCGGCAACAGGGCGACGATGTCGGCGGCAAAACGCCGTTCGTTGGTGAAAGAGTCGACGCTGATTTCACCGTCGAGCAGGGCCAGCGCGGTGGTGTATTGGACGCTGAATTTGCCATCAAGCCCGGTGTCCGGTTGCGGCCGATTAACGTATTCAAAGCGCGGGAAGGTGACCTTGACGCGGGCGATCTGTGCGGCTTGCAGGCCATGTTGTTCGCGCAACGCCAGCGCCGCGTCGATCGGCCGGTGGGTGAAGTAATTACTCGGGTGCTTCTTGAAACCAACGCCGGGTTCCACCATGCGCAAGGGCGCACCGAAATCCTTGACCAGCAGTTCAGGGCTGGCGTCGCCGTGCAGAAAGGTATCGAAGAAACCTTTGGGGCCGAAGACGTCGGCGCTCGCCGTCCAGCCCATCTTGGCCAGCACGCCGCATTCGAGACCCATGCGCGCGGCGTGGCCGGAGTGTGACGACTTGGTCATCGAGCCGGTGTTGATTGAGATACTGCCGGCGCGCGATCCGGCGAGACCGAATGCCATCAGCGTTTGTTGTTTATCGAGGCCGAGCATTTTGCAGGCGGCGGCCGTTGCGCCAAAGGTGCCGGTGGTGCCGGGCTTGTGAAAGCCCTGTCCGGTTTTAAGTCCGGTCGCGGCGAGCCGCACGCGGCCCTGCACTTCGAATGCAGTGGCGATCGCCTCGATAATTTTTTTGCCGGAGAGTTTGTAGTGTTCAGCGATCGCCATCACCACCGGCAGCGTCGGCGAGGTCGGGTGATTGAGCGGATACCAGGTGTTATCGAAGTCGAGTGCGTGCGCCATCGTGCCGTTGGCGTAGGCGGCGTTGCCCATGGAGGTCTTGAAGCCGCCGGTGATCACACTCGCCTGTGGATGGCCGCCCATTTCGCGCACGTAAGCGGTTGAGATGCGACCAACCCCCAGCGGTTCGGTGGAGCCGGCGAGGATCACGGCAATGCCGTCGAGTGTGACCTGGCGCGCCATGTCGATAGCGGCCGGCGGCAGGGTGTCGTAGTTGACGGCGCAAACGCAGTCGATAAATTGTTCAGTGATAGTGGTCATGATGTGCAATCGTAAAAACCCGGCATGCCGGTCATTATGTTGGAGGGGCGATGTTGCGACGCCCGTTTTGCGGCACGCGATGATAGCGCAATTGCTTGCGCGCCTCCGGGCAACGCCGCACAATCGCCGTTAACGTCACTGCGAGCAAAGGGCTGCAGCCATGCTGATCTTCCGCCAGTTGTTTGACGCACAGTCATCCACCTATACCTACCTTCTTGCTGATCGAGCCAGCGGCGAGGCCGTGTTGATCGACCCGGTGTTCGAGCAGGTGCACCGTGATGCCGCGCTGTTGCAGGAGCTCGGACTGCGGCTCAAATGGACGCTTGAAACGCATGTGCATGCTGACCACGTGACCGCTGCGTGGTTGCTGCGTCGCAAGCTTGGCAGCGCGATCGCCGTTGCGGCGGCGAGCGGAGCTGCCGGCGCAGACCGCTTGCTCGGTCATGGCGAGGATCTCGAATTCGGAAAGCGCCGCCTGCTGGCGCGCGCCACACCCGGCCATACCAATGGCTGCATGACCTACGTCCTTGATGACGAGTCGATGGCTTTCACCGGCGACTGCCTGTTGATCCGCGGCAGCGGGCGCACCGATTTTCAGCAGGGCGATGCGCTGGCGATGTTCCGTTCGGTGCGCGAGCAGATTTTTTCGCTGCCGGCAGCGTGTTTGTTGTATCCCGCACATGATTACCGTGGTCTGACCGTGACCAGCGTGGAGGAAGAGCGGCGCTTTAATCCCAGGTTGGGCGGTGACAGCAGTGCCGGCGATTTCGCTGGATTCATGCAAAACCTCGGGCTGCCGCATCCCAAAAAAATGGATCTCGCGGTTCCTGCCAATTTGCACTGCGGGCGTCCGGGCGATGGGCTTGCTGATGTCTCCATGCCCACATGGGCGAGGCTGCACTATACGTTTGGCGGGTTTTGGGAGATTCAGCCGCAGGCCCTGGAGGAGATTGCCGAGCGCATATGTATCGTTGACGTGCGTGAGGCGGCTGAATTTAACGGTGCACTTGGGCATATTCGCGGCGCGCGCTTGATCCCGTTATCGACGCTGGGACAGCACTGCGCCGAGCTCGAAACCGCAAGGCCCGTAGTGACGGTTTGCCGTTCCGGCGCGCGTTCTACGCAGGCGCTGGTGCTATTGCAAAAAGCCGGGCTGACGGCAGTGGCCAACCTTGCCGGTGGCATGTTGCGCTGGCGTGCGGAAGGTTATCCGGTGCAGGGCGGTATTGCCTGAGTAATCGTCAGTAAGGGCGCTACTTTGCCACAGGCGTTTGCCGGCGCCAGTGTCTCGCCCGCAAGCCCCGCTTCAGTAGCGGTCAAAGAGTTTCTGAATCTCATCCGGGTCACGGCTGACGGTGAGTGCGAGTGAGAGCAGGAGCGCCGCCTTGTGCGGCGGCAGGTTGTCGGCGGCGACCATGCCGTCTTCGCTCCAGTTGTTTTCACGCAGGACACGGCCTTCGCCGACACGTGAGCTGAGTACCACGACCGCACGTTTGGCCGCAACGATGGCATTGATTTCAGCGGCCAGATTGCCGGTTGAGCCCGCGCCCGAGCCGGCGATGACGATACCTTGTGCGCCACCTGCGAGTGCGCTTTCGGCCAGCCCGGCGCGGCAGCCGGCATGCACATAGAGCACGTCGACCAGCGGCATGCGATCAATCGCGTGCACGTTGAATTCGCTGGCGATGGTATGGCGCCGCAGCGGCGCGCGGTAATACACCACGCGGTCGGGATCAGCATAACCGAGCAGACCGATGTCGCGGCTGCGGAACGTTTGCACCCGATAGGTATTGGTTTTGGTGACTTCGCGTGCCGCGTTGATTTCATCGTTGAGCACCACCACTACACCCTTGCCACGCGTCTCTGGGTCGACCGCGACGCGCACGGCGTTGAGTAGATTGAGCGGCCCGTCGGTGGATAGCGCGGTGTAGGGGCGTTGCGCACCGGTGATGACGACCGCTTTGTCGCTGCGCACGGTGAGATTCAAAAAGTAAGCGGTTTCCTCGAGGCTGTTGGTACCCTGCACGAAGATCACACCGTCCACCTCGTCGCCTTGCAACATTTGTTCAATCCTGATGGCGAGGCGTCGCAGTTCATCGTGGGTGGCGATGTCCTGCGGATTACCGGCGTCGACCTCGATGTGCGCAAGTGCGCCGAGTTCAGGCAGTGTCGGCAGGATTTCATCACCGCTCATGCGCGGCTTGCCGCTACGGCCGTAGCGGGTGAAATCCATGCGGTCGCGACCGCGGCTATGGAGGGTGCCGGCGGCGATCATCAGGCGCAGGCGCGGCAATTGGGCTGTTGGCATTGCAATCTCCTCAATGAGTGTACGTCGTCAGACGACGTTTTTTTATGACCTTACCACGATCTGCAAGCGCGTTGCTGCGCGGCAATGCGCTTAAAATACGCGCCGACCCATTGATAATGAGTAGAGCGTGGCATGAGTGATTTTGAATTCCTGGTGCGTCACGATGGCGCGATCGCACGTCTTGATCTGAACCGTCCTGACGAAGGTAATGCGATGACGCGCGCCATGATGGTGCAACTGGCCGCCACGCTGCGCGAGATCGGCAGCGATCCGTCGGTGCATTTGGTGGTGTTCGAAGCGCGCGGCGCACACTTTTGCAAGGGCCGTGACGGCAAGGGCGAGAGTCGTGCCGGCATGACACCCTATGAGATTCGCGTGAAGATGATGGGCGCAGTGCTTGGTAGCTATGAGGCAATTGCCAATGTGCCCGTACCGGTGGTGGCGCTGGTGCATGCCGACGCGCTGGGCTTCGGTGCGGCGATGGCGGTGGCCTGTGATATCACGCTGGCGGCGGCTGACGCTTGTTTTGCATTCCCGGAAATCGAGCATGACATTCCGCCGACCATGGCGATGTGCGCGGCACTCGGCAAGGTCAACGCGAAGGCGCTGAGCTGGCTGATTTATTCCGCAGAAAAAATCAGCGCCGAGCGCGCTGCTGCTGTGGGGCTCGCCAGCAAGGTGCTACCGCAGGCCAGTTTTGCCGCCGACAGCGAAGCGTTTTTGCAGACACTCGCCTCGCGGCCGCGTCTGGTGCTCGAAACCATCAAGCGTTATCAGGCCCGGGCCGCGCATCTGACGCCAGAGATGGCTTCCGAATACGCCGGAACCCTGCTCGCGCTGGTGCGTTAGTTTGCGTGTGGGGTTCGTTCGTTCGGTTGTGTAGGGTTATAGCGCGCGCATCACATAGCCGGTAACGGCTGCCGGTTCTGCCGTGTCCATTGGAGGTTTGCATGTTTGTTAGTACAGACGGTTTTGAGATCGCGCATTTTGACGATATCGCCTGGACGCATCGGGTGCGTTTCGATGGCATGAAGAGCCGTGCGCGCATTTATACCGACGGCAGCGATTATGGTTTGCGCATGACGCTGGTTGATTTTCCGGTGGGTTCGGTGGAGCCGCGTCATGTGCATCCGGGCACCCATGCGACGACGGTGCTGAAAAATCGTGCGCTGGTTGACGGCCTCACGCTGAAGCCCTTCGATGTTATCCTCGGGCCCGGTAATGAACCGCATGGCCCGCTTGAATATCCGGACGGTTGTAATTTGATCAGCTGTTTTCAGGGCAGCAACGATCATTCGGCGGTAACCGAACTCTCGACGGAAAAAAATTACCGTCTGGTGCAAGCCGAGAATCTGCCGTGGGCCGCTGGCGCGCACGAAGGCATTGATGAAAAAATACTGATCGATCATGGCGCCGGGCGGCTGTTGCTACAGGTGTGGCGTTGCGCGCCGGGGGCGGTGCTGGAAGCGGCGGCGCGCGACACGTTGCAGGCGTTGCTGGTGGTCGAGGGCTGGATCGAAGCGGCCGACGATCAACTGACCACCTGGGATATGTTGCGTCTGCCGCCGGCCGGCCAGCATGGCGTGGCGCGTTTCCCGCAAGGTGCGACCTTGCTGGCTGTAACCATGCGCTAGCGGTGCGAGTTTTACGCTGCCAGATTGCGCCGTTTTTCCGTGATGATGCGCGGCTGTGCGTGATGCCGCTTTGCGCTAATGCTGCAATTAAAACACTGCAATACTTTTAATTAAATACGAGGCCCTCCATGTCAGCTGCTGACTGTCACTTTCACATCTTCGATCCCGCGCGCTTTGCGTACAAGGAAGGGCTGATCTACACGCCGCATCCGTCGCAGGCCGGTACTGTCGATCAGTTGCTGGCGGTGTTCGATGCGCACGGCATTACCCATGGGCTGGCGGTGGGCGCGGCGCCGTATGGCGACGACAACCGTTGTCTGCTCGAGGGCATTGCGCACTCCAAGGGCCGCTTGAAGGGGATTGCGCTGGTCAAGCACGACGTCAGCGACGCTGAAATCACGCGTCTGACCGACGGCGGCATCGTCGGCGTACGGATTAATTTGCACAACCTCGGCATGGCACCCTTGCTTGATGCGCGCGCGCCCGAATTGCTGGCCAGGATTAAAGCCGCCAACTGGTTCTGCCAGATTCAGTGCGAGAAAGACCAGATCGCCGAGGCGATGCCGGTGCTGAAAAAAGCCGGTGTGCGGGTGATGATTGATCATTGCGGACGCACGGATCCGGTGAGCGGGCCGGCCGGCGCCGGCTTCAAGGCGCTGCTTGAGCTGGGCCGCAGCGGTATGGGCGTGATCAAACTGTCGGGGCCCTTCCGCTTTTCGAAGCTGGCCTACCCGCATGCCGATAGCGACGCCGTGGTGCATCAACTGATCGAGGCGTTCACGCCGCAAAACTGTGTCTGGGGTTCAGACTGGCCGTTCGTGCGACTTGATATGCGCGTGGATTACGGCCCGACACGCGTTGTATTCGAGCGCTGGGTGCCGGATGCGAAAACACGCCAGACAATTTTGTGGGATACGCCGGCGCGCTTGTTTGGCTTTAAATAATCAAACCGTAGACAGCCCGAAGCATGTGGGCCGATCTGCTCACCTCCCGATGGGCGGTGAGCTTAGGGAGCCGGTAAACGGATAGACGCGGGCGCCGCCCGCGCCGCGTTACTGGATAGACTTGACGTTGGCTTCCTTGACGACGCGTTTCCATTTCGGAATTTCGCGGTTGAGCATGTCGCGCAGTTGCTCGGGCGGACCACCGGCCGGTTCGAGGCCTTCGCCTTCCATGCGTAACTTCAGTTCAGGCGTGGTGATGGCGCGGGCGATTTCACGGTTCCACAGGCCGACGATTTCCTTCGGCAGGTTCTTCGGACCCCAGGCGGCGTACCACAACACCGCCTCGTAGCCGGTGATGGTTTCGCCCACCGTTGGAATATCCGGAATGGTGGGGATGCGTCTGCCGGTGGTTACGGCAATGCCGCGCAGGCGTCCGGCCTTGTGCTGCGGCACCATCGCCGGCATCGCGCCAAAGACCAGCTGGATTTGTCCGCCGAGCAAATCGATCATCGCCGGGCCGGTGCCTTTGTACGGCACGTGGGTCATCTTGGTGCCGGCCATGATGTCAAAGAGTTCGGTCGCCAGATGCGTGATGCCACCGGTGCCGGTCGAACCATAAATGAGTCCGCCGGACTTGGTCTTCGCAAGCGTAATCAGTTCTTTCACTGTTTTGGCCTGCACGTTCGGATGCAAGGATACGAGAAAGCCGGTTTCGCCGATCAGTGAGATTGGCGTGATGTCGTTGATCGGGTCATAGGGAATTTTAAACAGCGCGGCGTTGGCCCCATAACTGCCCGAAACCATGGCGATGGTGTAGCCATCGGGGGCGGCGCGCACGGCGGTTTCCGCGCCTATGGTGCCGCCGCCGCCAGCGCGGTTGTCCACCACCACCGAGTGGCCGAACACTTCGGTGAGATTTTTCGACAGGGCACGGGCCACGATATCGGTGCCACCACCCGGTGCGAACGGCACGATCAGGCGGATTGGTTTGGTCGGATAATTGTTTTGCGCTTGCGTGGGCATGGCTGCAGCCGCGGCGACGAGGGCGAGGGCGACGGTGGCGATGCTTGCGTACGGTAATTTCTGCGCTGGCTGCATGTGGAGACTCCCGGTTTAAAGTGTTCGTGTGAGCAGATTGAGCAGTGTGCGGGCGCTGTGATTTTCAATCGTCAGTGCCATGCCGGCGATGGCATCGGTATCCAGGCTTGGATTGATGCCACGGAATTTTGCCGTGATGCCGGCCGCATTGATCGGCGCGTGTATCGAGCCGGTCGGGTTGAGGATGTCGATGCGTTCCCAACGGCCGTTGTGTTCAACCGCGACCCAGCCGGCAAAATCCTTGGGATAGAGTTTGTCGAGTGCAGGGTCGGCGACTAGTTCGATGGCTGCCGCCACGGCGGTGATCAGCGGATCGCACAGCTTGTCATTGGTGAACTGCGCCGGTAGTGCTGCGCCTTCGAGCAGTGCGACGCTGACTGCATAACGCAGGCTCATCTGGGCGTTAAGCGCTGAACTTGGCACGTAATCAAAACCGCATTGCACATCGACGACCTTGCAGGTGCCCACCCGCACCTTGCGACCGGCATCCCACGGTGCGCCGAGTTTTTTGCGCAGGCCGAGAGCGGCGTCAATGTAGGCGTGTGTGCTGCCGCAGCAGCAATACGGTTTGATCGAGTTGTTATCGACGTGATAAACACGTCCCAGATCACGCGTCAGTGGTGCCGCATCGGCGTGATCAGAGAAGGCTTTCAGCACGCCACCATCTTCGAATTCGTAGATGCTGGTGGGGCCGCTGAAACCGAGTTGCGCGAGCTCCGCCGCCAGCACACCGGAGTGCGCGGCCTTGCCCGGATGCAGGCGCTTGCTCATGCTGCCGTCGGCGTTAAAAGCCCACAGCCCCGCGCCCTGCGTGCCGGCGAGTCCGAGCGCCCAGGCGGTTTCTTCGGCGTTGAGTTTCAGCAGCACCGCGCAAGCGGCGGCCGCACCAAACGGGCCGACCACACCGGTCAGGTGCCAGCCGCGCAGCCGCGCCGCCGACGGGTTCAGGGCAAGGCTGGAGCGGATCATGACTTCATAGCCGGCAACGATTGCGGTCAACAGATCGCGGCCGTTGCTGTCGAGGCGTTCGGCGACTGCCAGTGCGGCGGGGATCACCGCCGCGCCGCAATGCAGCTTGGCGTTGTGATAATCGTCGAGTTCGAAGGCATGCACCGCGACGCCGTTGACCAGTGCCGCGTCAGCGCTGCGCAGCGTGGCGCTGCCGGCATTCCAGGCGCGTGCTTCGTTGCCGTGTCCGCCGCGCTGCACCCAGCTCAGCAGCTTTTGCGTCCACGGCGTGTTGAAGCCATAGAGCCCGGCGCCCAGAGTGTCGAGCAGCGCGATGTGCGCGACTTCGCGCGTGCGTTGCGGCAGATCGTCATATTTCAACGCCGACACCCAGGCGGCAAGTTCGCGGGTGGGTGCGCCGACGGTGCGATGCTCGAGGCTCATGCGGTGTCTCCTCCGGATTGGGCTGGACGATGACCGTCGCGTATTCAGATCTGCGCGGTTTTGCTGCAAGCCTATTGTAAAGCGCTCCGCCGGGGAATGCTGCGCCGCGCGCTGCTGCTACGGCCTCGTCTCAAGCGAGTGCCAGAGATCTATTGCGGTCAGCCGGCTGGCTCCGCGTCGCGGCGCATCAGCATGAGTCGGATTTGCAGGGCAGCGCTAACATGCTGGCGCGCGGCTTTTTCTGCGGCGTCAGCGTCATGGCGTTCGATCGCCGCGACCATCGCGCTGTGTTCCTGCAGAGCTTCGGCCGGTCGTTTCGGCCAGGAGAAGGTGGTGCCGCGTAATTGCGCCAGCTCGTCCTGCAAGGAATGCAGCGTGCGCACCAGATAACGGTTGTTGGCGGCGCGATAAATGCAATCGTGCAGCTCTTTGTTGGTGGCGAGCAGGTGCGCCTCGTCGTTTTTTGCCGCCGCCTGTTCGAGCAGGATCTGTTTTAAAAACGCCACTTCGGTGGGGGAGGCGTGGCGTGCGGCCAGCGCGGCCGCCGCCCCTTCGAGTACTTCGCGGATCGCATAGAGCTCGAAAATCTGGTTGCGGCTCAATTGCGGCACTGCCAAACCGTGTTCGGTGGAGACCAGCAGGTTTTCCGAGGTTAACCGGCGCAGCGCTTCGCGCACCGGCGTGCGGCTGACTTGCAGCCACGCGGCGATGGCCTCTTCACGGATGCGTTCGCCAGGTTCGAAATATGCGGTATGCAGTGCTTTCTTGAGATCGGCATAGACGCGTTCGGCGAGCGAGATGCCGCCGTTTTTACGTGGTGCGGCGGCCGGTTTGGCGCGTGTTTTCGGCATGTCAACTTGTCTCGCAAAGGGCGGCTGGCGCCGTTCTTGACCTTCGATCCGGCAGCAGGATACTATTGTATACAAGTGGATGCAATGCACTTGCGCTAGTTTGGTTTTTTCTTTCAGATCAATCACGGAGGCTGTCGATGAGCCGTTTCGATGTAATCGTTGTGGGGGGCGGTAACGCCGCTTTTTCGGCCGCGGTGGCGGCACGTGAGGCCGGCGCAAAACGTGTCGTGCTGTTGGAGAAGGCGCCGCGTGATCAACGCGGTGGCAATACGCATTTCAGTGGCGCCATTTTCCGTCACGTCTTTAATAAGGCTAGCGATGTCGATCGCTTTGTTCCCGACGTAGAGGAGAAATACCCGGGTTTTCACGCCGGCGTACAGCCTTATAGCGCAGAAAATTTTCGTGATGACCTGATGCGTGTCACCGAAGGTCGCACCGATCCGATGCTGTCAAAGATACTGATCGACGAGTCGTGGGATGCGATGTGCTGGCTGCAGGACACTGGCCGGCATAAATTCGAATTGGCGCAGTCGGTGATGGGCATTAAGGTCGAGGGCAAGGTGAAATGGCCGGTGGGCGCCATTATCCGCACGGTGCACGAAGGGGTCGGCCTTTCAGCGACCTGGTTCAAAACCGGCGAGAAGGTCGGCGTCGACATTCGTTACGATCATGCCGTGGTCAAACTGACGCAGGACAAGAGCGGTCGTGTCAGCGGTGTGGTGGTGCGTACGCCGAAGGGCCTGCAAACGCTGAGCGCGAACGCGGTGATCCTCGGTTGCGGCGGCTTTGAAACCAACCCCGAATGGCGTCTGCGTTATCTGGGTAAGCCGTGGGATCACGCCAAGGTGCGCGGTTCCAACTTCAACTACGGCGACGGCCTGAAAATGGCGCTCGATATTGGCGCCATGCCGTGGGGCCACTGGAGCGGCTGCCATGCCACGCCTATTGTGGCGACGGCGCCGGATTATGGCCGTCGTGACATGACCGACAAAACCAACCGTCTGTCGTATACCCAGGGCGTCATGCTCAACGTTGAGGGCGATCGTTGGGTGGATGAGGGGGCGGACTTCAACTCATACACTTATGCCAAATACGGCGGCATGATCCTGCAGCAACCGAAGAGCTTGTCGTACCAGATTTTTGACAGCAAGGTGCTCGACTTGCTGGAGCCGCGCTACAGTTCGAGCGAACCGTTCCGCTCGGACACGCTCGAAGGCTTGATCGATCAATTGAAGATCGACAAGAAGCAGGCGATGAAAACGCTGAATGCGTACAACGCTGCGGCCGGCTGTGGCGGTGCGTTCAATCCGGCGGTACTCGATGGTCATCGCACCGAGGGCATCGAGCCGGCGAAAACCAACTGGGCGCAGAAGCTCGACAAGCCGCCTTATCTTTGCTGGCCGGTCACCGGTGGTATTACCTTCACTTTTGGCGGTATCAAGGTTAACGAGCAGTGCCAGGTGGTGGCGAGCGACTGGAAGCCGATGCCGGGTCTCTACGCCTGCGGTGAAATGGTCGGTGGTCTGTTCCACTACAACTACGCATTGGGCAGCGGTCTGATGTCCGGTGTGGTGTTCGGCCGTATCGCCGGACGCGCAGCGGTTGTGACCGCGGGCAAGGCGAAGGGCCTGAAGCAAGTCAAAAGCGCGAAGAGTGCCAAGAGCATTAAGAGCGTGAAGCCGGCGAAGAGCGCAAAAGCGAAAAAACAGGTCGCACGCAAAGCTATCGCGGCCAAGGCCAAGCGGCGTTAAAAAAAGCGGCGGGGATGGCCCCGCAAACGATGTGGCAATCCGCGCCCTGATTGATGTTAAAAAATCAATCAGGGCTTTTTTTGCTTCAAGTTTTGCGTGGTTTGGTCGTAACCGGAATGTATCGGCTGCAGCCTGCACTTCTGTGTGCGCAGTGCAGCAAAATTTATGGCTAATAGAGTTTTCGCACCCGAGAGACTGTTATGCTCTTCGCCATACTTAAGCAATTTTAAGTTTTGTTTTGAGGGTTTGTAATGGTCGGGCAACAGGACAACATGTCGGTGCTGTTGGTGGATGTCAGCAACAGCACACGCATTTACGAAACGCTCGGTGATGAAGTCGCATTTCGTGAAATGCGCGCCTGCCTGGACCTCTTCGAACAGGCGGTGAGCGCCCACGGCGGGCGGGTGGTGAAGACACTGGGCGACGGCATGATCTGCCTGTTCGATGACCCGTCTGCAGCGATGACCGCCGGCTGTGATATGCAGACCAGCCTCGGCGAGCGCGTCTCGCGTCAATCGCAGCATATCGGTATTCGTGTCGGCCTGCATTGCGGGCCGGTGGGTCATGATGGCGATAACGTTTATGGCGATACCCTCAAGGTCGCCACCCGCGTCACCCAGTTTGCCGCCAGCGGACAAATCATTGCCACCGACGATCTGGTGTCCAGGCTGCCGCCACATTTGCGCAGCGTCACGCGTCGCCTCGACGCGTTTCCGGCGTTGGCACGTGGTGGAGATATCGCGGTGCATGAGGTGCTCTGGCAGGCCAGCGATGAATATACCCAGATGCCCGGGCGCCTGCAGGCGGTGCTGGCGGCGGCCGGGATTGCGCGCATGTATCTGCGGCAGGGCGGGCATGAAATGGTGGTGGTCACCACGATGACGCTAGGCCGCGACGACGGTAACGATATCGTGCTCAAGGATCGCATGGCTTCGCGCAATCACGCCCAAATCGAGCGGCGCAAGGATAAATACGTGCTGATCGACCTCAGTTCAAACGGCACCTATGTGCGCATGGAAAACGGTGACCAGATTAAATTACACCGCGAAGAAATGATGCTCTACGGTAGCGGCACCATCACTTTTGGTCATGCGGCCGGTAATGTTGATGAAGACGCCATCACATTCCGTATTGAATAGCCGCTGCCCAAAGCCCTGCTAAGTGTTGGGTGGCGGTGGGGTCGTGTTGCGTACTGTGCGCGTCAAATGGCTGCTGTAGCCGAGGATGCAGGCGTTGATGATAAACACTGGCGCCAGGCCAAACACCGAAGCCAGCGCGCCGGCCGTTACCGGCACTGCAGAATGCATCAGATGGTTGAGGGCGAAGCGGATGCCGGTGACTTCACCCGAGCGTCCTTCCGGCGAGCGGTTATAACTCATTAATAGTGTGATCGGCTGGCCGCAGCCCAGCGCGAGGCCTATGCCCAGTGAGAGCGCCGACAGCATCCAGATGTCGGAGGCAAACGGAAAGGCGACAAACAACGCAGCGCCTATCATCATCGATACCGAGAGCACGCTGCGCGCGGCGAAGTGCCGCGTCAGAAGCGGCAGGCTGAAACGCATGATAAAAGTGCCGGCGGCAAAGGTGCCAAGGATAGTGCCGATGCGCGAGGCCGACAGGCCGATCGAGTCGCCATAAATCGGCAGATAGAACATATAGAGGTCCCAGCCGCTGACCACCAGCGCGCTGTTGATCAGCACTTTGCGTAGCTCGGGTTGCCGCAGCAGTTCGAGTGCGTTGCCGCCGGCCTGATCGGCTTTGGGCAGTTTGAAATCGCGCAGCGGACGGTAGAGCAGCAGGGTCACCAGCGGAATGAGGGTGGTTATCGCAAAGCCGAGATAAGCGGTCTGATGTCCGGCGTATTCGATGGCGTAACCGGCGAACACCGGGCCCAGCAGGCCGGAGGCCGAATAACCCATGCTCAGCGTGCTGAAATTTTTTGCGCGTTGTTCGCGCGGCCCCCACGCACCGGTCAGGTGTTGCACGGCCACGGTGTAGAACATGAACGACAGGCCGACGATGGCGGCCGAGGCATAGAGTGCGGGCAGCGACGCCCAGAACCACGGGACCAGCATGCCGGCTGCGCACAGAATGGCGCCCAACATCATCGGGCCGCGCACGCCGTAACGGTCGGTGATGCGCCCCGCATAGATGCCCAGACATAGCGGCGGAATCGAATACAGCGCGATCATCAGGCCGATGGCGAACGGCGCCGCGCCGAGCTTGATGGCAAATAACGCCATCACCACGCGGCTGCCGACCTGGCAGCCGTGAATGATGACGTTGAGGAAAGTCATCAGATACATAGGGTTCCAGCAAGAATATTGAGCACACCGCGCCAAGTAGAGGTGTGCGCTGCGCACTCTTCTTGTATCATGGATCAGCTGCGATGAGTTCGCGGCGAGCAGTGATTTTCCTGCGATCCACAGTTGGCGGTAAGCATAACCAGGACATTTCCCGGGGGGGCGTAATGACTGAAGAAGCGAAGCGGCGTTTATTCCGTATGCCGCAGGGGGAGGCCATTTCATGGCGCGATCTGTTTTTTGCCTGGTGGCCGGCGCTGCTGTTCGCCGTCCTCGGTTTCGCCGTGGCGGCGATGTTTATCAAGCCTGCACCGCCTGATCGCGTGGTGATCGCCACCGGTGCGATGGACGGTGCGTATTATCATTTTGCCCGTCGTTACGCTGAAATCTTCGCTCGTTACGGCATCACCCTCGAAGTGCGCGCCACGTCGGGCTCGGTGGAGAATTTCAAGCTGCTGACCGATGAGGATGCGGGGGTGGATATCGGTTTTGTCCAGGGCGGTATCCCGGCGGCGGGTGTAGCCACCGATTTGCAATCGATGGGAGCGATGTACTACGAGCCGTTGTGGGTTTTTTATCGGGGCGGCGAAACCATCGAGCGCCTCTCGCAGCTCAAGGGCAGGCGTCTGGCCATCGGCCCCGAGGGCAGCGGTACGCGCAAGCTTGCGATCGCATTATTGGATGCCAATGGTGTCGCCACGCCGGCTATGAAGGGCAGCGATCTGACCGGCGAGGCGGCGGCGCGGGCCCTGCGCGAGGGGCAACTAGATGCCGCTGTTTTTGTGGCCGCGGCGCAGTCGAAGGCGGTTGCCGGTTTGCTGCGCGAGCGCGACATCCGTCTGGTCAATCTGGTGCAGGCCGAGGGCTATGCCAGGCACTTTCCGTTTTTATCGGTGGTTACGCTGCCACGCGGCAGCATAGACTTGAAGCAGGACATACCCGCACATAATGTGAATATGGTGGCGACCACCGCCAACCTCGTGGTGCGCGATGCCTTGCATCCGGCGGTGGTCAATCTGATGGCTGCGGCGGCGAAAGAGGTGCATGCAGCGCCGAGCCTGTTTGCCGCCGAGGATAAATTTCCATCGAGCCACCATGTGGATTTCAAAATGCATCCGCATGCCGAGCGCTACTACAAAAACGGGCTGCCCTTTTTGCAGCGTTTTATGCCGTTCTGGGCGGCCACGCTGTTTGATCGGATGATGGTCTTGTTGTTGCCCTTGCTGGCCATTGTTTTGCCCCTGGTGAGGGTCTTGCCGGGCTTGTATCAGTGGCGCATCCGTTCGCGCATTTACCGCAATTACGGCGAACTGAAGTATCTGGAGTCGGATGTGGCTAACGCTGCGGATCACAGCAAGAACGCTGAATTTTATGTGCGTCTTGATGCCATCGAGGCGCATGTCAACTGCTTGCGAGTGCCGCTCGCCCACCATGAACAACTCTATATGCTGCGCTGGCATGTTGATCTGGTGCGCACGCGCATCTCAAAACTATCCGCCCCGGTGTCGCCGGCCCGCTGAACGCAAGGTGCCGCGCTGTGGGGTGGCGGCAGCGCCTGCTTAGTCGGCGCTGGCGCCCGAGGCCCTGACGATTTTTTCGTATTTGCTGATTTCAGCTTGAATTAGCGCGCTGAATTGTTCAGGCGTGCCGCCCGTGGCGATGGCTCCAAGTGCGGCAAAACGCTCTTTTGCGACAGGGGTGTTGAGTGCCTGCACAATGGCGCTATTGAGCAGGGTGATGATCTCGCGCGACGTGCCCGCCGGCGCCAGCACGCCGAACCAGGTGCCGATGTCGAAGCCGCGCAGCCCGCTTTCATCTAACGTCGGTGTTGATTGCATGTGCGCGGCGCGTTGTCGTGTGGTCACCGCGAGTGCGCGCAGCCGCGTGTTTTGCACATTGGGTAGTGCCGAGGCCAGATTGTCGAACATCAATTCAACCTGACCGCCGAGCAGATCGGTCACCGCCGGCGCGGCGCCCTTGTAGGGAATATGCGTCATCCGCACACCGGTCATGGTGTTAAAGAGTTCTCCAGCCAGATGACCCGCGCTGCCGCCACCCCCCGAGGCGAAATGCAACTGTCCGGGGCGTGCTTTACCCAACTCAATCAAGTCGCGCACGTTGCGCGCAGGCAGCGCCGGATGCACGACCAGTACATTGGGCACCGTGGTGACCAGTGTCACTGGCGCAAAATCGCGCACCGGATCGTAGGGCAGTTTTCGATAGAGTGAGACGTTGATGGCGTGCGTGCTGACCGCCCCCATCACAATCGTGTAGCCATCGGGCGCAGACTTCGCCACATAATCAGCACCAATATTGCCGCCCGCACCCGGTCGGTTATCGATCATCACCGGTTGTTTCCAGGCGCGCGTGAGTTCTTGCGCGATCACGCGTGCGGCAATGTCGAGCGGACCGCCGGCGGGGAAGGGCACGACAAAGCGCAATGCCTTGGCCGGGAAAGCCGGTGTGTCGGCGGCATGGCTACTGCCTGCGGCAAGTCCTGCCATCACGGCGCATGCGATTAACAGTAGTTGCCAAAATCCACGCTTGCTCGGGGATGGTCGAAAGAGGACGCCGTTGTTGCGTAAGTTTATAGAGCTTGTAGTATTTTCTTCTTTGTCACGCGATAGCAGGAAGAGGTGAGGACCAAGCAAGGCGACAGAGCGTGCCGCACTCGCTTCCCCGGCACGCGGTAGCGAGTAAATGGAGCAACGGGGCGAGGCAATAACGGTTGCGGCATTGATATCCCCGCCCGGCGAAAGCGGGGAGAGGGCAGGGGTAAGAGGCGGGTGGTTCCATGGCAAGGTGCTCGCTCTGGCGTTGGTGCTCTCACACTGCGCAGAAGCAAATAAATTTCTCAAGAAATAAGCAGTCATCATGGCGCACCGATTTTAGGCTATGCGCGCCGAAGCGGCAGTATGCCTTTGCTATACTGTAACGTCATGCCACGGGAGCACTTATGAGTTACCGCAGCGCTTACAACATCGACGATCTGCGCACCCTTGCGCGCAAGCGTTTGCCGCAGATTGCATGGGATTATCTCGAGCCCGGAGCCGAGGATAATGTTTCGTTGCGCGAAAACCGCGCCGCTTTTGAGCGTATCAAGCTGTTGCCGCGTACGTTGGTCGATGTGTCTAAGCGTTCACAGAAGGTCACCATTTTTGGCAAGGAATATGCCGCGCCGTTTGGCGTCGCACCCACCGGCGCCGCCGGCATCTATAGCTTTGCCGCCGATATCGCACTGGCACGCGCCGCGCGCGACGCCAACGTGCCGTTTGTGTTGTCGACTGCGTCCTTCGAGCCGATGGAGAAGGTGGCGCGCGCGGCCGCCGGTGCTACGCTGTGGTTTCAGCTCTATATGTCGAAAAACCGCGAGGCGGCTGCACGCCTCGTCAATCGCGCGCGTGACGCCGGTTACGAAGCCCTGATCGTCACCACCGATGTGCCGATGATCGGCAACCGCGAACCGAACTTGCGCAACGGCTGGCAGATTCCGTTCAAGCTGGGTGTGAAGAATATGATCGACGGCGTGCTGCATCCGCACTGGTTGCTCAACACCTTTGTGCGCACGCTGCTGGATTCGGGTGTGCCGCGTTTTCAGAATACCGATGTCAATGTTGGTGGCCGCATCATCACCACCGATCTCGGCCAGTTTCGTCAGCAGCGCGATTCGCTCGACTGGAGCGACTTCCAGTGGTTGCGTGAAATCTGGCCGCACAAATTTTTTATCAAGGGTGTGCTGCATGCCGAGGATGCACGCTTGGCGGTGCAATACGGTGCCGACGGTGTGTTCGTCTCGAACCATGGGGGGCGCCAGCTCGACGGCGCGCAGGCGACGATCGAGGTGTTGCCGGAAATTCGTGCCGCGGTGGGGCCGGACAAGCTCGTCATGCTCGACGGCGGCATCCGTCGCGGCTCCGATGTGGTGAAGGCGCTGGCGCTGGGCGCCGACATGGCCTTTGCCGGACGTGCACCGCTGTATGGTGTCGCTGCCGGCGGTGAGGCGGGGGCGCGGCACGCCATTGAGTTGCTGAAGTCCGAGGTTGACCGTGTCATCGCGCTCATCGGTTGCCCCGATGTCAAACAACTGGGCGCGCAATATCTCGCCCGTTGCACATAGCGTCGATCACGCCTGCGCAGTAAAATCGAAGCTACTTGCAGGCGGCGTCCGTTGCCCTGCCCACGGAGGAATCCCATGAAACAACTCAAACTTCCCGCGGTGTTCATGCGCGGCGGTACCAGCAATGCCATCGTCTTCCATGCGCGTGACCTGCCGGCCGATCGCGCTGAATGGGATGATATTTTTCTCGCCGCCATCGGCAGCCCTGATCCCTACGGTCGTCAGCTTGATGGCATGGGCGGTGGTGTGTCGTCGGTGTCGAAAGTCTGTGTGGTTGGCCCGTCGAGCCACCCGGACGCTGATATTGATTACACCTTCGCCCAAGTGCAGGTGAAAGAAGCCAAGGTCGATTACTCGGCCAATTGCGGCAATATGTCCTCGGCGATGGGTCCCTTCGCGGTGGATGAGGGCATCGTCAAGGTTAGCGGCAACGAGGCGTTGGTGCGCGTGCACAACACCAATACCAAAAAGATTATTAATTCGCGCTTCGCCATCGATGATGGTCTGTCGGCGGTGGATGGCGATCTGGCCATACCCGGCGTCTCGGCTACTGGTTCGCCGGTGCGTCTCGAGTTTTGCGAGCCCGGTGGCGCGGCCACCGGCAAGCTGTTGCCGACGGGTAACGTGGTCGACACGCTCGATGTGCCCGGTGTCGGCAAGATCAAGGCGTCACTGGTGGATGCCGCCAATGCCTGCTGCTTTATCAGCGCCGCCGATCTTGGCCTTACCGGGACGGAAATGCCCGATGCCATTGAGCAGGATGCCGCCTTGATGGAGAAATTACAGAATATCCGTCTGGCAGCATCGGTGGCGATGGGTATCACGCCCAATCTTGAAGAAGCGGCGAAGAAAAAAGCCGTGCCCTTTGTCGGCTTTGTCAGCGCACCGCAGGATGCTCCCTCGCTGTCGGGCGACCCGACACGCGCCGCCGACGTTGATCTGACCGGTCGCATGCTCTCCAATGGTCAGCCGCATCGCGCGTTGCCGCTGACCTGTTCGTTGTGCATGGCGGTGGCCGCGCGGATTGACGGTAGCATCGTGCAACAGGCGGCGCGTGCGAACGCAGATGTGGCCGCGCCCATTCGTATTGCCATGCCCTCGGGTATTTTGACTGTGGCTTCCACCGTCGGCAAAAAAGATGGCAAATGGCATGCCGAGCAGGGTGCTTTTTATCGCACGCAACGCCGCTTGTTTGATGGCTATGTCTACGTGCGCGCTTCGCGCGTGCCGGGCATGGTGGCGAAGGCGGGCGGTAAGCTGAAGGCGGCTTAAGCTTCTGCTGCGGCATTAAAAAAGGGCGCTGTGGCGCCCTTTTTATTTTCTAACGTGGTGGCGGCAACGCATGCCGCGCGACGCTCAATCAGAGTAACGTCGGATTGTGCCGCCACACCGACCAGGTGAGCGCAGAGGCGAAGCAGACCCAGACCAGATAAGGCAGCAGCAAGACTGCGGCCAGACGGCTGACGCGCCAGAAGGTGATGACGGTAGCGACAATCAGGGTCAGCAGGATCAGCACCTCACCGAAGGCGCCAGCACCGTTACGCCAGGCAAAGAATAACCACGACCAGAGTGCGTTGGCACAAAGCTGCGCGAAAAAAATCATCAGCGCGACGGCAACGCCTTTGTTGTGTTGTTGGCGCCAGACCAGCCAGGCAGCAAAGCCCATCATGGTGTAGAGCGTCGACCATACAGGCGCGAAGACAGAGCCCGGTGGCGCCCATGCCGGACGCGTGAGTTGGGCGTAGAAGCCGGCCGCATCGATTGATGCAATCGCGCCGATGCCGGCGGTGATAAAGGCGACGGCGAGGCAGGCGGCGAGGCCGACCAGTTGGGCAAGAGGCGTTCGTTTAGACATCAGGCGCGCAGATTATCACGGTTTGTGCGAGGTCTATCGGAGACCACCTCGTCGACTTCGATGGTGTCGCGTTAGTCAATTCCACGCATGGTGGCGACGGCTGCTTCAGCGTTCGCTTTGCGCGCTGCCGCGGCAACTTCTGATGAAACGATGGTTTTGCCGATCGGCGCCAGTGCAATCCCCGCCAGCTTCAGGTGTTGAATGCCAAACGGTATGCCGATAATGGTTATCAGGCAGAGCACCGCGGAGAGCAGATGTCCGATGGCAAGCCAGACACCCGCAAACACAAACCAAACGACGTTACCCAACATGCCAAGGCCGCCGGTTCCGATATCGTCTTTTTGCTTCAGTTCTTTTCGGCTTATTGCCTCTTTGCCGAAAGGGAAGAAGGTGAACTGGCCGATGACGAAGCAGGCTTTTCCCCATGGGATGCCGACGATGGATAAAAACGCCAACAAGCCGACGAGCCACCAGGCCAGGCCCATCAGGATGCCGCCCAAAATAAACCAAATGAAATTGCCGATGCTACGCATGGTGTTATTTCCTTATTGCAGATGCCTCACGTTTGAAATCAACCGCCGCAGAAGGCGCTGAACGGCAACGAGTTGCCGGGCTGCGCGCGTGCACGAAACCCAACCATCCTGCTTGCTCACTGCGCCGAGTGCGAGCCAAACAGGTTGCCCGCTGGATCGATGCCCCATGCGATGAAGCCGTACTGCGGTGATGTCGGGTTGCCTGATGCGCATGCCCGCAAATATCCGCGCGCCCCTGACATTACGAAGCGCATCTGTCGCCATATTCTGCGTTCCCGCGGGATTACCAGCGCATTTAAGGCTTAAGCCGCGCCTGCCTTCGGTCCGGCCTTTTTATGCGCCCAGTATTCCGGCGATGCCTTGGTCTTGGCGAGGGCTTCAGCGTTTTCAGTGCCCGGGGCCATCGAGGCATTGGTGCCGGCCATCACCTGATGGTGATCGATGTTCAATAGGCGCAGCCAGCTTTGCTGGCCCAGCGTCAAGCCAATCGCGCAGCCGAGTTCAACCAGTTCGGCTTCGCTGAAGTGTTGGTGCATGCGTGCCCAGTAGGCGTCATCGGTATCCAGACGCCAGACGATGGCTTCCGCGTAGGCGAGCGCGGCCTTTTGCCGTTCGTTGTATTTGACCGATTTTTCAAAGTTGATCAGGTCGTCGTAATGCGTTTCCTGCAGACCCTGTTCGGCGCCCTTGATCGAGCGCTGGTTACCGCAGAATTCGCAGATCACCGAACGTGAGACATAGACGCGGCAGAGTTCCTTCACGGCGTGGTCGAGAATGCCGTTGCGGAAAACCTTGTGCCACGAATCGGCAAAAAACCAGAAGCAGTCTTTGACATGTGCGCGCACCGCCGAGCTTTCCGGGCGTGGTG
The DNA here is from genome assembly GCA_945906935.1 of Bordetella parapertussis. GTDB lineage: Bacteria > Pseudomonadota > Gammaproteobacteria > Burkholderiales > SG8-41 > PALSA-1004. The sequence continues at coordinate 37,637 of CAMDSO010000021.1, forward strand.
TGCCTTCGCGCGCGCAGCGTTCCATTTCGGCGCGCATGTTGTCGTCCATTTGTTCGAGCGGCACGTAACTGATGCGTTGCTTGGCCATGGGGGCTCCGGTCGGCAGGTTTTTAAGGGGCGGAAGCTTACGTTATTTGCGCAGTGATTGCAGCGCCGGTCGCAGCACCAGGCAGGCCGGTAGCGTCAGCAACGCCAGTAGCGCGGTGACGATCATCGCATCGGCGACACCGATGGCGTCGCCCAACACGCCGAGTGCCAGCGGCGTGATAAGGCCGCAGGTCGAGCCCAGGGTGTAGAACAGCCCGAAGGCGCGCGGCAGTTTGTCTGGTTCGACCAGATCACCGATGGTGGCGTAGAGTGCGGATGAGGTGCCGTTGAGGGCGATGCCGATTACCGGTAGCAACAGATAGGCCGCGACATCGGGCAGCACCAGCAACAGCAAGATGCCCGCACCGGTGCCGATTTCGGTGAGCACGATGGTGCGCACCACCCCGAACCGTTCGGCGAGAAAACCGCAGGCGAGTTTGCCCGCCATGCCGCCGATCAGCACCAGCGGCACCGACAGCGCCGCCCATCCGGCCGGCAGGTTCCTGGCGATCATCAGGAAGGCAATGAAGGTGAGAAAGCCGGTGCGCACACCGTTGTCGATAATTTCAATGATGCACAATGCGGCAAAGCCGCCGCGATGGCGTATGCCCCAGCCGCTGTTGGTGGTGCGCTTGCTAGCGGCGGCAAGGCTTGGCGGGCGGCCGATGTTGTGATCGATGACGATCAGTAGTGTCAGCGCCGCCGCTAACGCCACGCTGCCGAAAACCGTCACCGGTATCTGCCACGGCACGCCGGCGACTGCCAGCATGCTGATGGTGCCGCCAAAGGCGAACTTGCCGACGTCCCCGGCAAAGTTGTAAGTGCCAAGCGCGGCGCGCCGGCCGTCACCGGGATAGGCGTGCGAGATCAGCGTTGAGCACAGCGGGTGTTGAAAGGCTGAGCCGAAGCCGGCACAGAACAGCGCCAGTAACACGGCGACGAAACCGCTGGCCTGTCCGAGCGCAATGTAGGAAAGTCCGGCGCAGGCGGTACCGAAGGCAAGCAGGTTGCGCGCGCCGACGCGTTCGGCGAGCAAACCTGCAGGTGTTTGAAACAGCGCCATCGCTGCGCGCAACGCCGAGCGCACCAAACCGACCTGGGCCAGTGTCAGACCAAAGCTTTGCGCCAGCATCGGCAGCAGCACATAGCTCATGTCAGACAGGCCGTCGTGCAGGGTATGCGTGGTGCAGCAGGCGGTGAGTGTGCGTTTCGGTGTGCTGGTCATGCTGCGGTTGTGTCGGCGGCGGCGATGGACGGGGGCTCATCATAGCAGCGGGCGCGCGCATGGCGCCGCAGTGTAAAATGCTCCGCACTTTCATTCACAGCCGGACGCCACAGCGTATGCAGATCGTTATTTATTGTTTCGCCGCGGGCTTTCTCTTTTTTGCCGCGGCGCTGATGTTCGCTTATTTTCGTTCGCGCCATTACGGGCTGTTTCTGATCGGGCTCACCTACGCCTCAGCGGGTATCCTCGCCATCGTGGCGAACGACTGGTGGCCCTTGCCGGCGGGTTTTGCGCTGGCCTGGGTGTTGCGCATGCTCGGCCTCGATCCCGATCCGGCCCTGCAAAAGAAAGACGATACGCCGCAAAATTAATGGCGGCGTGTCACTCGCCTTCAATGCCTGCGGTTTTGGCAACGCCGCGCCATTTTTCCAGCTCACGCTGAATCAATCCGGCAAACACCGCCGGTGTGCCGCTCCCAGGCTGCACACCCTGCGCCAGCAATGTTTCTTTCGCGTCGTTGGCCGACAACACACTCACGATCGCGCGATTCAACTGCGTGACGATCGTGGCCGGCGTGCGTGCCGGCGCGAGCACGCCAAACCACAAGGTGACTTCGTAACCGCGCAGGCCCGCTTCGATCACAGTGGGTGTATCCGCCAATGCGGCAAGGCGCGTGGCCCCCGTCACCGCAAGTGCGCGCAGCCGGTTGCTGCGAATGTGCGGCAGCGCCGGCGAGATGCTGCCGAACTGAATTTCGATGCGTCCGGCGAGCAGATCCACCACTGACAGCGCCGAACTTTTGTAGGGGATATGGCTGAGTTTGACCGCCGCCATCGTCGAGAATAGTTCACCGGCCAGATGGGCGAGGCTGGTGTTGCCGGCCGACGCGTACCGCAGTTCGCCCGGTTTTGTTTTAGCCAGCGCAATCAATTCACGCAGGTTGTTGGCGTTGACGCTCGGGTGTACCGCCAGCACATAAGGCGAGCTACCCATCAGCGCGATAGGCGCAAAGTCGCGAATGGGATCGTAGCCGATGCGCGGATTGGTGCCGGGGCCCACTGCGTGGGTACTGGTGGTGCCGAGCGAGAGCGTGTAGCCGTCGGGCAGTGCGCGGGCGCCGAGTTCGACACCAATGTTGCCGCTGGCCCCCGAACGATTGTCGATGACCACGCTTTGTCCGAGCGTATCCGATAGCCGCGTGGCGACGACGCGCGCCGCAGCATCGGTGGCGCTGCCGGGCGGGAAGGGTACGATCAGGCGCACCGGTTTGGAGGGATAGCTTTGTGCGTTGGCGTTGCCGTGGCTGATGACGAGCAAGGCGGTGGCACTGAGGGCATAAAGCACACGCTTCATGCGAGAGCCCTGGCCAGGCCGCGTAACAGATCGCGAAAATCATTGAGTGCATTAAAGCGCGGTTGCGCTGCGGTGTGCGGGGTCAGCATGACATTCTCGAACTGCAGTAAGTCGTCATCGCTGCGACCGGGTTCTTCATACAGCGGGTCGAGGGCAAAGCCGCCGAGATGACCGGACTCCAGCGCTTCGAGCAGGGCGCGGCGTTCGACGATGCCGGCGCGCGATACATTGATGAGCACGGCGCCACGTTTCATTTTGGCGAATTTTTCGCGATCAAAGAAATTGCGCGTGGCGGTGGTCTCCGGCAACTGGATGCTGACCCAGTCGGATTCGGCCAGCAGCGTGTCGAGTGGCGCGTATTGCGCGCCGTAGCGTGCTTCTTCTTCGGGGCTGAGTTTGTTGCGCTGGAAATAAAGTATGCGCATGCCAAAAGCCGCAGCACGCACCGCCAGCTCGCGGCCAATCTCGCCCATGCCGATGATGCCGAGTGTCGCCTCGTGCAGCATCTTTAGATTGGTGATGCGCGGCCAGCCCGAGAAGGCGGTATGGCGGCGGTCGAAGACGGTCGGCGAATAACCGGCGGCTTCGAGTTGTTCGATGCTGATCAGTCCGGTGATGCGGTGCAGCTTGCGCGCCAGCGTCAGCATCATCGCCATCGTATGTTCGGCGCAGGCGATATTGGCGCGACGCCGCAGCGTCAGCACCGGGATGCCGCGTGCCTCACAGGCTGCACGGTCGATGCTGCGTGTGATAGTGCCGTATTTCTGTAGCGCCTTGAGACGCGGTGCGAGGGCCAGTTCGGCCGCCCCCATGTTGAACGATTCGACAATCACCGCATCGGCAGCGGACAGGTTGGCGCAGAGTTCCTCCTGCGACGACACCAGTCGCACTTCGGCCGGATACAGTGTCGGTATGCTCGCGCGCGTCTCTGCGCACCAGCCGGCGAAATCGGGGACGTCGTGCGCCATGAAATGCGCAAAGGCATCGCAGCGTTCAGCGGGCGTGTCCGGGTCGAGTATGACCTGCAGGATGCGCGGAAAGGGATCGTCCTCAATGACAATGACCGGACGCGCGCTCATGGCGCCGCTCCGGCCGGCGTTTCGGCATCGATTTCGAGCGCCTGCAATACGCGCGTGTGCATATTGTATGTTCCTATCAATACGGTCAGTTCGACGATTTGTTTTTCCGAATAGTAATCGCGTAGCGCGGCGAAGATGCCGGCGGGCACCTGCACCTCGCGCGTCATTGTATCGGTGTAGGCGAGTGCCGCGCGCTGCGCTTTATCAAACAATGGGGATGGACGCCAGTCTCGCAGCGCTTCGCATTGTTCGAGCGTCAGACCTTCACGCACGGCAAACGCCGGCACATGGGCTTTGATCACATAATCGACACGGTTCAAGAGTCCGATGCGGATGATGACGATCTCGCGCGTTTTACCATCGAGGTCGGTCTGCCAGCGCACCGCCGACACCTGATCGAGCCAGCGCTCGGCGAGCGCCGGGCTGTGTAAGAGCATCTTATAAATGTTGAGCATGCGCCCGCCGCGACCGCCGCGGATTTTTGCAGTTAGTTCTTGTAATTCGGGGTTCGTGTGTTCGTCGATCAGGGATACACGGGCCATTGTTCGTCCTGTTATTCACTTATTGCGGTCAATTTTACGACCTTCTCCGCTTGCGTTATTGGATTACGCAGGAGTGCGCGGCGATCGACTTGCAAATGCAAAATTCAGCGCTGTTTGGCCGCATCCGGGCCGAGCATACCGTCATTCCGACATGACTAAACGTCCATCCGTGTGGCCTGTCGCTGGCTGGGGGCATAGGGTGTAAGGGGCTCTGCGCCGCCGACGTTGACGAAGGCGTCGCCGTTTCGATTGACGCCCGTGCCCGCTTGTCTCACCACTGTTTAGCCCATGACGTCGGTGTTCAGAGCGCCTTTCCTTGCTGATGAATCGATCGTCGAGCGGTGGAGTCCGCTTGAGTATCTGCCTGAACATGCTGCATGATGCGCCCGCGTTGGATCTGCTTTGAATTTTGGGGGGCGATTCACAGAGACCTTACTCCTGGGAATGATCCAACCACAGCTGTTTTTGGACATTAGTTATTTCACACAGGAATTTTAGTGTGCACAGAACCAATCTCGTCATTATGCTTGCGGCCCTGGTGGCTGGAGCACCGTCCGCCTATGCTCAAGCGCAGAAATCTGCACCGTCCGCCGGCGTGACCGGCGGCGTTGTGGTCGCCAGCGAACCGGGTAAGGCTGCCGTGATGGCAACCATCGAGGTAACCGCAAGTATCACCGCTATTGACAAGGCAACGCGCATGGTCACCCTCAAGGGCCCCAAGCGCACGGTCGAGATCGTTGCCGGCGACGATGTAAAGAACTTTGAGCAACTCAAGGTCGGCGATAACGTGACGGTGAAATTCGTCGAGGCGTTGACGCTGGAACTGAAAAAGACCATGGTCAAGCCGGACATTAAGGCGGACGTAGCCGCCGTGCGCGCCACCCCGGGTGCGAAACCTGGTGGTGCGATTGGCCG
>CAMDSO010000022.1 GCA_945906935.1 Bordetella parapertussis
TCCCGACGTAGTCAAGCGCTTCGCCACCTCCGGAACGCGCGTAGTGGTGAGCCGCTCGCCGGAAGACTACAGGGCTTTCTTCAAGGCCGAACAGGAAAGCTACGCGGCCGTCATTAAAGCTGCCGGCATCACTGTCGACTGATCGTTCGTGGGAAATCCCCCGCTACCTCGACCGCCTGTTAGGTGCTGGTGGTGCCGGCAACCCTCAATGTCAAAACGCCCGCCGAACGGATTGCACTGGCTCGCGAAATCGCCCGCGTAATGAACCAGTCCGAAATCCAGGCGCGCCGGTTGTCGATGGGTGCCGGAGCATCACCGGCCACGCCGCAGGAATTCGACCCTCTGCTATCAGAGCAGGTCGCGTTGACGATGAAGCTGGCGAAGCAGGTGGTGATCAAACCGGAATAATCGCCGCCCGCTTCGATCCCCGCGGCCGGCGCCAGCGCTGCAACGGAGATGCACCGCCACGGTTTGGCAACGCACTGTCGTAAGCGCGAAGTGCCAATCTCCTTCGCTGCCTCACGGCAAACAGCACACTATCGATAGACCTTCAATCCCGCCTCGGTCACAATGCCACGCAACTGGTCGGCGAATTCACGCGACGATTTCATCATGTCCTCGCCGCGCTGGTAGCCTTCTTCGAGCTGGTTGTCATCAAGGTATTTGCGCCATTCCGCGGTCTTGACCATGCGCGCGAACACGCCCTCCCAGTAAGCGGCGGCTTCGCGCGAAATACCGGGCGGCGCGACGATTCCGCGCATGGTGGCGTAACTTTTTACATTAAAGCCGGCCTCCTGCATGGTCGGCACATCGGGATAAGTCGACAGGCGCTTGCTGGCGACCTGCACCACCGCCCGCAACTGCCCGCGCCGCACGTATTCGCCGATTTCCTGCGGCTCGGCGATCAGGAGCTGCATGTGGCCGCCGAGCAGCGAGGTCACGCGCTCGCCGCCGCCCGGAAACGAGATATAGCTCCACTGCGCACCGGTTTCCTTCTGCAGCAGCAGGCGCAGGAAATTGCCGCGGGTCTGCACCGAACCGCCGGCCTGGCGCAGCTTGCCCGGCTCTTTTTTGGCCGCATCGATGAAATCCCTGAGTGTGCGGTAGGGCGCATCGCCCTTGACCAGGATGAGCGTCGACTCGAGCACCAGCCGCGCAATCGGCGTCATGTCCCACAACTGCGCCTTTGCTTCCTCGGCCATCAGCGGTGTCTGCACCCACGCCGCGGTGAACGCGGCGATCGTATGCGGCTCGCCGCGCTTTTCCATGACATAGGCCATGGCGGTGGCGCCGCCGCCGCCAGTGCGGTTGAGCACCTGACTGCGAACCGGTAGCAGCTTTTCACGTTCGAGCAGCAGACTGATCTGCCGCGCGAAAACATCTGAACCGCCCCCGGGCGCCGTGTGCACCACCAGTTCGACCGGGCGGGTCGGCTGAAACGATTGCGCCGCTGCAACACCGCACAGGTGCGCAGCCGATATAGCCAATGCTGCAAACGATGTTATTCGAACGAACCCAGACATGATGCCTCCCCTCATCGATGATCACAGCCTTATCTTACGCCGGATTGACGCAGTAGCCGTTCAACATTCAGCCGCCAGCGTCTATACTCGGCAAAAAGACCGGATCAACGGCGCACCATATGGAAGAGACATTCATGATCGAACAGGATGTGTCGCTCACGCGGCGCAGGGTGGGGTAGATGGAAGAAAAATCCAACAAGACAGGTGATTTCTGGTCCGGCCTCGCATTGGCCGGGCTTGGCGTCTATATCGTTGTTGAAGCACGCCGCTGGGACTATCTGGCCCCTGACGGACCGGGTGCCGGCTTTTTTCCGTTGTGGTACGGTGTGGTGATGATTCTGCTGTCGCTTGGTCTGGTGTTCTCCAGCGTCAAACGTGCATCGTCCACCGCTGATGCCCCAATTGATTGGGGACGAGCGGGGCGTGCATTGGCGTCGTGGTTCGCTCTGGTCGTTTGCGTGGCATTGCTCAAATTGCTCGGTTTTGTCCTGAGCTACGCGTTGTTTACGTTTTTTGTCGTGACTGTCATGTACGGCCGGCCAGTCAAGAGTGCACTGGTGATTGCGCTTGCCAGTGCGGCGGGTTTTTATCTGATTTTTCCGATGGCATTGAGCGTGCAATTGCCGGTCGGCATATTCGGATTCTAGGGGCAGCATGGACATACTCGGTGGTTTGTGGAACGGCTTTGCGGTCGCGTTGGCGCCGATCAACCTGTGGTGGTGTTTCGTCGGTTGTTTTCTCGGCACGGTGGTCGGCATCATGCCCGGGCTCGGACCGCCGGCGACCATCGCGATGTTGCTGCCACTGACTTTTCAGATGGCACCGGCGAGCGCCATGATCATGTTGGCCGGCATTTATTATGGCGCCAAGTACGGCGGCTCGACCACCTCGATCCTGCTCAACGTCCCCGGCGAATCGGCTTCGGTGGTGACCTGCCTTGACGGCTATCAGATGGCACGCAAGGGCCGCGCCGGAGCGGCGCTCGGCATTGCAGCGATTGCGTCGTTTTTTGCCGGTACCGTCGGTGTGCTGGGCTTGATGCTGGTGGCGCCGCCGCTGGCAAAGTTTGCGCTGTCTTTCAGTTCGCCGGAGTACTTCGCACTGATGGTGCTGGGCCTTGCGATGGTCGTGCTGCTGGGCGGGCGTTCGATGTTGAAGGCGTTGCTGGCGATGCTGGTCGGGCTGTGGATTGCGACCATGGGTACGGATCTCTTCAGTTCCACTTCGCGTTTCACGTTCGGCAACATGGAGATGCTGGACGGCATTGACTTCGTGGTCGTCGCCATCGGCATCTTTGCGCTGGGCGAGGTTCTCGGCAACATGGAGACGCGCGAATCGGCGCAGAGCCTGCCGGTGCCTAAAGGGTGGCGCAATCTGCTGCCCACCATGCAGGACATGAAGGATTGCCGTTTTGCTTTTTTGAACGGCTCGGTGGTCGGTTTCGTCATCGGTGTGTTGCCCGGCGCCGGTTCCACTATTGCCTCGTTTATCTCCTACGGTATTGAAAAAGCAGTGTCGAAGCGCCGTGACCAATTCGGCACCGGCATCATCGAAGGGGTGGCAGCGCCCGAGGGCGCCAACAACGCGGAAACCGGCGGTGCGTTGGTGCCACTGCTGACGCTGGGTATTCCAGGTTCAGGTACGACGGCGATTTTGCTGGGCGCACTGGTGTTGTGGGGCTTCAAGCCGGGGCCGTTGCTGATCCAGGAACATCCGGACCTGTTCTGGGGCCTGGTCGCCAGCATGTATGTGGGCAACGTCATGCTGCTGGTGCTGAACCTGCCGCTGGTGCCGTTGTTCGCGCAATTGCTGCGCTTGCCGGTGCACGTGCTGTATCCGCTGATCTTCGGCATTGCCATCGTCGGTGTTTATACCGTGTCCAGCAGCTGGTTTGATCTCGCCATGCTGATGGCCTTTGGTCTGCTTGGCTACCTGATGCGCAAGCTCGATTATCCGGCGGCGCCGCTGGTGCTCGGTCTGGTCCTCGGTGACGCCATGGAGCGCGCCTTGCGCCAGTCGCTGATGATGTCGCAGGGCGATCTCGGCATCCTGGTGTCGCGTCCGATTTCGGCCGTGATGCTGGCATTTGCGGTGCTGCTGCTACTGGTGCCAACGTTCGGCGTGCTCAACCGGTGGCGCCTGCGGGCGATTGAGTCGGAAGAATAATTGCATTCTCTGGGAGGGGGTTTGGTTTAGCAAATTTTAAACAGGTGCTGGCAGCTGGGGTCGCGGTTGTCTGCGTGTTGCCGCTGGTCGCGACTGCGCAGGGCTGGAAGCTGGCGCGGCGACCGATAAACCCGTGCGACAGCGGGGGGGGGCACGAAACATCGCGCAAATTGATCGCTTCTCGGCCGGGTGATAGAGTCGTGCAAGAAAAAAAACTGGTTTGAATTTCCTATACACATGGCATCCATGAAAAAACACACACGTCCCGTTCCCGACAAGCTGATGTCGGATATCGCCGGTTACGTCGAGCGTTATCGCGTAAAAAGCCCGCTGGCGCGGGAGACCGCGCATTACTGCCTGATCGACAGTCTCGGTTGCGGTTTTGAGGCGCTGGCCCATCCGGCCTGCACTAAATTGCTGGGGCCGGTGGTGCCAGGCACCCAGGTGCCGCACGGCGCGCGCGTGCCGGGCACGCCGTTCGTGCTCGACCCGGTGCAGGCGGCGTTTCAAATCGGCGCGCTGGTACGCTGGCTCGATTTCAACGACACCTTTTTCGGCGAGACGGTGACCCATCCGTCCGATTCCATCGGCGCCATACTCGCGGTGGCGGACTGGCTGAGCCGCACGCGCGTGGCGCAGGGCAAGCCGCCGCTGCTGATGCACGAGGTGTTCGAGGCCGTCATAAAGGCCTATGAAGTTACCGGTGCCATGGCGCTTGAATACAACATCGGCTGGGAACTCGGCATCGATGTCATCATTCTCATCAAGGTTGCGTGTGCCGCCGTGGTTACCCGCATGCTGGGCGGCAGCCATGATGAAATCGTCAATGCCGTGTCGAACGCCTTCATCGACGGCCATCCTCTGATTCTCTACCGCCGCAAGGGCAACACCGGCTCGCGCAAGTCGTGGGCGGCCGCCGATGCGGCGAGCCGCGGTGTCTGGCTCGCGCTGATGGCGGTCAAAGGCGAGATGGGATATCCGACGGCGCTGACGGCGAAGACCTGGGGTTTCTACGATGTGCTGGCCGAGGGCCGGCCGTTCAAGCCGCCGCAGCCGTTTGGCACCTATGCCGTGGAAAACGTGCAGTTCAAGATCGCCTATCCAGCGGCGTTTCACATGCAGACCGCGGTCGAGGCGGCGATCCTGCTGCATGAGTCGGTAGAGGGCCGCATCGACGACATCGAAAAAGTAGAGCTGTGGGTGCATGAACACACCTTCAACTACCTCAGTCGCACCGGTCCGTTGAGAAATTACGCCGAGCGCGATCATTGCCCGCAGTACGTGGTTGCCATCGGCCTTATTTTCGGCAACCTCGTGGCTGAGGACTATGAAGATGAGCGGGCGTCGGATCCGCGCATCGACCGGCTGCGTGAAAAGGTCGTCGTCATCGAAGACAAGGCCTACAGCCGCGGCTTTCTAGATGCGCGAAGGCGCTCCAATGCCAACGCGATACGCGTGCATTTCCGCGACGGGACGACCACTCGAAAATCCGAGGTTGAATATCCGCTCGGTCACCCGCGGCGGCGCAAGCAGGGCATACCGCTGCTGATCGCGAAGTTCGAGCAGAATGTGGCACGGGTCTATGCGGAAAAACGGCGCCGCGAAATCATTGAACTGTGCCTCGACCGTAAGCGGCTGGGCGCGTTGCCGGTCCATGAGTTCATGGATTTGTTGGCGCTGTAGGGAGGGCTGTATGCCGCGCCACCCGCGGCATGGCGCTGGCAAAATGGCCCCGCTGCTACAACAGCGCGCAGTGGCGCCGTGGCGGTGAACCCGGATTTCGAATAAAAATCTTAGTGGAGGAGTGGTATGCAGGCACTGAATTGGCAAGGGCGCGGAACGAGCGGCGCGGGCGCACGCATTTTGTGTGCTGGGATTCTGATGGTCGCGGCCACTATTGCCGGTGCCGCCGATTGGAAGCCGGCAAAAAATATTGAGATAGTGGTGGCGTCTGGCGCCGGCGGCGGTCAGGACAAGACCGGCCGCATGGTCCAGCAGGCGATGCAGGCGAAACAACTGGCCGCGAACAGTGTGGTGGTCAATAAACCGGGCGGCGGCGGCACCATCGCCTGGAGTTATCTGAATCAGCAGGCGGGCGATGGTCACTACATTTCCATCGCACCGTCCGCACTGATGACCAATCAGATATTGGGCAACAGTTCCCTCATCTACACGGATTACACGCCGCTGGCCCTGTTGAATACCCAGTATGTGACGATCTCGGCGCGCGCCGATGCGCCGTTCCGGACGCTTAAAGAGTTGATGGAGCGCCTTAAAAAGGATCCGGAGTCGGTCAGCATTTCGGTCGGCAGCCGGCGCGGCGACGCCAATCACATCACCATCAGCACGGTTGCGAAAGCTGCCGGGGTGGACGTCAGGAAACTGAAGATCGTGGTGTTCAAGTCCGGTGCGGAGCCGATTCCGGCACTGCTTGGCGGGCACATCGACTTACTGATAGGGGCGGGCAACAACGTTCTGTCCCAGATGGAGAGCAGCAAAGTGCGGGTGCTCGGCATTTCCGCGCCGCAGCGCGTGAGCGGCGCGTTGGCCGAGGTGCCGACGCTGCGGGAGCAAGGTGTTGATGCGGTGGTCCCGGTGTGGCTTTCGGCAATCGGCCCGCGCAACCTGACGGCGGCGCAGATTGCCTACTGGGACGGCGTGTTTGCCAGTGTCGTCAAGACCGACGAGTGGAAAGCGGGGCTGAAAGCGAGTCTGATGGAAGGGACCTACATGTCCAGCGCGGAAACCCGTAAATTTTTTGCCGCCCAACACGACGAGTTGAAACAGGTGCTGACGGAATTGGGGCTCGCCAAATAAATCGCGCTGGCGGGCCTGACAGTGCCGTGCGCCTATACATTGCTGCAATCGAGAGGAGAAGCGAAAGTGGGGTACCAGAGCAAGCAGTCCAATGCCAGCGGTACGGATGAAATTTCGCCGCTGATGCACACGGTGTCGAACTATATCGCGCAGGCGGCGCACAAGGCGCTGCCGGACGCCGTCACCGAAGCGACCAAACATCATCTGCTCGACACGCTGGCGGCGATGATTTCCGGCTCGCGGCTGCCGCCCGGCGAGAAGGCCATCGCCTACATCAAGACGCAGGGCGGCACGCGCGAAGCCTGCGTGCCCGGTTCGCGTATCGTCACCACCGTCATCAATGCCGCGCTTGCCGGCGGCATGCTGGCGCACGCCGACGAAACCGACGATTCGCATGCCGCTTCGCTGACCCATCCGGGCTGCGGTATCGTGCCGGCGGCACTGGCAATGGCGGAGAGCCGCAAGGCCGGCGGTACCGCGCTTCTGCGTGCCGTCGCCTTGGGTTACGACATCGGCACCCGCGCTTCGCTGGCGCTCGGCGGCCACGCACTGGCCGACACCGGGCGTGATACCCACAGCATCGGCACCATGTTCGGCGCCGCCGCCGCCGCCGGTTCACTCGCCGGTTTCAATGCCGATCAGGCGCGCCATCTGCTCTCCTATATGGGCAATCAGGCTGCCGGGTTGTCGAACTATGCGCGCGATACCGAGCATGTCGAAAAAGCGTTTGTGTTTGGCGGCATGCCGGCGCGCAACGGGGCCGCCGCCGCAACCATGGTGGCGTTTGGCATGAGCGCGATCGACGACGTGTTCTCGGGGGACCGTAATCTTTTTGTCGCGTTCGCCCCGACGGCGAAGCCGGAGGAGTTCACACGCGGGCTCGGCGAAACCTTCGAAATCGTCAACACCAACATCAAGCGCTGGACCACGGGCAGCCCGATTCAGGCGCCGCTCGATTCGCTGTCGTACCTGATCAAGACGCACAAATTCAAGGCGGACGACGTCGAGAAAGTCGTGGTGCGCGTGTTTTCGCGCGGTGCCCACATTACCAACAATAACAGCATGCCCGATATCAACATGCAGTACATGGTTTCGGTGATGCTGCTCGACGGCACTGCCACCCTGCAGGCGGCTCACGACCACGAACGTATGCATGACCCCAAAGTAATGGCCATGCGCAACCGCGTCGAACTGCATGGCGATGCAGAACTCGATCGCGCGCTGCCGCGGCGCCAGGGCATCGTCGAACTCACGCTGCGCGACGGTCGCACGCTGCGTCATCACACGCCGGATGTGCGCGGCACACCCAGAAACCCGATGACGCGGGAAGAGGTCGATGAGAAATGTTATCTGCTGTGCGCCCCGGTCATCGGCAAAAAACGTGCGCGTGACCTTGTCAATGCCGTCTGGAACATCGAGCAGGTGAATAACGTCGGCGACTTGCGCCGGTTGCTCAGGGCCTGAAGGGGGGATTGCCGGGAGTTCGCTCCTCGTATGGACAGAAATTAGGATGCTACTGAAACTGCAGTAGTTTAGGGCTGCGAGGTGCTGCCAGCGGGTGCCGCGAACGGCGCGGTGGGCGCTGGCGCCACTATCACCGCAAGGTGGCTTGAGTTGTTCTCGCTGCGCCTAAATTGATCACCCGGGGGTGCGCATTGACCAGTGTTTGTCGAGTGCCGGCGGTGGTCAATAGCAGATCTGTACAACCTGCCAACTGGTCAAATTACAATCGGCGGTAACACCTATGGGATTACCGCGGGCAGAAGCGGCCGGAGTTTGCCATCGCACCTGTGGAAGGGCTGGAGTCGGTCTGGGACTATCCTGGCCCGCCGCGTATCGTGCCGGACCGACGGCGCGTGGAGGTTAGGTCTTGCGGCGTGCTGATTGCCAGTACCATTGCGGCTTTCAGAATTCTGGAGACGGCGAGTCCACCAACGTTTTACCTTCCTGCCGTTGATGCCGATCTGGTGAGGCTCGTTCGCGTTCCGGGCAATTCGGCGTGCGAATGGAAGGGCCGGGCCGGCTACTGGGCGCTGGCTGGAGATAAGTCGCGGCGCGCGGTGCGGTGGCGCTACGAAAAACCTCTGGCCGAGTCTGCCATGGTAGCCGGCGCACTTTCGTTTTACCCGGCGCTGGTCGATTGCACTGTCAATGGTGGGCGTGTGCGACTGCAGCCGGGTGGTTTTTTACGGCGGCTGGGTGACGGATGAAATTGTTGGCCCGGTAAAAGGCGCGCCGCAAACAGGGCGCTGGTAGCCGACGCCGTTCATTCGGGCAGTGGAAGACCCTCGGCCTCTGCGGCACGCACTAACGCCACTTCCAGCATGGCGCGCGCATGGCCCGCCACCTCCTTCAGATAATGATGTAGCGCCGTATCGGCAGGGCTGCTGCTTTCGCACTCGGCGCTATAGGTCTCGAAATTGCCTAAACGTACCAGCAGTTCGCAGAGATGGTGTGGACATTCGCACTTCAACTTCACTGAAGTCGTCGAGATTTGAGCGAGCGCCTTGTTGTCGAAACGCCGCGTTGCCGCGGGATCGATCGGCGGCAACGCGGCAGGTGGGGCGCCGCAAAGCGATTCCAGCCGTTCGATCTCCAGTGGTGCATGCACCAGGCGGCAGCCCAATGCACGCAGTTCCTGCTCGACGCGTTGCGGCCCGAACCCGTATTCGACGACGATGTGCCGCGCGCCCAGTTGCTGCGCTAACGCACGAATCGTCTGCGGTGTTTCGCGCTGCAGGGTTGGCAACTCGATCAGCAGCGTATCGGCTGTCACGCCGCGTAACGCTTCCCCGGCAAGTGCCGCATTTGGGCTTGTCGCTACGACCTGTAGTGCCGCCAAATGATGGTGCGCAACCCGCAAGTTTAGCGCTTCACCAACGACGGCCACCCGCACAGGGGGCAGCGCATTCTTCGCGGCCTGACCGGCTTGCTGCGGCGCGGGCGAGGTCGCGCGAGATACCTTGCCAAGCATGGCTCGCAACTGACCAGGGCCGAGCGAGGCAATTGAGCCGATGGCGTGCCCCGAGACGACAAGCTGCTTGATCACCGCCAGGCGCGCCACTTCTGCCGGCGAATAAAGGCGCTGCCCGGTTGCGCTCTGGCGCGGTCCGACGATCTTGTAGCGTCTCTCCCAAACGCGCAGCGTCTCTACCGGAATGCCAGTGAGTCTGGCTACCGCGCCACTGCGATAGACCGGTTCTTCGAGCGTTTTCTGTTGGCGGTTGGCCATAGGGGTCTCTAGTTGAACTCTATTTGAACCGATATTAACAGAAGCGTAACCCTATTATTCAGTTAATCCTGCCCTGCATAGGCGAAACCTCAAAATAGAACTGTGTTAACTTAAATAATTCGTATACAATAAGAGTTCATTAAGAGTGCAAAAAAGGTTCATTACCAGTTCATAAAAAATTCATGCAACTCGTTACCCTATCTGAACCGATATTTGTTTTACCTAGTCCGCAACTTTATTTACTTACCCATGAAAAAGGAAAATCCATGAAAAACCTGATCTCTGCCGTAGCCATGTCGTTCTGCCTGATGTCCGCCGCGAATGCCAAAGATATCGTCGACACAGCGGTGTCTGCAGGTAATTTCAACACACTTGCCACCGCCTTAAAGGCTGCCGGCTTGATCGAAACTTTGAAGGGCGCGGGCCCGTTTACGGTGTTCGCGCCGACTGATGCAGCCTTCGCCAAAATTCCAAAGGCCCAGTTGGACGCGCTGCTTGCCGACAAAGCCAAGCTTACCGCCGTGCTGACGTATCACGTCGTTGCGGGCGCGGTGATGTCCAAGGACGTCAAAGCCGGCATGGTGAAGACGGTCCAAGGCACTTCACTGACCGTAACCACGACGGGTGGTGTCAAAGTGAATGGAGCCAGCGTCACGGCCGTCGACATCATTGCCGACAACGGGGTGATACACGTCATCGACACCGTCGTGCTGCCCAAATAAGTAACAGTCGGTAAGTTGGAACCGGTCGTCGAAATGTTGGCGGCAGGAAACGTGACAACGCCTGTGAAAGCGGGCGTTGTCATGAAGCGAAAACATTCAGACTTGACGCCTGCACAAGGAATACACTGATGGCTAGCTCGTTAAAAAAAGTTTTTCAGGATGTGGATATCAGCTTGAGCGTTCTTCAGGTACTTGCAAAGAACAGTTATGACTCAATCCTGATTACTGATGCCACCAAAGACGCAAAGATCATATACGCGAACAAAGCATTCACGACGCTCACTGGCTACGATCAGTCTGAGGTTATAGGAAAAAATCCGCGAATTCTGCAGGGTGCCGCTACCGACAAGACAGTGACTGCCCGTCTGGTTGACGCGCTGAAGAGGGATGGCCGATTTGAAGGCAGGGCAATCAACTACAAAAAGAACGGGACGCCCTTCATCATGCACTGGCGCGTTTTGCCGGTGAAGGTTAGCAATAAGACCAGGCTTTGGGTGGCGATTCAGCGTGAAGGGTCCGTGGTTTAGTGGAGATTTCTGATCTGCACTTGCCGGAATGCAAAGTGATTACAGTAAAAAAATATATCAGTGGTGTGCTAATTCTAGTCGGTAACTCGCTGACAGCGATCGGTTGCGTTGGCTTGCTGCTTGCTTTGAGTGGTCTGATCCAGACAGAGTTCTTTGCGATCGGGATTTCGTCGGGAGTGCGGGTAATTGGGTCAGTGGCGGTAACCGGTTGTCTGTTGAGTGCTATCGGCTATGGCATCATCGAGGATTTCGAAAGGCAATAGGTAATACATTAGGAGGGTTAAACGATGTTTAGAAAATCAGATTATTTTATTCTGTTGGCGGTGATGATTTCTTTTTTTATCACTGCGTATTTGTGGTTCGTGATGCAGGACCGAGAGCAGGCCATATTCACAGCGATTTGGGTTCCTTCCATCTTCTGCTTCGGAATCTACTTCAAGGTGGCTACACTGCTGGGGGGAAGAAAGTGATGTCCATCGATCTCCTGACCTGTGGTATTTTTGTTTTTGTGATGCTGCTTATCGGCTTGGGTCTGACGGTGATGGAATTTCGTAATATGAAATGAAATATCGTCGAGACTCACGGGATTACTGCCGGTGTTGTTCTCGAAAAGTATAGGCCGTGTCGAAGCGAGTGATTAGAAGAATCCTCTTTGGCCCAAATGACTCCCTTTGCTAATCTAGCCGTGGTCGGCGCTGGCATCGCAGGCCTCGCCTGCGCCACCAAGCTGCAAGAGGCCGGCCTCAAGGTCAGACTGTTCGAAAAGAGCGGCGGCGCCTCCGGCCGCATGAGTACACGCCACGGTAACGGTTGGCAATGTGACCATGGCGCGCAGTACTTTACCGCTCGGCACCCGGATTTTCGTGCAGAAGTGGCTCGTTGGCAGCGGGCTGGAGTGGCTGCACTGTGGAACCCCACGCTGCAGGTGTTTGGTGGTGATTTGTTGCATGCCCCAAATCTGGCGCTGGAACGATTTGTCGGCACGCCCTTCATGACGTCGCCCGCGCGCCTGCTCTCCGACGCGCTCGCACTGACGAGCCACGCAACCATCCGGCACCTACAACGCCAACCTGACGGCTGGCAATTGTTGTCAGCAGAACGCGGTTGGCTGGTTGAGCGCTTCGATGCCGTAGTCCTGGCGCTACCGGCGCCCCAAGCCGCTCCGCTGTTGCAGCCGTTGTCTGCTGAGTTGGCCGAGTTGGCCCGTAGCGCCTCCATGGGTGGATGCTGGACAGTCATGGCGCGCTTTGCAACGCCTCCCGAACTGCCGTTTGATGCAGCCTTCGTCAATGAAGGGCCGCTGCGCTGGATCGCAAGGGACACGAGCAAACCGGATCGCACGGGGCTGGACACCTGGGTTCTGCACGCCAGCGTCGATTGGAGTGAAGCACACCTGGAGCAGGATGTAGACACCATAGCCGCTTCGTTGCTGAAAGCCTTCGGGCGACTGGGCGGTCCGGCGCCGCAAGCCTGGACCGTACACCGCTGGCGTTATGCCGACGTAATAGAGCCAGTTCTGGACAGGGCGTGCGCCTGGAACGCCGACATGGGTCTGGGTCTGTGTGGTGACTGGCTAAATGGCGGCAAGGTTGAAGGCGCCTGGCTCAGCGGCAGGCAACTGGCGCTGAGGGTATTGGAATCATCACGCTGAAGTTCTTTACCCACGATATTCTTGCCTTGGTAATCGATGCTTCCGGCGCGATCGGCGCCGCTTTCAGAGCGCGGCTGCAAGCAAATCCAAAATACGCCGCAGTAGTCGGCTTGCACCGTCAATCGCTTCTGCTGATTGATTTCGAAAGGGAGGAAACCATTGCGGCTGCGACGCTTTCCAGCCACATACCGTTTGATTTGATTATCAACGCCGCCGAGTTGCCGCTTTTACATCGTTTCATGCCGAAGAAGAGATTTTTTCGATCTCAACTATGCGCAGATGCTCGAGACCTTTCGGGTATCCTGATCGCTGGCAACGGCTATGTGCGAGAAGAAGTAGGTGTCTATCAATCACTGTTGCCAGAGAATCAGGCTTAACCGCAAGTGTACGAGTACGTCGAGCAATCGGCAAAAAATGAAGCTGATGGGTTTACTCATCTCCATGCAGTGCCCACAATGGATCGTGAATATCCATGCCATTTTTTTCAAAAAAACCAGTCAAAAAATAAGGTTAGACTTGATTGACGAGGCAACCGAAGGGCTTATTGAATTGATATCACAAAAGGTTCGACCATGAAGCGGTTAAGTTTGGCATTTATTGAGTTGCGCGATTTACAGTTAAAAACAGACATCGGAACTTATGGTCCCAAGGACACCAAGCCAGATATTCACCTTCTGGATTTGACGCTGGGGATCGCAGTCCATCAGGTTGTGATTCCCGAGGATGGCATGGAGCGCGTGTTTGACTATGATCCACTGATTTCGGAAATCGACCGACTGTCAGGTGCCTGTCACTATGAAACGCAAGAACGACTCATCACCCGCATTGCCGTTGCATGTGCCGAGCACGCGGCAATCAAGACTATTGAGATCAGCCTAAAAAAGTCTCCCGTGCGAACGGGCAACGGGTCGCTGGGTGTTCGCTTGACACTGGATGAGATCGAAACCGATAGACTTCGATCCCCTAAACCGTAGACGAAATTCCAGTTTTAATTCGTCAAATAATTTTTGTTCAAAATCGCTTTAAATTTCTTCATTAATTGGCAGACAATTGCATCGAAAGTGTTCTCTTGAAAATTATCCACAACGAAAATATTTTTGATACTTTTGCTGCGCAGCTCCAGTTGGGCAACGCCAAAAGGACACGCCCGCAAAACCTATCGAAACTTTTTCGCGCCGCCAGCCCGGTGGCAAATTAGCGGGCTCAGATTGGCCAGAGATTACAATTAATGGATACCCCTGTGAACCACTTTGAAAATGACTTGCTAGCGGCTTTGTCGAGCGACATCAAGCACATTTCGCCCAAATATTTTTACGATGTCCAGGGCTCGGCGTTGTTCGACCAGATTTGTGACTTGCCTGAGTATTACCCCACCAGAACGGAGATATCGATTCTGAGTGAAAACTCGAAGGCCATTGCGCAACATATCGGCCCTCAAGCGGAATTGATTGAACTCGGCGCTGGCTCGTTGACAAAAGTTCGAGTCTTGTTACGCCAGCTCGAGGCGCCGACCGCGTTCTTGCCGATGGATATTTCGGGTGACTACTTGAGGGCGGCCGTTAGAGATTTGCAAAAAGAATTTCCAAAATTTTCTGTTTCGCCAATCGTGGCTGACTACACCCACGATTGGACCTTGCCAGACCCATTGCCCGAAACTCGACGACGAATCGCGTTTTTCCCGGGTTCAACGATAGGCAACTTTTTACCTTCTGAGGTTGACAACTTCTTTGCTAACTGCTGTAAGTATTTGCCAGCAGGCGCGCTGTTGTTGGGTGTTGATCTATTGAAGTCCCCGCAGATTATTCATCAGGCGTATAACGATGCACAAGGGGTAACAGCCGCATTTAACTTGAATCTGTTGAATCGAGCCAATCGAGAACTTAATACCAACTTCGATTTTTCTCAGTACGCACATTGGGCTTTCTACAATGCCCCCCAGCAGCGTATTGAAATGCATTTGGTGAGTCTGAAGAGGCAAGAGATTCAGCTAAATAATCGGTTGTTTGTCTTCGAAGAAGGCGAAACCCTGCATACCGAAAATTCATACAAATACTCGATCGACAAGGTTCAAAAAATTGCAGCAAAGCAGGGCTTAAAGCCGGGACCTGTGTGGACAGACCCCAATCATTGGTTTGGTCTGCTTTGGTTCGACATCCCCGATTTTGAAATGATAAAAGGGAAAAAATGAAAGCTAGTTGGAATAACCAGGTTTTGGCGACCTCAGAGCAGACGGTCGTGGTGGAAGGCAACCATTACTTTCCGGCCAACGCTCTGAACAAGGCATTTTTTCAAGCGTCCGCCAAACAAACGACTTGCCCTTGGAAAGGGGTGGCACACTATTATGATGTTTCAGTGAGTGGCAGGGTGAATGAGGCGGCTGCTTGGTTTTATCCCGACCCTAAACCCGAAGCTCGTCAGATTGCTAACCATGTGGCATTTTGGAAAGGTGTGTCGGTGATCAACGACTGAAGATGTGATTCACCAGAACCTTGAAAACTTGGTCAAAGAAATCAGAGCGTGAACGCTGATTTCTCGGCTCATCTTGCTTGGGTTCGAGTCCGATTATTCAGATAGCCCCTTTGCAAAATTTTTTTATTTTCGGACAAGTTCTGCTAACTCAGGGTCATGAAACGGCCATCGCCTTTGATAATCTCTGTGGCGATCGGCTTCGGCAGTGGATGAGTATCGACAAAAGTGTTTTCCCGTATCGATCTCGTGCTGATTGACGCAGTCGTTTAGGGTTTTGGGAACGCTTCCAGAGGCTTATGTAGAGACTAACTGCTCGAATGCGGTCTTCATACGAATACATGAACTACCTCCAGGCAGTCCAAGTTTTCGTCCGCACCCCCGCGTGGTCAATTTGGCGTCGGCGGCAACATCTGACCTCGAAATGATTTTATAGTTAGTGGCTACCCCGATCTTTACTGCAGTAAAAATTTCTGCACGCGCCGGCCGAAACCGGCTTCAGCGGTGTAGATATTGCCCCGGGAATCGATGGCAATATTGTGTAAGGAGCGGAATTCGCCTGCCATCCGGCCGGGACGTCCAAAGCTCGCCAGCTTGCGACCGTCAGCGCGGCCAAGAACATAGATTTCCGAGTTGGAGCCGTCGGCCACCAGCAGGAACTGTTGTTGCGAGTCGCGCGACATTACAAGATCAGCCAAGGGGCCCGTCAACGTATCGGCTTCGATCAGGAACTCGCGCACGAAAGTGCCATTTTTCTGAAACACCTGAATCCGGTTGTTGGGACGGTCGCAGACATAAAGGAGATTATCTTTAGAAAACCGTAGGCAGTGGGGATTGCCAAACTGCTTTGACGGTTCAGCGCCGGGTTTATACGGAGCCACTTTTTCATCGTTTGGAGCCGCACCATAAGCTCCCCAGTGCCGTTTATAGGCGCCGGTGGTCGTATCGAAAACGATTATTCTACGGTTGCCATAACCATCGCTGACATAAATTTCGTTGGCACCTGGGTCCGATTCCACTGCTGCTGGTCGACCTAGCTGGGAGGTGCTGTTGCTGCCCTCAGACTTCCCTGGTTTACCGATTTGCAATAAGAACTTGCCGTTGCGCGTGAACTTGAGCAAATGGTGGTCGGCAGGATCGTTCCCGGTGATCCAGACATTGCCTTGCCAGTCGACATGGATACCATGTTCATTCTTCGGCCAATCGTAGCCTTTGCCGGGGCCACCCCAACCCTGGACGATATTTCCCTGAGGATCAAACTCGACCACGGGCGGCGCCGACAGGCAGCAGCGATTCGCAGCAGGTTTTTTCTGGGCCCCCTTGTCATCATCGAGAAGGGTGCCGGGGCGGTGCAAGACCCAGAGGTGATCTTGACTGTCAACGGCCACGCTCGACACCTGCCCCCAAATCCAATTGTCGCGAAGCGGTTTTGGCCAAAAATGATCGACTTTGTATTGCGGTATTCCGCCGCTCTGCGGTTGCGTCGCACAGCCCGCGGTGATGAGGGCTACAACCAGCACACCAAATACTAATAGCATTTTCCAGTGTTTGTGCATTACCTTAACCCCTTCGCATTAATCGATGTCATTTGAGCCCAATGGGTGCCAATCTTAGTTGGAACCCAATTGTCATAATAAAGCAAAGCTTCGACAACCACCCGATTGTTGTAGGGTCGCAGATCGGGGTATGCTGGGGCCTGGCCCTTTTTTTGGCGGGGCCAATTTGGAGTTGAGTAGCACGGCCATTCTAGATAACACCACGCCCAGTCGAAGGGGACTACAAGATGGCGGCGCAGGCAATCCGCAGGACAGTGGGTGCCGTAGGGGTTTGTTGTGCAATTGGCGGGGCAGCCCTGGTATGCGCTCAGGCCTATCCAGCCAAGGTGATTCGTGTGGTTATTACCAGTGCCGGCTCGGGTCCCGATACCATGATGCGGCTGATCGGCCACAAGTTGACCGAAGCGTGGGGGCAGCAGGTAGTAATCGATCCACGGCCGGGTGCCAGCGGGCGCATTGCAGGGGAATACGTGGCACGCGCGGCGCCGGACGGCTATACGCTGATGGTGGTGACATCGATGTTCGCGATCGGGGCTGCGCTGTACGAAAAGCTGCCCTACGACGCAATCCGCGATTTTGTGCCCGTGATTCTGATGGCATCTAATCCGTTTGTTCTCGTGGTACATCCTTCACTGCCGGCGCATTCTGTGCAGGATCTAATTGCGCTAGCAAAGGCGCGGCCAGGGCAGCTCCATAACGGGTCCTCTGGTGCTGGCTCTCCAGGTGGGCTGGCGTTACAGCGCCTGAAGAGCATGGTGCAGATTGATATTGTGAACGTGCCCTATAAGGCGGGTGCGCAAGCCGTCACAGACACTACTGCGGGTCAGTTGCAGATGACTTTTGCGGTGGTTACATCGGTCCTTCCTGCCGTTAGGCAGGGCCGGCTGCGCGGCCTCGGTGTGACGAGTTTGAAACGAACGCCGCTTGCCCCGCAAATACCAACTGTTGCCGAAACCGTTCCCGGCTATGAAGTAATTGGTTGGTATGGACTCGTCGCGCCAGTGAACACGCCACCAGAAATAATCTCCCGGCTAAATGGGGAGATTAGCAAGGTGCTGCAGACCACAGAGTTTCGCGACAAGCTGAGCAGCATGGGAGCCGATGTTTACGGCTCTACACAACAGGAATTCGCTACTTATTTAGCGGCTCAAATTGAGATGAGTCGGAGGCTGATCAGAGAGTCAGGGGCGCGGCCCGAGTAAATGGGGCAATGTAAGACTTGAAAAAGGTGCGCATTTTGCTGTGCACTGTGGGCCGCAGGTCGTAGTCGACAATCGCGCTGGTGCGAGCGGCAGGGTTGGTTCCGACATTGTTGCCAAGACGGTGCCGGACGGCTATATGTTAGTCATGGTTTCTAGCACGCCTGCGATGCTCCCGGGTTTAGAGGCGAAAATGCGGTTCGGTTCACGGATTGATTTTTCCGTGGTAACCCTGGCTACAGCCAAACCATCTGTGTTGGGTGGCATGCTGAGTGCTAATGTCTAATGCTTGAGAGCCGCACTAAAAATTTAAATTGGATCAATTAATGACGCGTCTTACAAATATCGCTATCTGGTTTTGGCTAATAGTGGTCGCTTTTCCCGCTCACGCAATGGAGGTGTTGGTCGCCGGCAATATTGTTACCTTGTCTGGGCCGGTTGTGAACGGCGATTTGAAGCGATTCACGGATGCGCTGAGTGCACAACCCGAGATTAAAACGGTAATCCTCAGAAATTCTAATGGGGGCGACGCGCCCTCTGGTTACCGGATCGGTGAGCTTATTCGTAAGAGGGGGCTCACAACGGTAGTTTCTGGGCACTGCATCTCCTCGTGTTCTCGGATGTTTATGGGTGGTCGGGAGCGCAGATTTTCTGATGATCAGGGGTTGGAGAAAACCTTCGTGGCTTTCCACGGACACTATGACAGGAACGGAAACTTAAACCGTCATGAGGTAGAGCGGCTGGGTTTATACGATTGGATCATCAAATTTTCTGACGGAAAAGCCGATAAAGAACTCGTACGACGCTGGGTAAACATCGAATACAACAGGGGTATTGTGGCGTTTATGCATCCAGATACCAAGATTGCCGGGGAAGCCCGAACTTTTATATGCGATGGGCGTGAATTGCGCCGGCCGCTCGGTTGTGAAGGGCTGCCTGTAAAGGCGCTGGAACTTGGCGTCATCACAGATTTAACCATCTGGCGGAACTCGGAGCTTAACTAAGCTTATTCTGGATGGGTGACCGATTTAACGAGACATCATGAATGACCTATATTTCACAACCTTGGGTAAGTAGTTTTTTTATGAGAATTGAAGGCTCTTGCACTTGCGGAAATATTCACCTGAATGGTGAAGTTGATCCGCTAAAAACTCAAATATGTCATTGCACAGATTGCCAGACAGGCAGTGGTTCAGCGTTTCGCGTATCAGTTTCAGCGCCAGGCGATACTTTGAAAATTACTGGAAAACTCTCTACCTATTTAAAAACCAGTGCGGAAAGCGGAACCCCAAGAGTGCAGGCATTTTGCACAGTTTGTGGGACGCATATCTATTCAACGACGCAAGGTGACGGGCTGCAGCCATCCTATACTGTGAGGGTTGGCATTCTTAAACAGCGTGATCAACTAGTACCTCAAAAGCAAAACTGGTTTCGTTCGGCAAGACCTTGGGTTTTGGATATACAGAGCATCCCTAAGAATAATAAACAGGGATGATCCGAAGGCGGGCTGGATAAGCTGAACCACAGCGCCTGATCCAGGTGGCTCTTGGCAGGTTTTTTTTAGCAAGCGCGTTGCTATCGGGAGATCCTTGTATCTTGGTGCGCCGCCGTGCCGCTGTCCCAATTCCGATTGCACCAGTTGGAAAGTCGCCAAAGGTAAGCCATCAATCTGATGAATGGTTTACGGGGCAGGGGTCATTTAATCCTAACCAGAATTTTTCGTTTTTTATTGGTATGGTATTCGTCGTCGTATTGATCACACTGGGCACAAGACGGTAGTAGCGCGACCTGCGAATAGGGGTCAAATTGAAATTTACGGTGATTCCGCAGCTGATCCGTTAGGGCTCGCGGACGCTATAGTAATTATTGTTCCTGGCAATATCGCGGTTTCGCGCTGCTTACCTTTCCAGTATCCATCTAGAAATTGACGCCGACTACCAGGCTCACGTTGTCACGATCGATCTGCGTGTTGTATTTGCCGCCGGCGATAGTGGTGTATTGGAGATCAGCAAAATATTTCTTGCCCTAGTCTGCACGCAGGCCCGGCCGCAGGATCTTGCGGCCTTTCTGGAAAGTGCCGTCGTAGGAATAACCGTCCACATCGTGCGCGTAGCCGATTGAAGGCTTGAGGTCGGCACCGAGGAATGCGCCTGCATAGTTTGCGGCAAGACGCAGCCGATAACCCCACGCATTGGTGGTCACGAAGCCATCGCGTGCGCAGGATTTTTGGGCTGGCGTGGTGTCTGTGCAGGCTACGCCATTAATCGCCGCAACGCCGAAGTCGTCCGAACGACCGTAACGCAGTGCACCGGGGTCTGGCAGGCCGGCGACATGGCTCAAGCCGATTTCCCCACGCAGTACAACTTCGGCGGCACCCAGCGTATTGCGAAAAGCCTTGCTGCCGCCAAAGCTCGCCGTGGTGACACCGAAGCGGTCAAAACTGTCGAAGGTGCTGCCCGGCGCAAGGGCATTGGTGTTCTTGCTCAGATTAAGGGCCGAGGTTGCCGGTCGCGCGACAAACGCGCTGATCAGGTCGGAGCTATTGAGTCCGAGCGGCTGGTTAGGTCGCCATGCCAGTTCGCCGAACAGGCGCGTCGCAGGATCGAGTTTGGTCTCGAAGCTCAACCCGTAGAGCCGGATATCTTCGGGGTAAATGAGAGAAAAACGAATACCGTTCGGGTCGGTCAGGCGCTCGGTCACGGTCGCGCCATAGCCGCCTGCGATGTTCGGATTAAACACTCTGATCATCGGGTTGCGGCTGTGATAGCTCATGGTGTACGCGCGAAAATCTGTATTCAGCGATTCGGCGTTGTAGCGCAGTGATATGCCGTATTGACCCGAGTCACTTGCAGGGATGTCGGCATTGCGTTTGGGATAAATACCGCTCGCCAGCGTGGTGGGATCGTCGATCGTCCGCACGACCGACACATAGCGGCAGCCGGTGGACAAAAAGTTTGCACTTGCATAGAACGTGCCGCAACCGGGGTATATCGTCGGCCGGAATTCATACTGGATAAAACTGTCGACGCCCCAGGCCTTACCGCTGCCGAGATTGGCGTAGAGCAGGCCAACAGAAACCTTGCCCTCCTCAGCCAGTGCGCCGGGACGCTGCTGGGAAGGGACGTCGGCGGGATTGATTGCGTCGATCCCGCCACCGATGAACTGCGAGGTGCCCCACTTCAGCGCCTGTCGGCCGACGCGAACGTCGAGCGGCGTGCTGCCGTCAAGATTGAAGTGGCCGAAAGCATAAACGTCGGCGAGTCGGGCATTGCTGAATTTCGCGGCCGCATCGAAGCCGTTATCGCTGAGCGGCGCGTTTTGGCGAAAGCTGTTCGGTATATTGCCGTAGGCGCGGTCACCGTCCTTTAGTTCGAAGTCGTACCAGATTTTTGTCCGTGCGAAAAAACCGATGTTCGCGCGCCGCAGTTCGAGGTCGAACATCGCCTTCGCCACCGTGGAAACCGGTCGGTCTCGCTTGAAGTTTAGATCGTTGCTGCCAGAGTTGCCGGCCAGTTGCCCGGGTGGAAGGCCCACGCGCCCTGGGGAGAGGGTGCCGAGCAGGGCGGGATCTGCGGATTCGGTGCGGATTGTGGTGCCCGCTGTGGCGGTGCCGTTTAGACTGCCTTCGACCGCGTCGCCAAATTTAAACTCTGTCGCGCCGGTTGCCATGTCCGCACCCGCCAGCCCCAGGGTCAGCAGGGCGGCGTGCCCTGAACGCCCTGGCACTGTTTGGCTGCGACAAAAATGCCAGTACTGAACAGTAGGCGATGTTCTAGATAAAACTTGCGGCGGCGGCGGGAGTGGGGACTGCGGAAAAGTGCCGGTTCCCATGGCCAATCCGCGTGCGCCAAGAGATGTTGTGAGTTATTAAAAGCCATATTTGGATATTACATTAAAAATAACAAGAATATTATCGCGGTGTTTCAGTGGCATCTCGCCTAATGGAAACATCTACGCGACGGTGGGGTGTCACATGCTTTCGCGATGTACGATCGCGACATGCCGTATTTTTGAAGTGCTGGACGATTCGCAACGCTTGACGTAAAGTAAGGAATCCTTACTTTGCAGGGGGCTCTGTGCCATGCTTGCCAAACTGACCTCGAAGAACCAGCTAACCTTGCCCAAGAGTGTTACGACGATAATTGGTGCAACCGAATATTTTGATGTCGAAGCTCGCGATGGGCGGATAGTACTGACTCCGGTGCGTATACAGCGCGGAGATGCAGTACGGGCCAAGCTCGCCGAGCTTGGCCTCCACAAACAGGACACTGCCGATGCCGTGGAATGGGCGCGGCGCGCTGCCGCCGGAAAACCCGCACGTAAGAAATGACGCGTCCTCCGCGGGTTGTGATTGACACCAACGTAGTGTTGTCCGCGCTGGTGTTCGCTGGCGATCGGCTGACGCCATTGCGGCTGGCTTGGCAGAGCCGGCGCGTACAGCCTCTGCTCTCGACGGCAACGGCGGCCGAATTGATCCGTGCTCTGGCATACCCGAAGTTCAAACTTGCCTTGCATGAGCAAGAAGAGCTGCTGGCCGACTACCTTCCGTTCTGCAAAACCGTGCGTATCCCAGTTCCGCCGCCCGCCACGCCACGCTGTCGAGATCTATTTGACGTTCCATTTCTGGAACTGGCGTTAACCGGGAAGGCCGAGGCATTGGGGACTGGTGACAAGGATCTGCTCAGCCTTGTTGGCGGTTTGGCGTGTCCTATTCTTGGTGTAGATCAGTTCATACATAAATTTATAATCGACCGGTAACTGTTGCTGAGTGCCGGTCAACGCAGGCAGGACTTTGACTCTAGAGAGCGTTTTCGTTGAATCGCACCGTCACAGAACCTGACAACTGCAAACCACTTCGCCCATGACCGACGCTTTCGCCAACCGCCTCCGCAAGAACCTCGCCCACTGGAAAAAATGGGCGCGGCGGCGGGACATCACCTGCTTTCGCATTTACGACCGCGACATTCCGCAGTTTCCATTTGCCATCGATTGGTATGAGGCGGTGTCGCCGCGCGCAGAGACGCATTTGCATGTGCAGGAAATCGACACCGGCTGGAAGATGACCGACGCTGTTTACACCGCATGGCTAATTGCCGTCTGCGATGCGATCTGTGAAGTCTGTGCGATTCCTGCGGCGCACTTGCACTTGAAGCGCCGCGAGCGGCAACGCGGTACTTCGCAATATGAAAAGCTCGATGATGCGCTTGCCGAGGCGTTTGTTGTGTTGGAGGCGGGGCATCGCTTCGAAGTTAATTTCGACACCTATCTTGATACGGGTCTGTTTCTTGACCATCGGCCGATGCGCGCGACGGTCGCCGCAACGATCGCGGAGCGTGTGCAGCTGGGGGCTGGCACGCGACTTCTGAACCTCTTTGCATACACCGGAAGTTTCACCGTTCATGCGGCGCTGGCCGGGGCTGGCGATTCCACTACGGTCGATCTTTCCAATACCTATCAGGCGTGGACGGCGCGCAACTTCGCGCTCAACGGCATTGATGCACGTCGGCACACCCTGGTGCGTGCCGACGTGCTGGCGTGGCTGGTGCGTGCCGTTATTGAACACCAGCAATACGACGTGATCGTGATCGACCCGCCGTCATTTTCGAACTCAAAAAAGATGGTCGATGTGCTCGATGTGCAGCGTGACCATGTGCGCATGGTGAATCAGTGCCGCAAATTGCTGGCTGACGGCGGCGAACTGTTTTTCTCAACCAACCTGCGGTCTTTTGAAATTGACCAGCCACTGGCGCAGAAGTTATCGCTGTGCGAGATCACTAACCAGAGCGTACCCGAAGACTTTCGGCGGCCAAACAGGCGCTCACCGCACCGCGCCTGGCACACCACAATTTGAGTCTTGTGCGCTCTGCCTGTTGTCGCTGATTTCGAGCAGACCCCGGCCGATCGAATTGGTATGGACGTCGCAAAACAAACTCGACGAATGAGCGGCAGTCCTGCGGCGCTCTGATCCCCGGTAATTACTCACCAGCCGATGCTGGGCGTGTTGCTGTCCGTAACGTGCGCGATATGTAATCTTTTGTCAGGCGGCGCACCTTGACTCGTTACGCTTGCTCCTGGCGATGCGTCAACCGACAACACAGCTTCCGCGTTATTCGTCCTAGTCATGACAGTTGTTATCGCTTAATTTAAATTTATCGTCAGGAGTTCCAATGAATAAGCTGGCTTCCACACTCGTTGCTGTGATGTTCGGTTTTGCGTCGGTCGCTGTTACTGCTGCAGATGCCCCCGGCAAAGATGCCGTTAAGGCAGAAGCGAAAGTCGATGCGTCCGCTGATAAAGCCAAAGCCCTGGCCGATGCAAAGGCCGAAAAAGCTAAAGCCGCAGCTGATGTGAAGGCGGCAAAGGCTGAAAAAGCCAAAGCGGCGTCCGAGGAAAAAGCAGCCAAGAAAAAAGCTGCTGCTCAAGCGAAGGCCGAAAAATCCAAAACGGCAGCCGATGGCAAAGCAGACACAGCCAAAGCGGACACAGCCAAAGCAGCGGTTGATACGAAGAAGTAATTTTCGTTCGTTAGATTGTAAAAAAGCGGAACTCAGGTTCCGCTTTTTTTGTAATCACTAGTGGCTGACTGGTATCAACCCGTTGCGCTGTTACCGGTCGCTAGGTTACGGTTGTTACAAACGCTGACTTAGTGGCGACACTCAGCAGGTACATATTTCCACTGTGCACTGGCGCCAGTGCTACAAGCCCAAGCCACGCGACCACCGCCAAGAGACGGGTTCAGCATGACTGTTACTGCGGTGCCCACTGACGTCGAACTGCCTGTGATGGTGATAATGCCGCCAGGTTGCACCGAGCCGCCGGAGATACGGCCGGAGGTAATCACGGTCAAGGCCATTCCCGCGCTTCCCAGAGTTCCATCGACCGTCGCTTTTTCGGCGATAGCCGTTTTGAAACCTGCTGCCGCCAAAACCAGTTCTGAAACCTTTGCACGTATGGTGTAGTCCTGATACGCCGGTAATGCAACCGCCGCCAGTATGCCGATGATCGCCACCACGATCATCAATTCAATCAGGGTAAAACCCTGATGGATTTCTTTCATGACGCCGCCCCCCAAGAAAAAACAAAATACCCCTCCCCCTTGCCACGGCACGTAGTTTGCCTTGGTTGGACTCATTCGCCTATCGGAAAGTGTTGGGTGGCGAGGCAGGCGCTTGCGACGAACCTGTCCGGTCAATAGTCCTGGGGATGTGGGACGACGGTTTTTTTACGCAGCGCATGGTCACGTTTTTTTTCAGCGCCCTGGTGACGGTCGCATCAGCAGATAAATTCCAGCTCTGCGGATTGGCGTCCATGGATTTTCGCGCTACTGCCACGATCTGGCCGACCTTCGCGTTTGATGGAGAGCAGGTTGTGACGCAGGAGAGCGCTTCGTGAACGCCGTTTACGCTAGTGATGCTGGCCTTCGGCTTGGGCACCTTGCCGAATATGTTGGGCATCGGCTTGTTTTACCAACGCCTTCAACGCTGGTGTCGCGCTGCTCTGGTGCGCGTGCTGGCCGGCGGCGCGATTGCCGCCTTCGGTGTGTTCGGACTGATCAAAGCCTGGCATCCCGCCGCCATGGCCGGCGGCGGTTTGCTGTGTTACATGATTCCCAGGCTCGAAGTCTGGTTTCAATAAGCCGGCGCTACATTGAGCGCCGGCTCGGCTACAGTCGGGTGGTGGATTAGAAGTACGCCTGACCCGGGCCGACCGTCGGTTTCCAGACGCAGTTGCCGAACGGGCCGTCGCCGCCTTCCTTGATATAGGCGATGCGGTTATGCCGTTTCGACAGACCTTTGCCGACCAGCACGTCGTGCAGCCAGTCGATGACATATTCATGATTGGCCAGACCGCCGAGGTTGGACAGCGAACGTTGCGGGTGGTACTGGTTTTCAAACACCCACATTTCCTTTTGCGCCTTCAATTCAGCATAGGCTTCGATCGCATCTTCGAGCGGGCACAGCGGATCGAATTCGCCAGTGGCGAGCAGCGTCGGGCACTGAATCTTTTCGAGGTGGCCGCGCACGGTCATCTGTTGGGCGACTTCAACGTCGAACTTCGCTTCATCGGTATAGCCGGCCATAAACATGAACATCTGTTTAAAGCGCGGTGAGGATTGCGTGAAGATGGTGTTGTTCGGATTAAAGCAGGCGGTGGCGCTGGCGACCGCGGCGATGCGACGGTCGTAACTGGCCAGACGCAGCGTCCAATAACTGCCCATGCTGATACCGTAGAGGGCGATCTTGCTGGCGTTGACCTCGGGGCGTTTGCGTAGCCAGCTGATGACTGCCGCACCGGCGCGTTCGTAGTTGTCGCCGACGGCGCGGATTTTTTGCATGTTCGAGCTGCCCTGGCCCGGGCCGTCCATCGACAACACGTTAAAGCCGCGCGAGAGTGCGACGTTGTGATTGACGCGCGGGAAGGCCTCTTTGGTTTGATCCATGCCCGGCACGTAAATGATGGTCGGCGCCCTGCGTCGGTCGGGCAGCATGTGAAATAGGCAGGAGATGGTCTTGCCGTCGTCAAAGGGCACTTCGACGCGCTCGATCGGATAGGCGGCGGTGGTGATTTGGCGGTCGACCATTTCGCAGAGTTTGCGATAGAGCGTTTTCTTTACCGGATGGTTGTCGAAAAAGATCGCATGCTGCGCCATGCGATAGGCCTCGATGGCGTGATCGAAATGCGCGGTAGCGGTGGTGTTGTGGCCGAGCGATTGCGCGCGTTTGGCCAGCGCCTCGTGCTGTTCGGCGGCCTGCCGCCACACCTTCGAATACATGCGGTAGTTGCGTGCACGCTTGCCTGGCGGCGTTTCTGCACCGTCGACTTCAAAGTTTTGCACGCGGCCGCGCATGTTCAAGGCGAGGTCGAGCATCCATTGCTGGTCGTCGCGTTGTGTTCTGAGTTTGCGTATCATGGTTTTCTCCACAGGGGTTCAGGTTTGTTGGTTTGTTCGTTTGGTTCAATGCAATCGAGCAGCGTCTTTACGGCAGCCGGTGGCAGGCGGCCTGTGAGTGCCGCATAGTTTTCAAGATTGGCGCGTGCGGCTGCAAACTGATCAGCCGCCGGCGTGCCGGTGTTGGCGGTGGGAAACAGCGCTTCCATCGTCAGTTGTTGTAATTGTTCAGCCGCCAGTTCATCGCGTTTTACCGCGCTGCGCAGTTGCGCGGCGGCTTCCCCCGCAAATGGCGCACCACAGTCTTTGAGATGACGGCGCGCGCTGCGCAGCGGGCGCACCACGGCATCGCGCCACGGCGCGACAGCGGCTTCGAGTGCGGCCACTTCCGTGGCATTCAAGGCGCGCCGCTGGCTGGCGAGGTAGAGCAAAAAGAGCACGACATTGACGTCGGCGCCGACCGCCTCCTGAATCTCAAGGCAGGCGGCTGGCACGCCCGCACGCGCGTAGACACGCAGCGAGAAATTCCAGAACGCGGAGTTCGTATCTTGCATAGATTGCAGCACCATGGTTATGGGATTCGCGCCGTTTTTTTGAATGGATTTTCGCGCGGCATCGGGGCGGTTTTTTTTGATTTTAGCAGAGGGCGTTGTCGCGTTGCGTTCGCGCTTGGCCGGCACGTTGGGATGACAGGTTTTTGCGGCGGCGGCGTCCGCTGCGTCACTGCCGATAGCAGGCATCTTGGGCGCCAGCGACGAGGCTGGGCGCGTCGGGGTGGATGTTACAATCGAGGCCTCATTGCGGGCGCATTCGCGCCGCCTATTTCTCCATCGAGGACACAACATGGTGACCACCGTAAAGCCGCCGATTCAGCTCAAGGACATGAGTCTTTTCCGTCAGCAATGCTATGTCGATGGCCAGTGGGTGGACGCCGACGACAAGAAGACGCTCGGGGTATTCAATCCCGCCGACGGTGCGCAGATCGGCACCGTACCGAGTCTGGGGCTCGCCGAGACGCGGCGTGCCATCGAGGCGGCTAACGCGGCGTTGCCGGCATGGCGTGCGAAACTCGCCAAGGAGCGTTCGGCGATCCTGCGTAAATGGTTCAACCTGATGATGGAGAACCAGGAGGATCTGGCGATCCTGATGACCGTCGAGCAGGGCAAGCCGCTGAGCGAATCGCGTGTTGAGATTGCTTACGGTGCTTCGTTTATCGAATGGTTTGCCGAGGAAGCCAAGCGTATTTACGGCGACACCATTCCGACCCATCAGGCCGACAAGCGCATTGTGGTGATCAAGCAACCGATCGGCGTCTGTGCAGCGGTGACGCCGTGGAACTTCCCCAATGCAATGATCACGCGCAAGGCCGGCCCCGCGCTGGCCGCTGGTTGCACGATGGTGATCAAGCCCGCGACCTACACGCCGTATTCGGCGCTGGCGCTGTGCGAACTCGCCGAGCGTGCCGGTATTCCGAAGGGCGTGATCTCGGTGATCACCGGGCCGTCGGGACCGATCGGTAAAGAACTGACCGAGAGCAAAATCATTCGCAAGTTCACCTTCACCGGTTCAACCGAGGTTGGCAAGCAATTGATGGCGCAATGCGCCAGCACGGTGAAGAAGGTCTCACTCGAACTCGGCGGCAATGCGCCGTTTATCGTGTTCGATGACGCTGATCTTGAAGCGGCGGTTGAAGGCGCGATGGCCTCCAAGTTCCGCAACACCGGACAGACCTGTGTTTGTGCCAACCGCATTTTTGTGCAGGACGGTGTCTACGATAAATTCGCCGGCATGCTGGCGGCCAAAGTCGCCGCGATGAAAGTCGGCAACGGTCTGGAAGATGGCGTCAGCCAGGGGCCCTTGATCGATATGGCGGGCGTGGAGAAGGTGGAAGAGCATATCGCCGATGCGCTGGCCAAAGGCGCGACGGTGATCACCGGTGGCAAGCGGCACGCCAAGGGCGGCACTTATTTCGAGCCGACCGTGCTGGCCAACGTCACCACCAATATGAAGATCACCTATGAAGAAACCTTCGGTCCGGTGGCGCCGTTGTTCCGTTTCAAGACGGAAGCCGAACTGATCGAGCGTGCCAACGACACCGAATACGGCCTGGCATCTTATTTTTACAGCCGTGACATCGGCCGTATCTGGCGCGTGGCCGAGGCGCTTGAATACGGCATGGTCGGCATCAATGCCGGGATTATTTCGAACGAGATCGCACCCTTCGGCGGCGTCAAGGAGTCGGGGATCGGTCGCGAAGGTTCGAAGTACGGCATTGAAGAGTTTGTCGAGGTCAAATATCTGCTGATGGGCGGCATCGACAAGTAAGGCGCCGGCGCAGTGCGCAAGACATGCCACCGCATCGCAGGGTGCGGTGGCTTTTTTTATCCCGGCTTGCATAGTCGGTGAGCCGACGGAGGGCGCATGTTCGAAGGTTTTCGTAGGTTTGATCTGCCCACCAGCGATCCGCAGTGCAAGATACATGGCGTGATCGGTGGCAGCGGCCCGCCCTTGCTATTGATCCACGGCAATCCGCTCACGCATGTGCACTGGCATCAGGTCGCGCCGCGTCTGGCGGAAAAGTTCACCGTGGTCGCCACCGATCTGCGCGGCTACGGCGACAGTAGCAAACCGCGCGGATTGCCGGATCACAGCAACTACAGCTTTCGTCGCATGGCGCAGGATCAGGTCGATGTGATGGCGCTGCTGGGCTACCGAAAATTTTTCGTCGCCGGCCATGATCGCGGCGCACGCACGGCTTATCGCATGGCCTTTGATCACCCGGACAAAGTGCTGAAGTTTTGCAGCATCGATATCCTGCCCACCCACCACGTCTGGACGCACGTTAGCAAGACGTGGATGGTTAATTCCTACCACTGGGCGTTTCTTGCCCAGCCGTATGATTTCCCGGAGCGCCTGCTCGCCGGCCATGAAGAGTATTACATCCGCATGAAGCTCGGCTCACAGGGCCTCGGCAAGGGCGGTATCAGCGAGGAAACGCTCAAGGAATACATCCGCTGCTGCACGCCCGAACAGATCCACGGCGTGTGTGAAGACTATCGGGCCACGGCGACCATTGATTTTGAAATGGACAAGGCGGATTTTGAGGCCGGACGCCGGATCGAGTGTCCGGTGCTGGTGCTGGTCGGCGGACAAAGTCATACCGCGGCGTTTTACAATTTTTCTGAGGCCTGGTCGGCCTACGCGGCAAATATTACTGGCTGTGTGGCGCTGCCGAGCGGGCATTATCCGGCGGAGCAGGCGCCCGAAGAAACCTGGCGCGAACTTGACTGCTTTTTCTCTGCTTGATGCGGGAAGGATGGTTGCAGGCATTCGTCCGGACAGGGTTTGATTGGTCGATTAAAACAGCAAGCAGAGGAGAAAATCATGTTTATCGCTGATGCGCAGGTGCATATCTGGGCGCCGAATTCGCCGCAACGACCGTGGGCAACGGGCAATGTACACCGTGCAACCCCGCTGGAAGCACCCGAGGTGCTGCGTGAAATGGATGCGGCGGGTGTACATCGTGTCGTGCTGGTGCCGCCGTCGCTGGACGCGGACCGCAATGATTTGTCGCTCGATGCGGCGCGGCAATATCCTGATCGCTTTGCGGTCATGGGGCGGCTCAATCCGGACCTCCCGGATGCAAAAGAGCAGGTCGCTACCTGGAAGAGCAGCCAGCCCGGCATGCTCGGCCTGCGTTACAGTTTCAACCGGCCGCAACTGATCACAGCGTTGAACAACGGGACGCTCGACTGGTTATGGGCGGCGGCCGAGCAGGCGGCGCTGCCGGTGATGATCTTGATTGCCAGTGACATGACACCCGCGGTGGAGCGCATGGCCGTGCGCTATCCGCAGCTTAAAATCACGCTCGATCATATGGGCCTGACGCAGGGCAAGTATGACGATGAGGCGTTCGCCGGCTACGAAGGCGTGCTCGGGTTGGCGCGATATCAAAACGTTGCCATCAAGGCGAGTGCACTGGCCTGTTATACACGCGACGTGTATCCCTACCGCGCCTTGTTTCCGCAATTCAAACGCGTCTATGACGCCTTCGGGCCGCAGCGTATTTTCTGGGGTACCGATCTCTCGCGCCTGCCGTGCACCTATGCACAGGCTGTCAGCATGTTTACCGAGGAGATCGAGTGGCTGAGTGCAGCGGACAAGGAATGGATCATGGGGCGCGGCTTGTGCGAATGGCTTAACTGGCCGCGGTTGCAGGCGTGAAGCCATGAGCACCATGCACCTGACTCCGCTTGAGGTGATCTCGTGTTATCCCGCGCACGACTACACGCTGTGCGGCGCGTTCGCCGGTCGCGCCAGTGCGGCGGCGGCGCGGCCGTTTTTGATGCTGCCCGAGCGCACCTGGTGCTGGTCGGATTTTGGCGATGCAGTGGAGCGTGCCGCCCGCGTGCTGGCGTCGCGTGGCATCGTGCGTGGCGATCGCATTGGCATTGTTGCCGGCAATAGCGAGGCGCAGGTGTTGTTGTTATTTGCCTGTGCGCGTATCGGCGCCATCATGGTGCCGGTGAATCCTGAATACGGGGTGGCCGAGGTGCGCTATGTTTTGCAGCACGCCGCGGTGGCCGCCGTATTGTGCTCGCAGGCGACCCTTCAGACGGTGAAGGCCGCCTGCGATGTTTTGCAGCCTGCGCCGTGGCTGGCGCTGGTCGATGGCGTGCAATCTGCGGTTCCTGCATTCAGCGCCATGCTTGAGTCCGCGCCCGTGATGACGCTACCTGCGCCGGGGGCAGCCGATGACAGTTTTGTGATCATTTATACCTCGGGTACCACCGGCTTTCCCAAGGGGGTCATGCACAGCCAGCGCAATTTCATACTCGCCGGTGAGCGGCATGTCATGCGCGTGCATCTACAACCGGATGATCGTGTGCTGTGTGTGTTGCCGATGTTCCATGTCAACGCGCTGTTTAACGTGCTCGCCGGCACGCTGGCAGCCGGTGCCTGCATGATCATCGCGCCGCGTTTCAGTGCATCGGCGTTCTGGCGGCTGGCCGCCGATACCGGCGCCACCCAGGTCAATGTGATGGCGGCCGTCAGCACCATACTGGCACGGCGTCCGCGTAGTGAATATGTGCCCGGGCATCGTTTGCGTGTCGTTAACGGCTCCGGCTTTACCGAGGAGACCCTGGCGGTGTTCAAGCACGATTTCAACGTGCCGACGATCATCGAGGGGCTGGGTATGACCGAGATTCCCGGTGCCTTCAGCAATCCGTTCGAAGGCCCGCATAAACTGGCCGCGATGGGGCGTCCCGGTTTGCATCCCAACCCTGTCCAGCCCTGGACGCAGGCGCGCATACTCGATGATGACGGCCGTGATGTGGCCGCTGGTATGACGGGTGAGTTGGCGGTAAAAATCCCTACGCTGATGCAGGGCTATTACCGCGATCCAGAACAGACGGAGGCCTCGTTTCGCGATGGCTGGTTCATGACTGGCGATCTGGTGCGTCAGGATGATGACGGTTATTTTCTATTCGTCGCGCGCAAAAAAGACATCATTCGTCGGCGTGGCGAGAACATCGCCGGTGCTGAACTCGATCGTGTGATCGCTGAAATGCCCGGTGTCGCGGAGGTTGCCGCCATTGCGGTGCCGGCTGAGGTCGGTGAGGAGGAGGTTCTGGTGGCCATTGTGTGTGCTGCTGGTGCAACCCTCAATGCGGTGGCGGTGCGCGCCTGGTGCGCGGCACGCCTGGCCGCACACAAGGTACCGCGCTATGTGGTGTTTCTTGATGCATTGCCGCACACGCCGACCCACAAGGTAGCTAAGCACGTTTTGAAAGCGGATGCGACGTTGCGTAGTCGTGCCGTGGATACCACGCCCGCCACGCCGGCCACGCCCGCTACGCCCGCATAATCAAGGCGGTACGCCGGGTTGCTCAGCACGCCGCATGCGCCTGGCTTGCAGAGTGCTGAGTTTAGTGTGCTGAGTGCTATTCGCTACGGATGCCGGCGTCCTTGATGACCTTGCCCCACTTGGCAACCTCGGCCTTGATGGCGGTTGCCAACTGGGCCGGTGTGCTGCCGACGACTTCGATGCCGGCATTGGCCAGCAGATCTTTGACTTCGGCGCGGTTGATGACGCGCACGATTTCACGATTCAGTTTTTCGACGATGGCTTCCGGCATTTTCGGCGGACCGAAGATGCCGAATAGCGAGAGCATCTCATAGCCGGGCAGGCCGGTGGCGGCAACCGTCGGCAGATCGGGGAACAGTGCAGAAGGTTGTGCACTCGTCACCGCCAGCGCTTTGATCCGCCCCGACCTGGCATGCGGTGCCACCGAGGCGGCGTTGCCGAAGGTCATTTGGATTTGTCCGGCGATGACCTCGCTGATGGAGGTCGTCGCGCTCTTGTAGTTGATGCGCACAATACTGACGCCTGCCATCGCTTTGAATAATTCACCGCCAAGGTGGGGCGAGGAGCCGGCACCCGGAGTGCCGTAGTTGAGTTCGCCCGGACGCGCCTTGGCCAGTGCGATCAGGTCTTTCACGTTTTTCACCGGCAGTGACGGGCTGATCGCCAGAATGTTGGGGGTACTCACCGGTAGTGTGATTGGTGAGAAATCGCGCACCGGGTCGTAAGGCGGTTTTTCAACAAACAGCGGCGAGATCCAGAAGCTCGCGCCTGACAATACCAGGGTGTAGCCGTCGGGTTGTGCGCGGGTGGTGATTTCACCGGGGATTACACCACTGGGGCGATTGTCGACGACGACTTGTTGTCCCCAGCTTGCGGTGAGACCAACGCCGATCAGGCGCGCCAGCACATCGTTGCCGCCACCGGCACCGCCGGTGACAATGCGGATGGGTTTGACGGGGAAGTCCTGCGCCGTCGCGTTGCTCATACCGCACACCATTCCACAGATCAATGTGGGTTGTAAAAATCGTATCGCGTGTTTCATCTGCGCTCCTCGTTTTCTTTTGTGCATAGCCTGCGTTGCTTCATTGTAAGACGCTGCTTAATTGACCGGTGGCCACAGCCGGCTGGCGACAATCGGCGATTCCGGGCTGTGCATCAGATGCACCACCGCGCGGTTCGACCATTGGCCTCCAGCAGGATAGAGTTCGCGCATCCGCGGGAAATGCGAATCGCGGCCCGCTCGTGACGTAAATTCGTAGAGCACGCCGTGTTTGGCCCAACCAACCACCGAAACCAGCTGGCGGATCGCCACGCAGCCGGGCAGCCGTCCTAGTGCATCGAATCTCCAGTCGGCATACCAGGTCAGCATTTCCTCTTCGGTGGCGGTGCCATCGCCGTTAAAAGTCCCGAGTTGTATGCACGGCGCGGGTGCCAGCCGGCTTTCGCGGGTGGCGGCTTCCGGGCCGGCGCGGCGCGCGACTTCGGTGGTAATCAGTACGCGCTCACCGCTGCGCATGCCGAGCATGCGGCAGTCTTCAGCGGTCTGATTGGCCGCGAAGCGTCCCGGCGCTTGTTGCAGATAGTGCGCCGCACCCTTGGAAAACGTATGCGCGCTCTCGCCGCCAAACAACAGAATGAAATCTGCGCCCTTGGAGACTGCTGGGTCGCTGGTGTGTGGCAGTCGCGAGGCAGGCGGGACCTTCTCGGATTTATAGTGCGCGCCCCACAGTACGCCGGGCACCTGCAAAATCCGCGGTATGTAGATGCTGTGTAACCACTGCAGATATTCATCGCGCCCGCTGTCGGGCAGGTTGTAATAGCTGATCCACAGTCCTTGATCGATTGCTGGCATGTCTCTCTCCAGAGAAAATTGCCACGTCCGCTGCCAGCTGGTGACGCAGGCTGGCGACGCGCGTGGCATAAAGCCGTCTCAAGACGGTTGTTGCCGCTTGATTAATTTTTATCGTTCACGCGTCTTTTACACCGTACAGTAGAACTGATCTGCGCGGCGGTAGTCAAGAATCTATGTCGCGGGTTTGGATAATTATGTGTGGCGCAACGCTGGTTGCACTGCATGGCCAGTGCCATCGAAGTCGCAGCGCCTACCTTGAGATGAACGATGGTGGGGCTTGCGTTTGCGCGGGCACCATTACGACGAGTTTCTAACGGTGCGCCGCAAACGGCACGGCGGCAACCTGCGCGGTCGCCGCCATTCGGCGGATTGCGGCTTATTCCGCCTTGGCGCCAGCCGCTTTGATGACCTTCGCCCACTTGACACGCTCGGCCCTGATATAGGCGCCGAAGGCCTCCGGGGTGCCCGGTGCGGCGTCGAGGCCCTGGTTAAAGAGGAAAGTTTTCACCTCGGGCATGCTCAACACCTTGGTCGTTTCCGCATTCAGCCGGTTGATGACGTTACGCGGTGTTTTCGCCGGCACCATGATGCCGTACCAGTTGTTGGCGTCGAAGTCCTTGAGACCGCCTTCGGCGATGGTCGGGATGTCGGGTAGCAGCGCCGAGCGTTTCAGTGTGGTCACCGCGATACCCTTGATGCGGCCGGATTTCATTTGCGGCACCGCACTGGCACCGGTCGCAAACACCAACTGTATCTGGCCGGCGACCAGATCGATGATCGCCGGTCCGCCCCCCTTGTAGGGTACGTGCACGAGTTTGGTTCCCGCCATCACGTTGAACAATTCGCCGGCCAGATGACCGGTGCCGCCGATACCCGACGAGCCATAGCTCAATGATTTTGTTTTTGCCAGCGCGATCAGTTCCTTCACGCTGCCGGCGGCGACCGACGGATGCAGTGACAGCACATTGGTCGAATCGACCGCCTGAATCACCGGCAACAAATCCTTTTCTGGATCGAAGGGCAGCGTGGCATAGAGGCCGGGGTTGATCGACAACGCGGCGATGGTGCCCATCAGTATGGTGTAGCCGTCGGGGTTGGCCTTGGCGACGATTTCGGTGGCGATGTTGCCGCCGGCACCGGGTCGGTTGTCGACGATCACCTGCTGCCCGAGCAACTCGCCGAGTTTCTGTGCGAGCGGACGCGCGGTCGTATCGGTGCCGCCGCCCGGAGCGAAGCCAACGATCATGCGTATTGGCTTGGTCGGGTATTCCTGCGCATAGGCACCAACGGCAAGCGGCCCGCACAGTGTAGCCGCGGCGATAACACCAATTGTTCTGCAGATCGTGCTGCGGTCGATAGGATGCATGCTGGTTCCTCCTCGTTGTGATGTTCGCGCTACGGATAAATTTAATGAATACGGGCGGCCGCCATGCGGGCGGCGATGCGCAGCGCCTGTTCCAGTGCGCCGGTGTCGGCAACACCCTTGCCGGCGATGTCGTAGGCGGTACCGTGGGCTGGCGTGGTGAAAACCGTCTTCAGTCCGGCGGTGACGGTGACGCCTTTGTTGAAGCCGAGCAGCTTGGTCGCGATCTGGCCCTGGTCGTGATACATCATGACCACGCCGTCGAACTCGTTTTTCAGGGCCTTCAAAAAGATAACGTCCGATGAGATCGGGCCGGTGCAATTCACGCCACTCGCGCGTACCGCGTCGACGGTCGGGCGGATGACGGTGATTTCCTCGTCGCCGAAGAGACCGTTTTCACCGCAATGCGGGTTGAGCGCGGCAACCCCGATGCGCGGCTGTGCAATACCGGCGGCGCGCAGCGATTGATCGGCGAGCCGGATGGCCGCGGTGATCCGTTCGGGCGTGATCAGCTTGACCGCTTCTTTGAGCGCGATATGCGAGGTGACGCGGAAGGTAGAAAACTCCTTGATCACGTTCATCTCGCCGAAGAAACCCTGATGCTTGGTGAGTGCCGCGAACATCTGGTGCTCGTCGGGATATTTCCAACCGCCGCGGTTCATCGCGCCCTTGTTGAGCGGGGCGAAGCAGATGCCGTCGATCTTGCCGGCGTCGGCCAACTCGATCATGTGTTTGAGCGTGTCGCCGCAGAGACGGCCGGATTCGTCGGAACTCACGCCGCGCGGATATTTCGTCGGATCGACATTGGCCAGGTCAATCAGCGGAATCGCGTCGCCGTTGAATTCAATGGCATCGATGTTATCGAAGGTTTGAAAGGCGAGCCGGATACCGGCATCACGACAGCCACTCTCGAACACGCGGGCGTCGCCGATCACCACCACGCGTGCCACTGAATGCGGCATGCCCGAGGCGAGCAGCTTGACGCTGATTTCCGGACCGATGCCTGTGACATCGCCGAGCATGAGACCGAGGACCGGGAGCTTGTTCATAGTGATTACGCCTTGGTGAGGGAGACCGGTTGCCCGGTTTCGATGGATTGTACGATGGCTTCGAAGGCTGCCACCACGTTGACCATGTGCGGCATCTTGATTGGATATTCGCTGTGGCCGGCTACCGCGTCGGCGAAGACGTCGAACTCTTCTTTGAGCGAATCGAGCGGATCGTAGCTGTAGTGTTCTGGTTTGGCGCCTTTGCGGCGGATCACCAGTTCGGTTTCGCCCAGCGCCTCGACCGAAGCCTCGCGGCCGAAGACGTGGATACGCCAGTAAAAGGGCGTTGCGCGCACCGCGCCGAGCAGCGCGCTGGTGTGGTTCTCAAATTCGAACATGATAGACAGTGTGTCGGTCGGGTCAGGTGCGGGCTTGCGCGTGATGACCTGGGTTTGCACGCGCGCAACGGGCCCGAGCAGATTGCACAGTGCGTCGAGCACGTGGATGCCAGAACCGGTCATGCCCGCGCCGGGTGCCTCGCTGGGCGAGGTACGCCACTGCGAGAAATGCGCGCCAGAATTCTCATTACTGTAGTGCCCCTCGACATGCAGGATTTCACCGAGCTCACCGCTGGCGACGACGCGGCGCAGTTCGCGCATCGACGGCCAGAAACGCTTGTTGGTGCCGATGCCCAGCAGCACGCCGGCGTCACGGCAGGCCGAGGTTGAACGCACCGCATCGGCTTTTTTCAGCGCCAGCGGTTTTTCGCAGAATACTGCCTTGCCCGCTTTGGCGACGGCAATGATCTGCTCGGTGTGCAGCGAATGCGGGGTGGCCAGGATTACCGCCTGCACCCGCGGGTCGGCCAGCACGTCGGCCAGTTTGGTCGAGAGTTCCATCTGGTGTCGCGCAGTAAACTCGCGCACCGTATCGGGCTCTTTACTGACGCCGCGGATGAAACGGATGCGCGTGCTTTTGCCCTGCACCGCGTTGACGATTTTCTGGCCCCACCAGCCGAGGCCGACGATTGCTGCATTGATCACGTGCGATCTCCAGTAAAACGGCGGCTCACCATTGACGCGGTGTCCGGCTCAATTCCCCCAATCGCAAAAAGTGTTTTCGGGGGACGGAGGGGGGCGGGC
The DNA here is from genome assembly GCA_945906935.1 of Bordetella parapertussis. Taxonomy (GTDB): domain Bacteria; phylum Pseudomonadota; class Gammaproteobacteria; order Burkholderiales; family SG8-41; genus PALSA-1004. The sequence goes on from CAMDSO010000022.1 coordinate 37,965, forward strand.
CACGCGCCGATGATGATCACGCTAAATAAAAAAACAGTTTCGGATCGAGTTCACGCCGGTATTTTTCCAGCACTGGCTGCACGGCTGCGACAAACGGTGCGCGTTCGGCGTCGCTGAGCGTAATGATTTCGTGATCCGCTACGAGCTTGAACTTGGCCAGCATTTCGGCGTCTTCGGCAGCCGCCAGTTCGAGCTGGTAGCGCGTCGCTGCGCGTCCGGCTTCATCGACCGCGGCTTGCAGATCGGCAGGCCAGCTCTGGTAGTGCTCTTTATTGCAGATCATGACGGTCGCGCCGAACAGATGGCCGGTGAGTGTTTGATAGCGATGATACTTTTGCACGCCAAAGTTATAGGTGTTGGTGAGCGGATTTTCCTGGCCGTCGAAGCGCGGGCCGTCGATACCGTCGACGAATTCCTTGACGTCCACCGAGATCGGCTCAAAGCCCATGGCTTGCAGCGCCTCGACATGCATTTCACTGACCTGGCAGCGCACCTTCAGGCCTTTGCAATCGGCCGGCGTGCGGATCGGGCGCACCTTGTTGGTGAAGTGACGAAAGCCGTTGTCCCAGACGCCAAGCAGTTTGTGTGGCGTGTTTTCTTCCATGCGCGTTTGCAGCAGCTTGCCGAACTCGCCGGCGAAGGCGCGCTGCACGCTGGCGCGGTCCTTGATCAGGAAGGGCAGTTCAAGCACCTTGAATTCGGGCACCGGGTCGGTGAAACGCACCGACGAGATGTAGCACAGCGAGAGCTCGCCGCTGGCAACCATCTTCGGCAGGTCGCCGGACTGGCGGCCGATGTTGAGCACGTTGCCTATCAACTGAAAATCAATGCGATCCGCAAACTGCTTTTTCAACAGTTCGCCAAAGCGCTCGGCGGCACGGTTATGGATGGAGGCGGGGTTCTGGTAACCACCGAACTTGATAACGATTTTTGACATGGTGTCGGGCTCTAAAGTGCGTCTGAAAACGGGGAGTGGAGGGTATCACATTGGCGGTGTTTTTGACCTCCGCAGGCGCAGTTTTGCCGTCTGTAACGATGGTTGCCTTGACCATGGCGGCAGGCACACGGTAACCTCGCCGCGCCTTCACCAACACACCCCCCCATGAATAATCAAACTTCATTCCGTCAGCGGCTCGCCGACGGGGCTACCGTCACCGGCATGCTGTTGTTTACCGGCAGTCCGATGGTGGTCGAAATGATGGCCGCCGCCGGTCTCGATTTCGTCATCATCGATATGGAACACAGTGCGCTGGATCTCGATCGCGCCGGGCATTTGATCCGCGCCGCCGACGCCGCGCAGATTACGCCCTTTGTGCGCGTGCCCGAGGTGGATGCACCGCTGATCAAGAAACTGCTCAATCTCGGTGCCGCCGGGATCGTGCTCCCACATGCCAATCGCGAAAATTGCGCGGCGCTGCTCAAGGCGATGCGTTTTGCCCCCGATGGCGAACGCGGCGCCTGTCAGATCACGCGTGCCGCCGGTTATGTGCGTGGCGGCTGGAATGAGTATGCGACGCGCGTCAATCGTGAGTTGATGGCGATCGCGTTGCTCGAAGAAAAAGAAAGTATTGCCGATCTCGACGCGCTGGCGGCGATGCCGGGCCTCGATGCATTTTTTGTCGGACCGACCGATCTGTCGGTCTCACTGGGGGTGCCGGGGGCGACTTTCGATGATCCGAAAATGAGCGCGGCGCTCGACACGGTGGTGGCGACCACGCACCGTCACGGCAAACATGCGATGACGCTGATCGGCAACAACCTTAACGTTGAATACGGTCGTGCCATCGCCAAGCGCGGCGTGCAGATTATCGTGCTGGGTACCGACGGCGATTTGTTTGTCGATGCGATCAAGCGCATGGCAGGCGTTAAGGCATAACTGTAAGGGCAAGCATGAGCATCAAGAAAAAGCTGATCATCACGGTGCGTGTTAACGAATACGCGCCGCGCAACAAGAACAAACACATTCCATTCACGCCCGACGAGATTGCTGAAACGGCCGCCGAGTGCCGCGCCGCCGGTGCCTCGATTATTCATTTTCATGCGCGTAATGCCGACGGCAGTCCCTGTCACCAGCCGGAGATGTATGCGGAGATCGTCTCGAAGATACGCGCGCGCTGCGACATTCTGATCGACTCGACGCTGGGTCAGATTACCGTCAAGGAAGACGAGAACCGGCTCGCCCATATCAAACTGATGGGGCAGAAAAGTGCGACGCGGCCGGACTTCGCCGCGGTGGATACCGGCAGCAGCAACATCGACGCCTACGATGCTAAAACCAAAACTTTCAAGACGCTCAACAAGGTCTACCTCAACAGCACCGAGACCTGTTTGTTTCTCGCCAAAGGCATGACCGAGGCGGGCGTGAAGCCGCATCTGTCGGTGTGGGCGGTACCCTTTGTGCGCATGGTCGACGCCTTCCTCGACATGGGTGTGATCAATGAGCCGGCCTATGTGCAATGCGTGCTGGCCGAGGGCGGCATCGTTGGCGCGCATCCGTGCACGCCGCGCGGCCTCGAGGCGCTGGTCGATTTCATGCCAGCTAACCGTCGCATTGAATGGACGACCGCCTGCAAGGAGGGCAATCTCCTGAACGTCGCCGCCACCGCGCTCGAACGCGGCGGACATCTGGCGCCGGGGATCGGTGATTATTCTTACGAGGAGCTCGGTTGTCCGAGCAATGCCGAACTCGTGCATCGTTTCGCTGAATTAGGGCGTGCCGCCGGTCGTGAACCGACCACTACCGATGAAGCGCGTCAGATGCTGGGTATAGACCGGCGCTAAGACGGCGTCCGGGACGACGCTTTTTCCCTGCTAGAATCCGGCGATAAAAACGCGTGGCGCAACGCCTGCGCTGTGTCTGCTAAACGGAGGCTTCATGGGATACACCATCGCTGAAAAAATTCTTGCCGCGCACTCGGGCGGCGCACCGGTAGGCGCCGGTGAGGTCGTGGTTGCCGACGTTGATTTTGCCATGATGCACGATGCACGCGCCGGCAACGCGATGAAGATGGCGGCCAAACTCGGCGGTAAGGGTTTGCCTTTTGCCAAACGCACGGCGCTGGTGATGGATCATTATTCGCCGCCGCCGCATATCGAAGCGGCCAACACCCACAAGGACATGCGCGCTTTTGCCGAAGCCACCGGCGCGCAGCTCTACGACGTTGGCGACGGTATCTGTCATCAGGTGATGCCCGAGGGCGGGCATTTGACCGCCGGCGATCTGATCGTTGGTACTGACACGCATTCGGTGACCTATGGTGCATTCAATGCGCTGGGCACCGGCGTCGAAGGCACCGACGTCGCCGCCGTGATGATGACCGGCAAGCTGTGGTTTCGCGTGCCCGAAACCATCCGTATTGAATTGAAGGGCCGCCTGCAACCCGGCGTTTGGGCCAAGGACGTTACCTTGCACATGCTCGGCCGCCTGGGTGCCGAGGGGGCGAATTATCGCGCGCTCGAATATGTCGGTAGTGGTGTTTCGGCGATGGAAATCGACGATCGCATGACGCTGTCGAACCATGCTGCGGAACTGGGGGCGAAAGCGGCGCTGCTGGAAGCCGATGAAAAAACCATCGCTTGGCTGCAGGCGCACAAGGCGCGCCCACCGAAGCCGGTGAAGGCGGATGCTGACGCCATCTATGTCGAACGCATCGAGATCGACACCGCAAACCTGGTGCCGCAGGTGGCGCGCCAGCACCACATTGATGACGTGGTGGGTGTACCGGAAGTGCGTGGCAAGAAAATCCATTTCGCCCTGATCGGTACTTGCACCAACGGGCGGCTCGACGATATCCGGCAGGCCGCGGCGATACTGAAGGGGCAGCGGATTGCCAAAGGCGTGCGCATGATCATCACGCCGGCGTCACGCGAAATTTATCTCGCCGCCGCGCGCGAGGGGCTGATCGAGGCGCTGACACGCGCTGGTGCGTCGTTTGAGGCCGCCGGTTGCGGAACGTGCGTCAATGTGACGGGCCATCTGATCACGGGTGACGGCGACGTCGCAATCTCGAGCGCCAACCGTAATTTCAAAGGACGCCTCGGTAACGACAAATCGGAAATCTGGATCGGTTCGGCGGCGACGGTGGCCGCCTCGGCGTTGACCGGGTTTATCACCGATCCGCGCGAAGTCGATGGCGGACAGTGGAGGGCGGCTTAATGGAAAACACTATCAAAGGTCGTGCACGCCTGCTCGGCGACAACATCAACACCGACACCAATTGTTCAAGCAAATATCTGCCGGGCAAGGACAACGCCTATGTGGCGCAGCACGCATTCGAAAAGGTTGCGCCGTCGTTCATCGGCAATTTCAAATCCGGCGACATCATCGTCGCTGGAAAAAATTTCGGCAACAACTCGTCGCGCGAGCAGGCCGTGCATGTGATGCACCTGATGGGTGTGGCGGCACTGGTTTCACATTCTTTTGGCCGCCAGTTTTTTCGTAACACCATCAACAACGGCTTGCCGGCGTTCGAATGCGCCATCGACGGTATTGTCGACGGCGATGAAATTGAAATTGATGTCGC
>CAMDSO010000023.1 GCA_945906935.1 Bordetella parapertussis
TGCGCTAGCGGGTGCGTTTTATTCAGGCGCTACGGCGTCGGGCATCGCGACACAGTTATAATGCCGCCTTCGGGCCCTTAGCTCAGTTGGTTAGAGCAGCGGACTCATAATCCGTTGGTCCTCGGTTCAAGTCCGAGAGGGCCCACCAAGTTGAAGACCCAACCCTGATCGGTTGGGTTTTTTTCTGTCTGTCGCCTCAGTGCTGGCGCGGCTTTGGCAAAGATGCTTTGCCAGCTAATAGGCCAGCCCCCCCCATTTCCCTGTCGATTAGCTACCGAAATCCTCCCTTTTCTCCATTTGACCTGTGGTGGACTACGCTTCGACTCTTCGATTTCAAAGGATTTCACCTGGTATTTGGTCAGCGACCGCGCGCCTTCTTGCCGATAGTCGAGATTAAGCCGCGTATGGCGTTGCGAAGCCACATGGTTGCCTGGACTTATATCTGATCGTGATGTCATGAAGAATTGCCGTCGCCATTTTTACGCCAGTAATAAACTGCACAATCAGATCAATGTAGGAGGTGATGATGGGAACCGCCATCGCCAAGCAGGACCGCATTAGCGCTCGAGTGCCTCGCGAGGTTTATGAAACGCTGTGTCGTGCCGCCGAACTGTCGGGTGCCACGGTTAATCAGTTTGTGGTGCAGGCTGCACTGAAAGAGGCGCATGCAGTTCTTGAGCGGGAAGAGGTTATCCGCTTGTCGCCGCGCGACTGAAATTGGTTGCTCGATTTGATGGGAAACCCACCCAGACCGAAGGCAAAACTGAAGGCTGCCCTGAAGCGTTACCAGAAGGCCAGGCGAGACGATGCAGGTAATTCCTTTAACTGGAAACCATGAGTGGTAGGCGTTCGGCTGCGGCTGCCAGGTACTGAATGTTTGGCTGTAGTAGGTCGGGCGCCAGCATCCTGACAAGGGGCTGTCGAAAACCTTCGTCGCCGTTTGCGAAGAAGCGAGAACAAGTGAACAGTAGGTATTGCGGAATCTAAAACGCGTCCGATTCCGAAAATCCCGCAGCGCTGATTGCAGGCCATTGCATCCGGTATTACAATAAATATTTTGGTAATACAAAAGGAGATATGCCATGTCGACGACTCTGACCAGCAAGGGGCAGGTCACCATCCCCAAGCAGATTCGCGATGCGCTGAATTTGGTGCCCGGCTGCGCGGTCGATTTTGCCGTCAATCGCGAAGGTGATGTTGTCGTTCACAAGGTAGGCGCGAAGTCGAGTCGCAAGCCCGATCGCTTCGAGTCTGCCCGTGGCAAGGCTGACATCAAATGGCGAACTGATGACCTGATGGCGTTGCTGCGCGACAAAAGCTGATGTTGCTGGTCGACACCAACGTGCTGGTGGACGTTCTGGAAAATGATCCGGAATGGGCGGACTGGTCTATCGGCCAGCTGCGCGCGCAATCGAAAATTCACCGGCTGGCGATCAACCCGGTCATCTATTCAGAACTGTCGCTGACCTTTTCGAGTGTCGATGCTCTCGACAAAGCCATCGATAAGCTTGGGCTTGCAATGCTCGAGTTGCCGCGTCCGGCCCTGTTTCTGGCTGGCAAGGCTTTTGTGCGTTACCGCCGACAAGGTGGCACCAAAAACAACGTGATTGCCGACTTCTTTGTTGGTGCACATGCGGCAGTATCACGTTATCCGCTGTTGACTCGCGATACACGTCGCTACAGTTCCTATTTTGCGGATGTAAAACTGATCGCGCCAAACGTTCCCACATCAACGAATTGAATTTCGTCAAGGCGGCGGTGGCCGGGTGCTTGAATAATGCGAACAGACTGCGTCGCATTGTGCGACCCGACCGGTTCCAATCGCGAATGGTTCGGTAGTAAACTCCGCGCCTCTTTTCATCCTCGGCATTGCCGCCCCGCCGCTTCGCCGCGTCATCCATGGAGCGTTGTATGGCGCTGCTGTTGAGCTACGAGAACATGCGGGGCGTGCTCGCCATGCGGGATGCGGTCGATTTGCTCGAGCAGGCCGCACACCATGAGTTCGCCGGGCAGACCGTGGTCTCGCCGCGCCTCAACAGCAATTTCGAAGACGGCTGGATGCGCATCCTTTTTGCCGCCAATCATGCTGCTGGCTACGCGGCGACCAAGGCATATCACAGGGTCGCTGGCAGCGGTGTGCGCTATATCGTTACGCTCTACCGGCTTGCCGACGGCGAACCGCTGGCGCTGCTCGACGGGCGCTTGATCACTGATTTGCACGGGTGCCGCCAGCGGTGTGGTAGCGCGCCAGGTTGCGATCCAGGGGCCGGTTAATGTTGGCATCATCGGTGCCGCTAATCAGGCGCGCGCGCAATTGCAAAGTCTGGCCGCCGTGCATGACATACAATCCGCTACGGCCTTTAGCCCGACACCGGCGCGTTGCGAGACTTTTGCGCGCGAGATGTCCTCCGAGCTGGGTTTTGCGGTGACGGCAGTTGACAGCGCAGAGCGTGCGGTGCGCGGCATGAATGTGGTGGCCAGTGCCAGCAGTGCGCAGGGCGGTGAGCCGGTGTTGCGTGGCGCCTGGCTGGATGAGTGCCGCTTGTTGTGTGCGGTGGGTAATACGCGTCCGCAATTCATGGAGGCCGATGTCGCTTGTTTCGCCGACGCCGCCCTCGTCGTGATGGACACGCCCAACGCGCTGACGGAAACCGGTGAGTTGAAAGAGGCGGTGGCCGCCGGGGTGCTGCCTGAAGACAAGCAGGCGACGCTGGCGCAGGTGGTTGGTGGTGCGCGTGTTGTGCCGGCGGTCGGTCGCATTGCTTTCATGTCGGCGGGCACCGCGCTGCAGGATCTTGCGCTGGCGGTGCGTTATTACGAATTGCTGCGCGAGCAGCCTGGCGTGCTGCAGGCGCCCGCGTTAACGAGTTTGCGTACGAAGTAACCAGAATGAATACGGGAGAAATCATGACTATCAAAAGCCTGTTTAATGCGCGGCGTCTGGCGGCCGTGCTGATGCTTTGTGCAAGTGTGTCTGCGGCGGCGGCATATCCGGATAAGCCGGTGCGCTGGGTGGTGCCCTCGGTGGCCGGCGGCGGCACCGACACCACCACGCGCATCATCGCGCCGAAGTTCGGAGAAGCGCTAGGCCAGCAGATCGTGATTGAAAACCGCGGTGGTGCCAGCGGCAACATCGGTGCCGAATATGTTGCGCGTGCTGCGCCCGACGGTTACACCATCCTTACCTGCATTGCGTCGAATGCCAGCAACATTGCCTTGATGAAGAAGGTGCCGTTTGATCTGGTGCGTGATTTCGCGCCGGTGTCGCTGATGGTGACGGTGCCGGAGATGATACTTTCGCATCCGTCATTGCCGGCGAAGAACGTGCGTGAACTGGTGGCGCTCGCCAAATCGCGTCCGGGGCAGTTGCAGTATTCAACCGGCGGCGTTGGCTCGATCCAGCATCTGGCGATGGAATTGTTCCTCATCACCACCGGTGCCAAAATGTTGCATGTGCCGTACAAGGCGACCCATCCGGCGCTGATTGATGCGATTGCCGGGCATGTGCCGATCACTGTGGTAGCCAGTCTGAGCGGCCTGCCGCACATGCGTTCGGGGCGGCTGCGCGGTTATGGCGTGACAAGTGCGAAGCGTATGTTGATCGCGCCGGATATTCCGACTATCGCTGAGCAGGGTGTCACCGGTTATGAGGCGGTGCAGTGGTTTGGCATGCTCGCCCCCGCCGGCACGCCGCGCGAAGTGGTGATGAAGTTGCACGCGGCGCTGATGCGGGTGGCGCAGGATCCCGAAGTGAAGAAACGTTTTCTCGATGACGGCGCGGAAATCACCGTAAGCCCCACGCCAGAGGAATTCGGTGCGCTGGTGCGCAGCGAGGTGACGAAGTGGGCGAAGGTGGTCAAGGATGCGGGCGTTCAGCCCGAGTAGAACGATGCCGCGTTGCGACGCGGCGGAACGAAGAGGGGAGCAGCAATGGGATTGGTTTTAAAAGGCGTCATGCAGGCGCCGGTGACGCCGCTCAACGACGATTTCAGTCTTGATCTGCCGACACTGGAAAAAGTCACCGACTTTCACGTCCGCACCGGTGCCACCGGCATCACGTGGCCGTACCATAAGTCTGAATCGCTCAACATGACGATCGCCGAACGCAAGGCCGGTGCCGAGGCGGTGATCCGCACCGTCGCGCGGCGCGTGCCGGTGGCGATCCACGTCAGTTCGCTGGCCGTGCGCGATTCGATCGTACTCGCGCGCCACGCCGAAGACAAGGGCGCCGATTGCGTGGTGGCGATCACGCCTTATTTCTGGGAGCCGACGCCGCAATCGATTTTTGATTTTTTCGTGCGGCTGGGTAATTCCATCGGGCTGCCGTTTCTTGCTTACAACTCGCCGGGCTATCTGTCGGGGGTCGAGATCACCAGTGATCTACTCGCGCGCATGATTGAACGCTTGCCGAATCTGATTGGTGTGAAGGAGGCGAGCTTTAACAGCGAAAAATTCCTCGAGCTGTCGCGTTGCGCGCTGGCGATGAAACCGGATTTCTCGATGATCGCCGGCGTTGAATATCTGCTGCCGTCGATTCCGCTCGGCGGGCGCGGTTCGTATTCGTCGGCTGGCGCGATTTGCCCGAATCTGGTGGTCGAGCTTTATCGTTCATGCGCTGCGGGTGAATGGGCCAAGGCGCGTGAATGCCAGTACAAGATTTCGCGTTTGTGGATGATCTTCCGCGATCAATATCCGTCATCGCTCAAGGGCGGTATGGTGATGATGGGGCGTCCGGTGGGGCCGACACGGCCGCCGCTGCCGACCGCCACGCGCGAACGCCAGGAATACATCCGCACCCAGCTCGAAGACATGGGCATCCTCGACAGCGAGCCGTACGGCTGGTAAACGACACACTACAAGCGACACACTACAAGCGAGCATACAAGCATGGCAACTTTCAAACCAGGTCTCGTACACGCGCCGGTGACGCCGTTCAAGCGCGACGAGCAAATCGATTTTGGTACTTACGCAAAGCTGATTGAATTTCATCTCGCCAACGGCGCGCAAACGCTGGCGGTGCCGATGCACGCCGGCGAATCGGTCAGCCTCAACGACGAAGAACGTATGAAGCTGATCGAATACGCGATCAAACGCGTCAAGGGCCGCGTGCCGGTAATGGCGCATGCCAGCCAGTCCGGCACCGGTGTGGCCGCCGATCTCGCCCAGCGCGCGGCAGCCCTTGGCGCTGCTGCGGTGGTGGCGACCACGCCGTATTACTGGACGCCGCCGGCGCATATGCTGCTTGAGCATTTCACGCAGATTGGTGCCGCCGCGAGTGTGCCGTTCTTCGTCTACAACAGCCCGGAAGAAATGGGTGGCGTGAAAATCACCGCCGATATCGTGCTGAAGTTGATCGACCGCCTGGAGAATTTCGCCGGCGTGATCGACGCCAGCCTCGACTGGCAGTTCATGATCGAGGTGGTTTCTACGGCGCAGAACAAGCGCCCCGACTTTCAATTGCTGACCGGCGCCGAGTACATGATTTCCGCCGGTGCCACCGGTGCCACTGGCATGATCGCGCCGATGGCGGCGGTCGCGCCGCGCGCGGTGCAAAAGCTGTGGGATTTGTGTGTGCTGGAAAAATACGAAGAAGCGCGTCCGGTGCAGGAGAGTGTCGCTGCGTTAAGGCAGGCGGTGAAGCCGCTGGGTGTGGCCGGTCTGAAAGCTGCGATCACCTACATGCAACGCAAGGGTGGTGCGATGCGCGCGCCGCTCGAAGCGCCCACGGCGGCGGCGAAGAAGAAACTGGTGGCCGCCCTCGAAGCGATCCCGGCGCTGCGCGACGAGCCGCGCGGCTGGTAGGCGTGCGGCGGTTACCCAGCGGCCTGTGGCTGGCAGCGCTCGGTGCGCTGTTCGCACAGGTGCTGCCGGCGGCGGCCTATCCCGAACGGCCGTTGCGATTGGTGGTGCCGTTTCCGGCCGGTAATCCCCTTGATGTGCGCGCCCGCCAGCTCGCCCAGCATCTGCCCGCGGTGTTGGGCCAGCAGGTGATCGTCGATAACCGCGGCGGTGCCAGCGGTGTCATCGCGATGGAGCTGGTCGCACCTGCCGCCGCGGATGGTTACACCGTCTTGTTTGCCAACAGCACGCAGCTCGCCTCCAACCCGGCACTGAACGCGCAGCTGCCCTACGATGTGTTTCGCGATTACACGCCGGCCGCATTGCTGGCGCGAACGCCTTCGCTGTTCACCGTCTCAAACACGGTGCCGGCAAAAACCCTGGAAGAATTGATTGCGCTGGCGAAGAGTCGGCCGGGCCAGCTGAACTTCGCCTCGCAGGGCAACGGCACGGTGCAACACGTCGCGGGCGAATTGTTCATGCGCCGTACTGCGACGCAGATGGTGCATGTGCCCTACAAGGTCTATAGCCAGATCCTCAGCGATCTATTTGCCGGCCAGGTCGCATTCATTATCGGCGGCACGCCGGAGTTGCTGCCGCACGTGCAGGGCGGCCGCTTGCGTGCACCGGGGATCAATACCGCCCGGCGCGTACCGGCGCTGCCCGAGGTGCCAACCTTTGACGAGGCGGGCGTGCCCGACTTCTGGCCGGCGCCATGGTACGGCGTGCTGCTGCCGACCGGGACGCCGGCGCTGGTGGTCGCCACGCTGAACGCCGCATTCAACCAGGCCTTGCGTGCCGCCGATGTGATTGAGGTGGCAGCGAAGGAAGGGCAGACGCTGCTGGGCGGCAGTCCCGCCCAATTTGCAGCATTTAAAAAAATTGAAATGGCGCGTTATCAGGCGCTGGTCAAAGCTTCAGGCATGACCGCGGATTGCACGCACCCTTGAGGAGAAGACGATGGCGGTAATACTGGATTACACAACGATGGACGGCGCGCTGTCGATGCGCGACGTGATTGATTTGCTGGAAGTCGCCCTCACCCACGAGGCCGCCGGCAAGACCGACGTCTCGCAAAAATACATCACCGATTTTGCCGGCGGCGCAATGCGCATGCTGGTGGCGGCTGATCATGCCGCCGGCTATTTGGCGACCAAGGCTTATCACTCGATCGACGCCGCTGGTGTGCGTTACGTCGTCACGCTGTATCGCTTGAAAGACGGTGAACTGCTGGCCTGGCTCGACGGCCAGCTGATCACCGATTTACGCACCGGCGGCGCCAGTGGCGTGATTGCCCGCAAGGTGCCGCTGCCTGGAGAGGTTAGCGTTGGCATCATCGGTTCGGGTAATCAGGCGCGCATGCAGCTCGAAAGCCTGGCGGCGGTCTATAACGTCACCGCCGCCAGCGTCTGGAGTCCGACCGTGGCCAATCGTGACAGCTATGCGCGTGACATGTCGCGCAAGCTCGGGATTAATGTGAGTGCTACGACTTCGGCCGAAGCGGCGGTGCGCGGTCACCGTTTGGTTGCCGCGGCAAGCAGTGCACGCACGCCCGAGCCGGTGCTGCGCGGCGCGTGGTTGCAAGATTGCCGCTTGCTCTGCGCGGTCGGCAACACACGCCGCCAATTCGCCGAGGTGGACGTGGCATGTTTTGAGACAGCCGCGCTGGTAGTAGCTGATTCACCGCACGCGCAACACGAGGCCGGTGATCTGATACGCGCTGCGGAGGCGGGGGCGCTGCCACCAGAGAGGTTGACCACGCTGGCACAGATCGTCGCCGGCGAGGTGGCGGTGCCGGCGACGGGCTTGATCACATTCAAATCAGTGGGTACCGCCTTGCAAGATGTTGCGCTGGCCGGCCGCTATTACGAATTGCTCGGCACAAAAGCCGGTATGCCGGGTGTGATGAACTTTCCGCGTATGCGTTGATGACTATGAAATCAACCGCCGTGATTGCCGCTGTCATTGCCATCGCTTGTGTTTTTGGTGCGTCGTCTGCGCAGGCGCAAGTGGCATGGCGCCCGGAGCGCAACATTGAAATCATTATTCCGACCGCCGCTGGCGGTATCAATGATCAGGTTTCGCGTCTGATCCAGAAGACCTTGCAGGACGGAAAGCTGGTGGGCGTGCCGGTGATCCCTATCAACAAAGCCGGCGGCAACCAGTTGCTCGCCGTCGCCTATCTCAATCAATACGCCGGCAACCCGCATTATTTGTTGTATTCGGCCCCCACGGTCTTCACCAACCAGCTCGGTGGTCTGACCGCGCAGATGTATACCGATTTGACACCACTGGCGTTGCTTTACGTCGAGCATACGGTGATTACCGTGGCCGCCGCCTCACCGCTCAAGACTATGCGTGATTTGATCGGCCGCCTGAAGACTGATCCGACGGCATTTGCGTTCGGTGTGAGCAGCCGTGGTGGCCCCAATCATCTGGCACTCTCGCAGGCGGTGCGTACTGCCGGCATTGATCCGGCAAAACTCAAGGTGGTGGTGTTCAAGACCAATGCGGAATCAATGACGGCAATGATGGGCGGGCATTTACAGGCGGTTGCCTCATCGGTCAGCTCGTCGATGTCGCAGGTGTCGGCAGGCAATACGCGGATGCTGGCGATTGCAGCACCCCAGCGCATGGGCGGTGCGCTAGCCGCCGTTCCCACCCTGCGTGAGCAGGGTATTGATGCCGCGGGCATTTCCAACTGGCGCGTGGTTTTTGCTGCAAAAGGCATTACGCCGGCACAAGTGAATTTTTGGGAGGAGGCATTGGCAAAAACCGTCGTCACAGCCGACTGGAAAAAACTATTGGACGACAATAACCTCGAATCACAATTCATGCGTAGTCGCGATACCGCGAAATATCTGGAGTCGGAATATGCTGCTACGCGTGCGGTAATGAGCGATCTCGGACTTGCCAAGTAATTGTTATACTCGCAGACGCAAAAAACAGCGAAGAACATCCGCTTCGTAACCCGCGCCCCGGCAGGCACTTGCGCCGCTGCGCCACGCATTCAACGCAATTCCAGGAAAGATAGACATGCCGATCAAACTGCAAGGGGTCATGCAGGCCCCCGTTACGCCGCTGAAAGATGATTTCAGTTTTGATGCCGATGGTTTCGCCAAGATGGTGGATTTTCATGTACGTCACGGCGCGCCGGCGATTGCCTGGCCGCATCACAAGGCCGAGTCGCTCAATCTGACGATCGCCGAGCGCAAGCTGGGCGCTGAAATCGCCGTGAAGACGGTTGCTGGCCGCGTTCCGGTATCGATTTTTACTGGCACCCTGTCGGAAGAAGACTCTCTGGACATCGCGCAGCATGCGCAGAAGGTCGGTGCTGATCTGCTGCTGACGATTTCGCCCTACTGCCGTCGCCCGTCACAGGAAGAAATTTTCGATTCGATCGTGCGCATCGCCACCCATACCGATCTGCCGATGCTGACCTACAACTCGCCGTGGCGTAACGGCGAGGGTGTCGAGTTTACCGGCGAGCTGACGCAGCGCCTGATCGAACGCCTGCCGAATTACATCGGCATGAAGGATGCGAGTTTCCACAGCGAAAAATTCCTCGAGATTTCGCGCGTCGCACTGAAAATGCGGCCCGGCTTCGCCATCATCATGGGCGTCGAACATTTGCTGGCGTCGTATCCGATGGGTGCCTGCGGTTCGTTTTCGTCGTCGGGTGCGATTGCACCGAATCTTTGCAACAAGTATTTCGCCGCGCTGGTCGCCAACGACTGGCCGTTGGCGCGCGAATGCCAGTACAAGATCTCGCGTCTCTGGCGTGTCTTCAAGGAGCAATACCCGTCATCCCTCAAGGGCGCCATGATCATGATGGGCCGCCCGGTCGGACCGACGCGATCGCCGCTGCCGACCGCAACGAAGGAACGCATCGCCTTCCTGCGTCAACAGCTTGAGGACCTCAATATTCTGCAAACCGAGCCGCACGGCTGGTGAAGACGGACAGGTGAGCCTCGCCCCCTTGGATATTCCCCGCTTCCGACGACGCGTTGATTAAATCAGGTCTATCGACGCTTCCAAAGACGACTGCACACGAAAGAAAAAATATCATGACCACATTCAAACCCGGTTTAGTCCATTCGCCGGTGACGCCTTTCAAGGCCGACCATAGCATCGACTACGAAACCTACGCCAAACTCATTGAGTTTCATCTGCACAATGGCGCCGAGGCGATTGCCGCGCCGATGCCTGCCGGCGAGGACATGAGCCTCAAAGACGATGAACAAGGCGTGCTCCTCGACTTCGTGTTGAAACAGGTGAAGGGTCGCGTGCCCGTTATCGCGCACATCAGCGATGCCGGCACCGCCATCGCCATTGAGCGCGCCAAACACGCTGAAAAACAGGGTGTGGCGGCGATTGTTTCCCATCCGCCGTATTTCTGGCATCCGAAGGCAAGCATGGTGGTTGAGCATCTCGTGCAGATCGGCAACGCCACCCAATTGCCGTATTTCCTGTGCAGCCCGCCGGTCGAAGACGTCGGCACGCCGCTGACCGTTGAGATCACACTCGATGTGATCGAGCGCGTGCCCACCTTGCAGGGTGTGGTCGATTCGACGATGGATTTTGTCATCATGGTTGAGACGGTCTCGCTGGGGGGCGCCAAGCGTCCGGGCTTTCAGCTGATTCCGGGCACCGACTACATGGTGACCGCTGGCGCGATTGGCGCGATGAGCGTGTTTTCTCAGCTCGCGGCAGTGGCGCCCAAGCTGGTCAGGCAGGTCTACGATTTGTGCGCGCAGCAGAAATTCGTCGAGGCACGCGCCGGTCAGGAAGATCTCGCCGAACTTGCGCATTGCCTGAAGCTTGCCGGTTTGGCCGGGCTCAAAGGTGCGCAGCGCGCGATGGGTCGTGAGTGCGGACGGCCGCGGCCGCCGGCGCGTGCGCTGACTGATGCCGAGCAAAGCAAGCTCGCCACCGCCCTGCAGGGAATGAAATTCCTGCAAGCCGAACCGCGCGGCTGGTGAGCGTGGCGCGCGTGATTACTCTGTTATGAGCGTCTTGCGTATTGCAGTGATCGTGTTTGCCGTTGCCGTTGCTGTCAGGGCTGCGGTCGCGCAGGCGCAGGGTTACCCCTCCAAGCCAGTACGCTTTGTCACCTCGGAACCTGGTGGCGGCAATGACATCGTGGCGCGCGTGCTGGCGGAGGGTTTGACCGCCAGCCTTGGTCAGCGCGTGATTGTCGATAATCGCGGCATCGTTGCCGCTGAAATCGCCAAGAATGCGATCCCCGACGGATATACGCTGCTGGTCTACGGCGCGAATATCTGGCTCTTGCCGTATTTGCGCCAGCACGTGGCCTGGGATCCACTGCGTGATTTTGCCCCCATCACTATCGCCGTGCAGTTGCCCAATGTGCTGGTCGTGCATCCCAATGTGCCGGTGAAGACCACCCGCGAATTCATCGATTACGCGAGGGCGCGGCCGGGCAAGCTCGATTACGCCGCCGGCACCATTGGTGTATCGCCGCATCTGGCCGCGGAGTTGTTTAAGTCGATGACAGCACTCGATCTCGTGCGGGTGCCTTACAAAGGCGGTG
Organism: Bordetella parapertussis; assembly: GCA_945906935.1. Lineage (GTDB taxonomy): Bacteria > Pseudomonadota > Gammaproteobacteria > Burkholderiales > SG8-41 > PALSA-1004. The sequence goes on from CAMDSO010000023.1 coordinate 11,393, forward strand.
GTCCGGCTCTGAACGGTTTGATTGCCGGCGAGACCCAGATCATGTTTCCCAACATCGGCTCGGTGATGACGCACATGAAATCAGGGCGCGTGCGTGCATTGGGCGTGTCCAGCGCGCAGCCCTCGGCGCTGGCGCCCGGGCTACCGACTATTGCGTCGGTCGTGCCCGGTTATGAGTTCGTTGCGGTGATTTGTCTCTATGCCCCGGCTAAAACGCCGCGCGCGATCGTCGAGCAACTTAACAGCGAAGCGGCGCGCGTGCTGAAGGCGCCTGAAATCAAAGAACGATTATTTAATGCAGGCAATGAAGTCGTCGCTAATAGCGCAGCGGAATTCGCCGCCTACATGAAAGCCGACATGCAAAAAATGGGGAAGGTGATCAAAGATGCAGGCATACGGGGAGAATGATGGCGTGCGACCGGTGGCTTTTGTCACCGGCGCCTCCTACGGCATTGGCGCGGCTTGTGCATTGGCGCTTGCGCGCGACGGTTATGACCTTGCGATCGCCGCCACTCGACTTGAAAATCTGGCGAAGACGGTGTCGGCGCTGCAACCCGCCGGTTGCCGCGTATCGCCGGTGGCGCTCGATTTGAATCAGCAAAGCAGTATCGAAGCGGCGATGGCCGCCGTCGTCTCGGCGTTTGGCCGCGTTGATGTGCTGGTCAATAACGCTGCCGTTAACCTGCGCAAGAAAGCGGTCGATGTCACGCCGGACGAATGGAATGCGCATATGCGCGTCAATCTGACCGGCACGTTTTTCATGTCGCAGCAGATGGGGCGGCATTTGATCGCCGCGCAACGGCCCGGTTGCATCATCAGCGTGACCTCGACGCATGCCGTGATTGGCGCGGATGAACGCTCGACTTATGGCGTCAGCAAGGCCGGTGTCATACACATGTCGCGCATGCTGGCCATTGAATGGGCCGAGTACGGCATCCGCGTCAACACCGTAGCACCCGGACGGCTCGACACCGAATCGCCTTCACGGGCATTGACCGGCAAAGATCCGCAATATATGCAGGCGATGTTAAACAAGATTCCGCTGCATCGCCTCTGCACGGTGGGAGATGTGGCCGGTGCGGTTTGTTATCTCGCCAGTGAAAAGGCTTCCTACATCACCGGACAGACGCTGTTGCTCGATGGTGGTCTGACCTCCTACTGACGGCGCGCGGCATGCCCGATGCCGCGCCGCTTTCCGCGATGCCGTAAGTCTCTCTGCGTATCAGCCCATCTGGTTCGATGGGCCGGGGCAATCACCCGCGCCAGTTATCCGCCGCACCATGCTGGTCGATATACGCCTCTAGCCCTACGGTGGAATGCACGCCGGCATAACGCGCCGGTGCATTGCCGGCAACGGTGAGTTGCCAGGCCTTGCCGCGTGGCACGTGGATGACGTCACCTTTTTTCACGCGTTTCTTTTTGCTGCCTACCTTTGCATCCAGTGTGCCGTCGAGTACATAGATGAAGTTTTCATGCGTGGCTTTCTTCTCGCCGCTGACGCGGCCGGCCGGCGATTCAACCAGATAAAACGCAATGTTACTGCCCTCGATCTGGCGAGCACTATGCGCCGATGCGGGAGGCGCATTGAGTGATTCGGCGAGCGTGTAGTAACAGGTGCCCAGTCCGTTGATGATCGCCTTCGACTTGGTTTTATCCTTTTTTTGTCCCGGATATTTTCCCGCCGCCACTGCGCGGGCGACTTCCACCACCGAGGGGGCCTCATCGGGCAGCGCTTCGTCGGCGGCGGCACCGATCATCGTCCAGGTGCGGTCCTTGATGTAGAGGTAGACCAGATCGTTATCCTCGGTTGCCTTGAAGCCGTGACGCGCAAACGGCGGGAAGTGCACCAGCGTGCCGGGCTGCACGATGCGACGATCCTTGCCGACGATACTGTCGACCTTGCCGCGCAGCGGAAACGCAAACAGTTCATTCGGGTGGTAATGCAGTTCGGCGCCGGTGCCGGCTTTTTTGGTGACGAGCCGAAAGTACATCGTCTCGCCTTCGAGTATGGGCCCGGTGGCGCTCGATAGATGCGGGTTGAAGTGATGTGTCTGCATGCCTTCAAAACGGTAGAAATACATTGCGAGGTCTCCTTGGTGAATCGTGTGACGATGTTAGCTGAATATAAATATTAAAGTGAATCAGGCGGCGATGTTCGAAACCGCTTATCGGGTCTAGTCGGCGAGCACCGCCAATGCGTCGCCCGCGACGACTCCCGCACCCGCTGCGCGCACGAACAGCGGATTGATATCGAGTTCGAACAGGCTTCCACGCAGCTGCCACGCCATCTCAGACACGCTGGCAAGGGTTTCAGCCAGCGCGGTGATATCGCGTGCAGATTGCCCGCGCACGCCCCCGAACAACGCATGCCCGTGCAGGCTGTTGATCATCTCTCGCGCGGTAACCGTATCGAACGGCGCCACGCGGTACACCCTGTCGTTGATCACTTCGGCGAGCGTACCGCCTAGCCCGAGCGCTACGACGGGTCCAAACACCGCATCATTGATAACGCCAACGATGACCTCCATTGCGTCGTCAATCATTTCGCAGGCAAGTACAGCTTCGATTGTGACCTGTGGTGCGGCAAGCTTTACCCGCGCCAGCATTGATTCAATGGCGGCTTTCAACTCCTTCTGATTGCGCAGATTGAGCATAACGCTGCCGGTATCGGATTTATGCGGCAGATCGCGCGCCAGGACCTTCGCAACCAGCGGGTAGGCCAGATCAGCTGGCAGCGCGGCACCGAGCGCGAGCACACGATCGTGCGTGACGGCGATGCCGTGGTGTGCAAGCAGCGCCTTGCTGTCTAACTCATTGAGCACACTGCGTATTGCGCCGTGGTGTTGCGGCTTTTCATGCGGCCATGCCGGGTCGGCAGTCAGTCGTGCCCGCGTTGTGTTGAAGGTAGTGCTGGCGGACGCTACGCGGGCGAGGCCCTGTGGCGTCGTCAGCACTGGAATCTTGGCGGCGGTAAAGATACGCAGCACTTCGGTAATCGATGCCGGTGGCGCTGATGAGAACACCATGATCGGCTTTTGTGTGCTCATCGCAGCGGCGGCGAGTACCCGCGCGCCGTTCAGAGCGGGTTTGCCCTGGGCGGTTGAAAACATGATGCAAAGCTGATCGACGGCTTCGTCAGCAAGCAGCAGGCGTACGACGTTGCTGAATTTATCGACGTTCGGGTCGTCGAGCCAACCGCCAGTGTAATCGACCGGATTGCCGCGCGCGCTGATACCGGCAACATGCCTGCGCAATTCCGTAACTGTAGCCGACGAGAGTGCGGGGATCTGCAAGCCGCATTCATCGCAGGCATCAGCAAAGACGATGGCTGCGCCACCGGATCCTCCGGTTAGTCCGATGCGCGGGCCGTGCGCTGGCTTGCCGCAGGCGAACACACGCACGAGATCGACCACCTCGTCAATGCTGTTCACCTCGATGATACCGGCCTGCTTGAGGGCGGCCTGATAGAGGTCGTAGCGCCCGGTCATGCTTGCGGTGTGGGAGGCGACTGCGCGCGCGCCCTGTTCGCGGCGGCCGGCTTTCCAAACGAGCAACGGTTTGCCGAGACGCGCTGCCTTGTGGCCGGCGTTCATCAGCGCGCGGCCGTCGCTGACGCCCTCGATATATGAGATCACGATGTTCGTTTGCGGATCATCGAGAAAATAATCGATGAGCTCTGGTGTGCTGATATCGGCCTCATTGCCGCTGGTGACAACATAACGCAGGCCGTGTCCCGCTTCGCTGCAGCGCATGGCGAGGCTGTAGCCAAAGCCGCCGCTTTGCGATATCAACGAAACACCGCCGGCGATGAGGCGTGGTTCGCGCAGCATCGGCCCCATGCCGCAGTAGACCAGATCGGGAATATTGATTACGCCAAGGCAGTTCGGGCCGATAAGGCGTACGCCAGCCGTGTACGCTGCATCGATCAGTGCAGCCTCATGCGCTCGGCCGTCTTCCCCCGCTTCGCGAAAACCACCGCCGTAAATGACGGCAAAGCGTATGCCCGCCGCTCCGCACTCGCGCACCGCCGCCGCCGCGTTCTCCGCGCGCAATGCGATCATCGCTAGATCGCAGGGGCCGTCGATATCGCGCGGCGAGGCGAGGCAGGGCAGGCCTGCGACGTCCTTGTATCTGGGATTCACCGGATAGACGCGACCGCCGTAGCCCCAGCCGCACAGAATTTCGACCAGTCGTCCGCCGGGGCGCGTGAGGTCGCCGCTGGCGCCGATGACCGCGATGCCGCGAGGGTGCAGCAAGCCGTCGAAAGCGCCCATCAATGGAGGATCCACAGGTTATTCAATTTTGATATTAGCAGCCTTGATTGCAGGCGTATAACGACTCCACTCGTCATGGATGAAGCGGCCGAATGCGTCTGGCGTGCTGGTCACCGCATCGGCGCCCTGGCGCTCGATCATTTCGCGCATCTCGGGTTGTGCCATTACTGTCAGCAGCGTTGCGTGTAACTTGTCGAAAATCGCTTTCGGCGTGCCGCGGGTAGCGAGGATGCCCGTCCAGCCGGTCGATTGAAACGGCACTCCAGCCTCGGCAATGGTCGGCACCTCGGGCATTTGCGTCGAGCGCTTATCTCCGCCTGTACCGAGCGCGCGTAGTCGACCCGAGCGAATGTGCGGCAGGGCGCCGGGTAATGGCGTCACTGAGAATTGTGTTTCGTTGGCGATCACTGCTGCATTAAGCGCGCCGCCGCCCTTGTACGGCACGTGCACCGCCTCGATTCCGGCCAGAAGATTGAACTGCACCGTCGCCATATGGCTTTGTGTACCGGTGCCCGCCGAGGCGAAATTGAATTTTCCCGGCGCGGCCTTGGCTGCGGCGATAAATTCGCGCGTGGTTTTCGCTGGCAGCGAGGGATGGATCACCAAAGCATTCTGCGTCACCGCGAACAGCGACAGAGGCGCGAGATCGCGGTTCGGATCGAAGGCTAGCTTGCGGAAGAGTTGTGGTGCCACCACCTGTATGCCTGCCGAGGTGGCAAGCAGCGTATAGCCGTCACGCGCCGCGTGGGCGACGAGCTCGAGGCCGATCATGCCGCTCGCTCCCGGCCGGTTGTCGACTACGACTTGTTGTCCGAGCGCTTCGCCAAATTTCACAGCGAAAGGGCGCGCCAGCAAATCTGTGCTGGCGCCGATGCCCTGCGGCACGATCAGGCGGATCGGGCGTTCGGGGTAACCCGCTCTTTCGGCGGCGTGCAGAATAGTGGTCGCAACAATGCCATACAGCGCAGCCGCGCATGCACTCGTTCCAATGAATGGGGTCGTCTTCAACATAGAAAATTTTATTATTCGAATTTTCCAACGATACCACGCGCGCGACGGTTGTCGTAAGCGCTGGCCCCTCTTAGAATCGATCATCAAAAATCCCGCGCATTGAAGCGGTATTGATTCGATCAAGGGAGAGTCATGTTTATTGCCGACGCCCAGGTTCATATCTGGGGAGCTAACACGCCCGAGCGTCCATGGCGCGACGGCCCCGTCAGACCGCACCGTGAGCCGCCGCTTGGTGCAGAAGAGCTGATCCGTGAAATGGACGCGGCTGGTGTGAGCCGCGCCATTCTGGTGCCGCCTTCCTGGGACGGCGACCGCAACGATATTTGTCTCGACGCCGTACAACAATATCCCGACCGCTTCGCCGTCATGGGGCGCATGAGCATGGAGTCGCCCGAGTCGCCTGTGAAGATGGCGACATGGCGCAAGCAGCCCGGCATGCTCGGCCTGCGCTGCAGTTTTAATCGGCCAAAGTGGTCGCCGATGCTGACCGAAGGCCACGTGGACTGGTTGTGGGATGAGGCAGAAAACGCTGGCATGCCGCTGATGCTGATGATCACGCAGCAGATGGTGCCGCTGATCGACCGCATCGCCGAACAACACCCGCACCTGCAACTCACGCTGTGCCACCTTTCCCTTAACAGCGGCAAGAAGGACGACGATGCCTTCCGCGATCTCGACCTGCTGCTGGCGATCGCGAAGCGGCCCAACGTCGCGGTCAAAGTCAGCGCGCTGCCGACCTACACCCGCGACGCCTGGCCGTACCGCGCGCTGCATCCTTATCTCAAGCGTGTGCATGCTGCCTTCGGTGCGCAGCGTATGTTTTGGGGTACCGATCTTGCGCGCCTGCCCTGCACTTACCGGCAGTCGGTGACCATGTTTACCGAGGAGATGCCGTTCTTTTCAAAGAACGATATCGAATGGATCATGGGGCGCGGATTGTGTGAGTGGTTGGGGTGGAAGGTTTAGTTGCGTTGGCTGGCGACTGCTGGATTCAAACAGTTGTTGCATCAGTGCATCACACGGGGCCATCCGATTTCAGTTGTTTCATTCTTTGCCGCAGTCGTCATAGTGATGTGGGCGCCACTCATTGTGCCAAGCGATGGACGCGTTCAGGCTGTCGCCGCCGCGAGTCTGGCGCAACATCCAGCGGTCGCTATATGGTGGTCACCGGGCAGCGCAATAACTGTCACACGGCGAGTTACGCCCTGCAGAAAGGGCGTTTGCCGGAAGCTGAATGGTTGAAAGGCCGGCGCATCGGCAATGTCGGCAGTTGGGTTACTACCTACGCCACCAACCTGCGCATCAAGGTCGCCGCCCTCAGTGAAGCGCAATGGATCGCTTATATCCATAAGCTGAAAGCGAAGCCGCCGATGCCGTGGTGGGGCTTGCGCGAAACCGAAGTGCAGGACTTGCGCGCGATGTATCAGTTCATCAAGGCGCTGGGAGCACCCGGCGAACCTACGCCGGCCGCACTGCCGCCAGAGAAAAGGCCCGCACCACCCTACACCGACTGGCCGGCGTTGTTTTCTGACTTGTCAGTCGCCGATTAATTCGACGGTATCGCCGGTGTGTATCTCGCCGCTGCCACCGTGCGTGACCAGGGCCACCGCAAACGTCGGTTGCGCTTGGCCGAATGTTTGAGTCAGTGTCTGCATCACCTTCACATCGTAAACACCGGTCGCCGGATTTGCATGTGTGGCAAGGCAGCGCACTTTGGTTCTCACTACCTCAAAATCGACTGCACCGATGCGCAAACGGCGACCGATCCATTGGTCTTCACTCCAGGCGGTGACGCCTTCGATGGCGATGTTGGAGCGAAAACGCAGCTCGTCGAGATCGGTGTCGCCGGTGGCCTGCGCAACAGCGGCGAGCGTGGCACGGCTGTGTAGCGTAATTTCGCCGCGTTCGCTGTCTTGATAACGAGGTGTCACGCCATCGCCGATCAATTCGAGCGGCAGGCGTTCGGGATGTCCGGCGAGCGGATTGACGGGTTGCGACAAGACATAACGTTCGACTGCGGCGGCCAGGCGCTGCCGACCTGCGCCATCAATGTTGTCGTCGGCAAGCACGGTTTCGCCCAGTGCGATGCGCAACTGTCGCGTGTGGACGTCGAAGCGCATGGTGAGGCGCGCAAGGGCAGGCGTGTTCACGAGGACGGCATAGCCGTGTTTTTTGCTCCAGGCAGTACCGGGCAGACCGGAATCAGCGAAACGAAAACCCAGTGTGCGGTCGCCGGCGATACGGCCCTCGGCGAGCACGGTCAGCGCATCACAGACCTCGGGCGTGCCGCCTTTGACGGGATAACGGTAGAGGGCGACGACGCGGGGCATGTGCGGATTATCATCGATTGTGCGAACCGATGTGAAGAACGAAATCGCAAAACTTTCTCTTGCCGGCGTTCCGACTTGCAGAGGGAGCGCAGAGAAAAATGCGTTGTCCGGGGGTAAGCCCTTATCCCGCTGGAAGAGGCAGAATCGCGGGCCGACCAGTGGCGATGCGGAACGAAAATCCTTGGCGCGGGTTGATGAAGGCTTTTGTCAGTGACACCCGCGTTGAAAAATCAACGCCTGTGTCGCAATGCGATTGCCGAATCGTTATTACTCGCCGCGGATGTCGGCTTCACGAATGAGTTTGGCAATCTTTATCGTATCGGTCTTGATGGTGGCGGCGAGGGCGGCCGGAGTGCTGCCGACGGTTTTAACGCCGGACGCGAACAGGCGCTCCTTGATTTCCGGCTTGCTCAACGCACGAACGACTTCGGCATGTAGTTTATTGATGAGTGCCGCCGACGTGCCTGCCGGTGCCAGCAGGCCGTTGATGGTGACCATCTCGTGACCGGGCAATCCCGAATCCGCAATGGTCGGCAGATCGGGCGCGAGTGCCGAGGGTTTCAGTAACGTTACCGCCAACGCGCGTAGCCAGCCGCTTTTTATCAGCGATACCACGGTCGGCGCGGTGGCGAACATCAGTTGCAGTTGCCCGGCGATCACTTCATTGAGTGCCGCCCCCGGGCTTTTGTAATTGACCCGCACGATTTTTACGCCTGCTATGAGGTTGAAGAGTTCGACGGCCAGATGATTGGCCGTGCCCACACCCGAGGTGCCGTAGTTAAGCTCGCCTGTTTTTACCTTCGCCACGGTGATCAGTTCGCGACTCGTTTTTTCCGGCACCTCGGGATGCACGATGGCGATGTTGGGTGTGGTGACTGTTTGTGTTACCGGGATGAAATCGCGCGGCGGATCGAACGGAACTTTCTGCAGCAGTGGAATGATCCATAGCGTGCTGCCGGTCAGGCTCAAGGTATAGCCGTCGGGGGAGGCGCGCGAAACGATTTCACCCGACATCACGCCGGTCGGGCGGTTTTCGACGATGACATGCTGCCCCAGGTTCAAGGCGAGTTCTTGCGCCAGTACCCGCGCGGAGAAATCGAGTACGCCGCCGGCGCCGGCGGTGACGATACGTATGGGTTTGGTGGGGAATATTTGCGCATGGATTGTGCCTGCTGCAAGCAGTATGAGGATGCCAGAAAATTGTTGTAGAAATTTCATGCTCACAACGTCTCCAACCGTAGGTGGGCAACTTGTTGCACATGCTATTCCTGAAATATCAACCTGCGGTGCTTCAACTGCGCCGGGGGCAGCGCGGTGTTTGCTTACGTTCTCCTGCGCGGCCAGGAGTGCGTAAGCAAAGAGAAAAGCGCATCAACACGGTGTCGCGCAGCGCCGCTACGTTAGGAGCGCTTGCCGCTGTTCCCATAAACCCGCCTGCGGCTAACGCCGCATAGCTGTGCCCCGGTCCGCCGGTCTTTCGTAATGCCCTGCGCGGCTTTACTGCTCGGCGGCTCTCAGGGGGTAGGCGCGCATATTCAACAAAGTTCAGTATTTACTTTACTGTGGCAGCGGCGGCCAGATGCGGCAGGCGACATTCGACGATTTTGGCGCATGCACGAGATGCTTGACGGTTCTCACTGACCACGCTTCGAGTTCGGGTTGTGCACGTTCGAAAAAAACAAAATGATCGTTACGCGATTTCAATGAGTCAAATTCGTAGAGCGCGGCGTGTTTGGCCCAACCTGACACCGAGACCATCTTGCGCGCACGCACGCAGCCAGGCAGTGTTTGCACCGAAGGCAGGCGGCATTGCGCGAACCATTCCGTCACCAGATCTTCGTTATCGTCAGAGTCGGTGCAGAAGCTGCCGAGCTGGATGCAGGGGGCGGGCATAAGCCCGTTGATAGCGGGGCCGTCTACGCGTGCTTCCTCGATCATCAGGTTGACGCGTTCACCGATGCGCATGGCAAGCATGCTGCGGTCTCTTGCAGGGAGGGCGGCGTGAAATGCGCGCGGTATCGGGTTGGCGAAGATGTGTGCTGCGCGCGCGCCAAATAGAAGGATGTAGCGGTCGCCATCGGGCACGCCGCTGATATGTTGGCCGACGCGCCCTGTGCCACCGCCTTGCGGCACGATATTTGATTCGGACGCATAGTGTGCGGCCCACAGCACGCCGGGGCGCTCGAGTACCTTTGGAATGTATTCATCATGCAACCAGGCCAGATGTTGGTCCCGACCCGCCGGCGGCAGGTCGTACCAGGTAAACCACAGGGCGCGGTCAGTAACGGTTGCTTCACTCATCGTGGATACCTGCTTCATGGATCAGCTTGCCCCATTTTGTAATTTCGGATTTCACCGTTGCGGTGAATTCGGCGGGCGTGCTGCCCACCGTTTCAACGCCAGTGGCGAGAAAACGTTCGCGAACCTCGGCGCGTTGTAGAAATTTCGCAATTTCGCCGCTCAACCGGTTGGCGATTGCAGTGGGTGTGCCGGCTGGTGCGAACACCCCGTTCAATGCCACCGCTTCATAGCCGGGCACGGTGGCAGCCACCGTCGGCACGCCCGGAAATAATGTCGACGGTGTGGCGCTTGTCACCGCCAGTGCGCGCGCCTTGCCGGATTTTATATGCGCTGTGATTGATGCCGCGGTGGCGAACATCAGTTGGACTTGTCCGCCCAGCAGGCCGATGACCGCCGGGCCGCCGCCTTTGTAAGGCACGGCGGTGATTTGAGTTTTCGTCATCGATTTGAACAACTCGGCGGAAAGGTGGGGCGGTCCGCCGGCCGCCGCACGTGCGTAATTGAGTTCGCCGGGACGCGCTCTGGCAAGCGCAATGACATCGCCAATGCTGCTTGCCGCCAATGTGGGATGCACTGCAAGCACGTTCGGTGCACGGTCGGTCAATGTGATCGCCTGAAAATCCCGTTGTGGATCGTAGGCGATATTTTGGCGCATCAAGGGTGCGATCCAGATCGTGCTGCCGTAGGCAAGCAAGGTGTGGCCGTCAGGCACCGCTTTCGCCAGTACTTCGCCGGCAATCACACCGCTGCCGCCGCCGCGGTTTTCGACGATCACCGGCTGGCCAAAACTGTCGGAGAGCCCTTGTGCGACCATGCGCGCGACGAAGTCCGTGCCGCCCCCCGGTTCGGAGGTGAGAATGCGGATGGGTTTGGTCGGGAATGATTGGGCGTGTGCTGGAAAGGTTGCCGCCAGCGCAACGGCTAACGCCAACCATTTATCAAGCGTAGAGTTTTTTTGAGACACTGGATTTACCCCCTGGTTTCGCCGGGAAAATGCGAGATGGTAGCCCCGCGCCTCGTTGCCTGCAGGGCTGGCGACCCGGGTCTCGACTGTTGTTGATAATTCGCCTGAAGGCACAAGACATGGAAGCGACTGCCGGGCCGTTCCCAGGGAAAACAGAGGCACCGACTTGAGATAAAGCGCAAACGTCTCTGCAACCAGTGCCGCTCTCTCAGCCCGGTCTTGTTGTGCATAGAACGGCGATCTTGAGGTGATCAAACAATGATGTTGCCGGCGTTGACATTCAGATTGACGCCGGTGATGTATCGCGCGTCGCTCGAGGCGAGGAACAATGCCGCCGCCGCGGTGTCTTCCGGCTCAACCAGCGTTTTCATCGGGTTCTGTGCCTTGATGCGTTCAATGCTGGCGGCATCGCGTACCTTGCGCACGCGTGGTGTCAGCGTGGTGCCAGGCGCGATCGTATTGACGGTAACACCATACTCACCGATGTCGCGCGCCAGTAATTTGGAAAAGCCGATGAGGCCCGCTTTGGCGGCGCCATAGGGCAGATACGAAGGCGCATAGGGGTTGGGTCCGACGCCGGCACCCGATGAAATGCTGATGATGCGGCCTTTGCGTTTTTCCATCATGGTTTTCGCCACGGCTTGCGAGCAGAGGAAGGCGCTTTTCAGGTTGACATTGATAACGCGGTCCCATTCCTCCTCGGCGATCTCGGTGATCGGCGCGAATTGGTGAAAGCCGCCGGCGGCGTTGATGAGAATATCGACAGTGCCGAATTGCCGCAGCACTGCGTCAACCATTGCCGTGACTTCAACTTTTTTGGTGGCGTCGCATTTGTAAGCGATGGCCGAACCGCCGGACACGTTGATCTCGCCGGCGACGCGCTGTGCTTCCGCTTCGTTGATATCGACGACGGCGATCTGCGCGCCTTCGCTGGCGAAACGTTTGGAAATTTCTTCGCCCAGCCCCTGACCGGCGGCGGTGACGATGGCGGTCTCACCCGCAAGTTTGCCTTGTGCTGCCATGGTGTTCTCCTCTTTGCTATTCGCTCGTTACGCAGCGTTTTGCTATTGAATCAAACCTTCAGGTGTGGCTGATTCTAGAGCCCGTATATTTATTTATCTTCGACCCGTTTCGGCGGACTACCGATTTCAGCCGATCGCCCTTCCTCTTCCATCAGTTTGACGAAAATTTTCAGCGCCTTGAGCATCGGCGGCATGCCGAAGTTGGTGCACGACTGCAGGATAACTTCGAGAATCTCTCGTGGCTTGGCGCCTTTGCGCAATGCGCCCTTCATATGTGCACGGCCCTCGTAGCCTTCCCCAACGGCGACACAGTTGCCGACCATGCACAACAGGCGCGTTTTGTCATCAACAATGCCACGGCCGTACATGCCCTGATAGGTGAAGCCCACCCACAGTTTGGCCCACGATGAATCGAGCGCATCCTGCCATGAAAGGGTATTGAGATGGTGTTTGGGGCGCATGGTGAGGCCGCGGCCGATGCCGAGCCAGCCGTGCTTTTCTTTCAGCGCGGCGAAGCGCGGATCGGCCTTGTCTTCTTCGAGCCAGGTCTTTGCTTCGTCGTCGTATGAACGCATGCTGTCACTGCCGTCGAGGGGCAGTTGCGAGGCGCGTAATTCATCGAGCAGACCGTGTTCCTCAGCGATGCGATGAAAGATTTCGAGCGCTGGATCAACCGCGGTGTGTCCGCCATAAACCGTACACTGCAAAATAACTTCAAGTACCTCGCGCGCTTTTACCCCTGCGGCAAGCGCCGCGCTGACATTGTCTTCGAGCATCGGATAACTCTTTGACATAGTGAACTGGCCGGTCAGCACCAGCAGGCGAGTACGCGTGTCGAGGGCCGGTCGTTGCATCATGCCGGTGATAACAAAATCCATCCATAATTTTGTGTAGTGCTGGTCGAGGCTGTCACGCAGCGCCAGGCGGTGTGCAAAGGTTTTGGGTTGTAGTTGCTGGCCGGCATCAAATGCCGAAGGACCGTACTTGGCGCGCAGATCTTTTTTCGTCATGTTGGATTCTTCCGAACAAGAGGTGAAAGGGTCCGAGTATCGTTTTGGTGGTGTGCAGTGTCAATGCACGGCGCGTCTGCCTGTGCCGTATCAGCGTGCTGTGTTCAGACGCTCTTCGGGCGATTCGTAATGGAACTCGACCAGCGTGACGCCGGACTGGCGCCGTGGCGATTCGCCAAAGGCGATCGTACCCTTGCCGTAGAGTATGAATTCTTCCCGCCGCAGCACGATCTCGTCGCGGCCGCTGATGGTTACATAGGTGCCGTTGGCGCTTTGATCGATGAGGGTGAATTTGTCGAGGCGTTTTTCAATAAGGGCATGATTACGCGAGGTCATCTTGTCGGCGATTACGATGTCATGACTGGGTTCACGTCCGATCGACATTGTCATCCGGTATTCGAGTTCACGGCCCTTGTGCATGATGCGCAGGCGCGGTTCGGCCAGACGCGCCAAACCGCCGGTGCGACCCGGCACCAGTGTCGCACTGTCGCTGTCCTGCCATTGCAGTTCGTGGATGTCGATGGCCTGCGATTTGCCCTTGACCGCCAGCGCGTCGAGACGGCGGGTTTTTTCCTGCAATAGGGGGGGCAGCGCGGTGGCGGTCGCTGCCGTGGTGAGAATCTGCCCGGGCACCGCCAGCGAGGCCATGCGTGCGGCAACGTTCACCGTGTCGCCGAAGACATCATCATTCTCGAGCAATACCGCGCCGTAATGAAAGCCGATGCGGATGGTGATTTTCGATTTGCCTGGCGCGGGCACCCGTAGATCGATGCGATCCTGCATTTCAATCGCAGCCTGTGCGGCGCATGCGGCCTCGTTGAACACACACATTGCACCATCGCCGATGGTTTTGACGACCCGGCCCTGATAACGCCGCACCGCCTCTTCGAGGGTATGCAGACATTCGCGCACCTGCGTAAATGCCGCCGTGTCACCCATGTTGCGGTAGAGAGGCGTGCTGTCGCTCACATCTGCAAACAACACGGCCAGCGTATCTTTTTGTCGGGTCAAGCGGCTGTTCCTGAATTCGAAGGGCGGCGGGTTGCGCGTAGCTGCTATTTTTTCGCTACGATCAGAGTAACCGGCAAAGTATAACGGCTCGGCCGCTGGCTGATGCAGGCAGCGCTGGCGGAACCGCACAGAAACGGTCAGGCGAGTACTGTGTCGACGTGTTCCTGCCGCAGCATTTCGAAGAAGAAATCCTCAAGCTCCGGCCCCAGTGCATCGCGTGCCGAGATCATGCCCAGCGGCCGGTGGTCTTCAACCACCGGTACGTGGCGGAAGCCGCCGGCGTGCATGAGATGCAGCGCATCGGCGAAGGATCGATCCGGGTGCAGCGTCTGTGGGCTGCGGGTCATGACCTCGCGCAACACGGTGTTGGCCGCATCGCGGCCGTCAGCCACCACCCGAAACAAGGCATCGCGTTCGGTAAAGATGCCGACCAGACGGTCATCTTCGACCACCATCACAGCGCCGACCTTGCGTTGTTTCATCAGGCGTGCCGCCTGTAGTACGGTGGTGTTTGCGGATGCGGAGAGAATTTCCTGGCCTTCGATGATCGTGCGAATGGTACGTGGCATCGCAATCTCCAGTCGTTGACGGGCGTTTTCATCTTAGTCCCTGTGAAGGGGAGGCGCCATCGTTCGTTTCGGTGATGCCACCACTGCCGGACGCGGCAGGCCTTCGCGCTACAATCAGCGCACACTGCCATGCGGGACGAGGTGGCGCTACCCTTTATTCGCGTGCAGGCGGGCGCACCCCAACCGGAGGACCATTCATGCGTGAACTGATGCCATTGGCGGAGCAGGCGGCGCAACTGCTCAAGGTGCGTAAACAGACCATCGCCCTTAACGAATCATCGACTGGCGGTTTGATTTCTGCGGCGCTGCTGGCAGTGCCGGGGGCGTCGGCCTATTACGTCGGCAGCGTGGTGATTTACACGCGTGAAGCGTGGCAGGTGGTGCGTGATTTTCAGATGGACGAACTCGGCGGCGTGCGCGCCGCCACCGAACATCATGCCCAGGTGCGCGCCCGGATAGCGCAGCAGCGCTTCGCGACCGTCTGGGGGCTGGGTGAGACCGGGGCGGCGGGGCCTTCGGGCAATCGCTACGGCGATCCGGCCGGTCACAGTTGTATCGCCGTGGCTGGTCCGTTCGAGGGGGTGCGCACTTTGCGCACCGGCAAGACGGATCGTTTCGACAACATGCATGCGTTTGCCGCCGCAGCGCTGCAATTGTTGCTGGAGTGCCTGCAGGCGCAGACCTGATAGCTACGCTGGAAATTCGCCGCTAAATTCCGACCTGAACAATGGGTCTGTTGAATTTCATGGTGTGCGCAGCGCAGTGTGACAAAGCGACGGCAAGCGCCGCATGAAATTCAACAAGTCATTTCAGCCGCGTGATGCTAGCGCTTGGCCCAACCCGGTAGTGCTTTGCAGCGTTCGATCCAGCGCGTGATCGCCGGGTATTCTTCGAGGGTGATTTTTGCCTGTGGCGCCGTTTCCACATAGGGAAAACACGCGATGTCGGCGATGGTGGTGCGGCCGAGCGTGAGCCAGTCATTGTTGTGCAAGCGGCCCTCGAGCACGCCAAGCGCCACGCGGCTGATAGCTTGCCCTTGTTTGAGATCGCCGGCGGTCCAGCGGTCATGCAGCATGCCGCGTCGCGCGTATTGCAGGCCGAACTGGATTTCATTGCCGGCGAGGGCCACCCATTGCATGACCTGCGCCATTTCCAGCGGTGCCGACGGCAGCCATTGTTCGCCGCCAAACTGGCGCGCCAGATAAACCAGCGCGGCGGCCGAGTCCCATAGAAAAACACCATCGACTTCCAGCACCGGTACCTCGCCGCGCGGATTCATGGCGAGAAACTTCGCTGATTTGTGTTCGCGGCTGTGGCCGTCGACCAGCACGGTCTGGTGGGGCACCTGCAACAGCGAGAGCAGAATGCGCAATTTGTAGGAGTTGCCCGAAGGCGGCATGTAATACAGTTTGATCATGGCTGTTCCGTTCTGCAGGCTTAGTCTTGTACTTCTATTTTTGCGAGGCGAGCGATTTCGGTGATGCGTTTTAGATCGCCTTCGAGGTAGCGCCGGAATTCCGCCGGCGTGTTGCCGACCGGCACATAACCGCCGTTACTGAGATGCTCGAGCAATTTCGGCGTGCGCACCGCCGTATACACCGCAGTCTGGATGCGGTTGATGATGGCCACGGGGGTTGCCGCCGGTGCGTAAATGCCGTGGCCGCCTGGTTCGAACACGCAGTCGGGCACGCCGGCTTCTGCCATCGTCGGCAGTTCGGGCATCGACGGGTAACGTTTGTCGCCCGTGTAGGCGACCGCGCGCAGTCGCCCGCTCTTGATGTGTTGGTTAACCGTCAGTGGTGTCGCCAGTCCAACCTGCACTTCGTTGCCGATGACGGCGGCGATCAACGGCGCCAATCCCTTGTAGGGCACATGTACGAGTTTGGCACCGGAGCGGATGTTGATCAGTTCGCCGAGAAAATGCTGGCTGTTGCCGACGCCACCCGAGCCGTAGGCGACCTGGCGTTTCTTGCTCAGATCGGCGAGTTCGCGCATGTTCGTCACGCCGAGAGACGGGTTCACCAGTACGAGATAACCGAAGGTCTGCGCCATCTGCGTGATGGGCGCGAAATCGCGCAGCGCATCGAACGGCACTTTCTTGTTGATCACCTGGTTGTAAATCAGTGAGCTGGAGGTGAACAGCAGGGTATAGCCGTCAGCCGGCGCCTTGGCCAGCATCTCGCCGGCGATGATGCCGTTGGCGCCGCTGCGATTATCGATGACGATGTTCTGACCGAGTTCGCGCGCCAGCGGCTCGGAGAGAGCACGCGCGTTGGTGTCCATGGTGCCGCCGGCTGGCTGTGGAATCATCATGCGGATCGGCCGGTTCGGGTAAGTCTGGCCCCATGCGGTGGCAACAGCCAGCAGATACAGTAGTGCAATTTTTATTGTGATACGGATCATGTTTTCTCCTGCGCAGTAGGCTCTTGGGACACGTTATTCGGGTACGACTTTGGCGATGCGCATGTACTCGCGACTCTGCTTGAGTTCGCCTTCAAGAAATTTGCGGAATTCCTCCGGCATGTCGCCAACGGGCACATAGCCGCCGTTCTCCAGTAGCTCGCGCATTTTCGGTACACGAATGGCTTTGGCTACTTCCGCCTGCCAGCGCAACAGCAGCGCGCGCGGTGTTTTGGCCGGTGCAAAAATGCCATGCCATGCGGCTTCATAGATGAAGCCTGGAATGATTTCGCTGGTGGTTGGCAGATCGGGCATGCCGTTCCAGCGTTTTGGCGAGGTGATGGCCAGCGCGCGCAGACGGCCGCCCTTGATGTGTTGCATGACGGTGGTCGGCGCAGCGAAGGCGATCTGCACTTCGTTGGCCAGCAGCGGCGTGATCGGTAGTCCTTTATAGGGAATATGCACAAACTTGCTACCAGTGCGGGCATTGAACAATTCGCCAAGCAGGTGTTGCGAATTGCCGATGCCGCCGGAGCCGAAGCGCAGCGGATCAGGCGTGGTCTTGCTGAGCTCGATCAATTCCTTGAGGTTTTGCGCCGGCACCTGCGGGTTGACCAGCACTAGATAGCCTGGCAGCTTGCCGACGTTGGTGACGGGCTCGAAATCGCGCAGCACATCGAACGGCGGTTTGGCCTTGACGAGCTGGTTGTTAATCATGGAGTTTGAGCTGTAGAGCAGCGTATAGCCGTCGGGTAGCGAATTCGCGACCATTTCGCCGGCGATGATGCCGTTGGCACCGCCGCGGTTGTCGATCACCACATTATGGCCGAATTCGCGCGACAGGATATCGGCGAGTGCACGGCCGTTGGTGTCCATCGAGCCGCCGGGCGTTTGCGGTACCACCATGCGGATCGGGCGGTCGGGATATTTTTGTTCGGCGGCGCCGGCGGCGGCGATGCAGGCGCACAGGCCCAGCGCGGTAAGGATACGTATATTCATGGAGTTGCCCCGTGGAAAAAAAGAGACGTGCCGCGGCGTTTGCCGGGGCACGTCGATAGACTACATGACAGCGATAAGGTTCGGGTGGCTGATTACCAGCCAGTGGGTTCCGAGGACAGCCATTTCAGCGCCTTAAGGTCGGCGGCGAGTTTTTCCATCGCGGCCGGGCTTAACGGATCGAGCGGCGGGCGCACCTGGCCGACATCGCGGCCCATGGCGCGCATCGCGGCTTTTAGCGCACCGCGGCCGTAGGGTTTAAGCGTCTGGCGTAGCACAACGATTTCTTCTTGCACCTCGCGTGCATCGAAATATTTTTCGGTACGGCAGATTTCGTAGAGTTTTTGCAGCCGTTTCGGGGCAATCGCAGCGAGCGAAGTAAACATGCTGGTGGCGCCGACCGCGCCCGCCGAGACCATGTACTCGTTGCCGGCGACCAGCTGGAACGCCGGCCGCTTGCGCCAGGCGTTGGACACCACATTGATCATGAACTGCCAGTCGAGACTGGCGTCGGCGACACCGGCGAAATTCGGCAGGCGGTCGATCAGCTTCATCATCATGTCGGCGTTGATGTGGTGGCTGCCGCCGAGTTCGTCCGGGGTAAACAGCACATAAAACGGGATCTTCACCGCGCCGCCGATCGCGGCGAAATGTTCGAGCACCATGTTGGCCGGCGGCGTCCAGTAGTAGGTCGAGGTCGCGATTACTGCGGCCGCGCCAGCGCGTTCGGCATACTGCGCGCGGTCGGCGGCAATCGCCGTGCCCGGATCGCTGACATGCGCGATCACCGGCACCTTGCCTTTGACTGTTTTGATGACGAAGTCGAGCACCTTGCGCTGCTCGAGGTCTGAGAGACTGACCGATTCGCCTTCGTGCATTTGCACGGCCAGCGCCTGTGCGCCGTGCTGCAAATGGAAGGCAATGATTTTTTCAAAGGTGTTGTAATCGATTTTGAGGTCGGGCGTGAACGGCGTCACCGGCACGTGGACCAGGCCTGGCATGAATGTGGACATCGGATTTGACCTTTAGTGGGTGTCTGATTACCAGCCGTGCGGCTCGGTATCCAAAATGCCGAGCTCTGCGAGCTTTTTGGCGATGAACGCTTCGCGCTCTTTGCTCGCGGTCGGCAGTGGCGGGCGTGTCGGACCGACGTAACGGCCCATGGCGACCATGCCGCCCTTCAGCGACGACGGGTACTGGTCGCGGAAGAGGTCCCACAAGGAGGCCAGCTTAAACTGCAGCTCGCGCGCTTCAGCGCTGCGGCCGTTGATGCAGGCATCAAACAGCGCGGTGCACAGGTTCGGGCAGATCGCGCCGGCCGACGAATACGAACCGACGCAGCCGAGCGGCACCGAGGGCGCGAGAAACTCGACACCGGCAACAATAGAGAACGACGGCCGCACTTTGAGCGCGACGCGCGAGATCTCCATGAACTTCTCGCTGTTGAACGAGGCCTCTTTCATTGCGATCAGATTCGGCAGCCGCAGCAGCAGACGCTCGATCAATTCGGCGGTGAACTCGACACCCTCGAGATAGGCCGGCGAGTTGTAGGCGATCATCGGCAGATCGATCGAGGTGCCCAGCCGCACGAAGTAATCGTAAATCGCATCGGGCGAGGGCGCCCAGAAATACGGCGTGATGGCGATGATCGCATCGGCGCCAATTTTCTGCGCGTGCTGCGCGAGTTCCATCGCGTCTTCCACCGACATCGAACTGACGTGGATGGACACCGGCACGCGGCCGTGCACGGCGTTGACCGTGGCCTCGGCGCCGCGCATACGCTCTTCTTTGGTCAGGTTGTGCGATTCGGCCTTGTGGTGCGGCCACGAAATTGCGGTGGCGCCGGTGCGCACATGGAAATCGACGAGTTTTTCGTAGGTCGGGATGTCCAGACTGAAATCTTCTTTCAGCGGAGTGACCGGACTCTGCATTACGCCTCTGAGGATGAGCGCCATAGTTCCTTCCTGTCATTGCGGTTGATCGCAGCCGCGGCGCGCGAATGCGCGGCGGTGAACGGCGATTCTAGTGAACCCGCTGTGGCAGCAACAGCCGAAGCGACCTAGAATCACTGTTAACCCCTGCATTGAGAATTAGGTCACCTTGATGGATAGCCTGCACGGCATTTTTGTCTTTCTGCGCGTCGCCGAGGCCGGCACGCTGAGCGGCGCGGCGCGCGCGCTCGGCGTTTCGACCTCGGCGGTGAGCGCCGCGCTGGCGCGTCTGGAGCGCCGCTTGTCGGTGCGTTTGCTCAACCGTACTACCCGCCGCTTATCGGTGACAGCCGAAGGTGCCGATTTTTACGCCCGTTGCAAGCAGATCACCGCCGATCTTGAAGAGGCCGAGTTGATGGCGGGCCGCGCCGGCCGTGTGCCGAGCGGGCGGCTGCGCGTGAGCATGCCCTCGGCGCTGGGGCGCATGTGGATCGTGCCGCATCTGCCGGAGTTTGTGCGTGCCTATCCGTTGGTATCGCTGGAAATCGTCTGCAGCGATTTCGTGCCGTTTTCGATGGAGGCCGGCATCGATGCCTCGGTACAGGTCGGGGAGCTGCAGGATTCGCGGCTGGTCGTGCATCCGCTGGCCTCGACGCGTTATCTGGTCTGTGCCTCGCCTGACTATCTGCAGGAGCGCGGCACGCCGCGCACGCCCGAGGAATTGACCGCTCATGCCTGCCTGACTTATCGCCGCCCGCGTAACGGTCGCATTCGCGAGTGGCGTTTTAAAAGCGGCGGCGCCATGCGTCACGTCGCCATGAACGGATTCATGACCTTCAACAGCGGCGAAGCACTGGTTGCGGCGGCGCTGGCGGGGCTCGGCATCGTGCAGGTCGCCGAGTATTACGCGCAGCCGCGTTTGAAAAGCGGCAAGCTGGTGGAGATCCTGGCCGATTACAAGACCGAGGGTTATGACATCTCGGTGGTATTCCGGCAGCAAAAGCGTATTGCGCCCAAGCTGCGCGTCTTTGTCGATTATCTGGTGGAGTTATTCAAGGCGCCGCCGTGGGTAAAAGCGGGGGCGGGGGCGGGGGCGGGTGCGGCGGCGGGGGCGGGTGCGGCGGCAACGCGCAAGCGGTTGTTGCGGGCGGAGACTCATGTTGCCGAGGGCGGCGAGGAACTCTAAGCGTCACCTTACCGTTTCATCGCTGGCAGAGGGCAGAGGGCAGGCGGCAGACGACAGGCGACAGGTGGTCGCAGGACGTGACGGCGGCGCGAGACAGTGGTAAACCTGGGCTGTTTCGCGTTGTCTGATGTCAACGGGAGCGGACTGATCAATCATTTACGGAGGAGAAATCGTGATACTCGAAGTCGCCATCATGAAAATAAAACCGGATCTCATCGCCGAATTCGAGGCGGTGTTTCCGCAGGCCGCCGCGGTCTCGGCAAGCACGCCGGGTTATATCTCGCACGAGATGCAGCGCTGCGTCGAGACCAAAGGTAAATACTTTTATCTCATCCGCTGGGAGAGTATCGAGGCGCATGAAGTGAATTTTCGCCAGTCACCGCGGCGTGCGCAGTTTCGCGACTTGCTGGTGAAGTTCTGGGAAGAGCCGCCGTTTGCTGAGCATTTTGAGGCGATTACCGGCAACAGAATCTAGCCGGCAATCGCTCGCTCCATGGGTGCCGCGGTTCCTGCCGCCGCCGGTGTCTGCTATTAGCCGCGCAGCTTGCGGCTGACCGCTTTGGTCATGCCCGCCCAGGTCGGCAGATAGGCGGCCTTGATGCCGACGCCACCGGCAACCACGATCATGACGTCGTCCGCCGTTTCGGCGATGCGCAGATCGGCATCCGGATTGCCTCCCACCGATTCCGCCAGGGCGGCACGATGTTCGCGGATGGCATTCGACAAACGGTCACGCGGCATTACTGCGCGCTCGTGAATGAGCGCCTTGGCGTGCGCTTTGCTGCAACTCGCGCGTTGAAACGCCTGCGCGATTTCGGGCGGCATGATGAGCAGCGGTTCGCCGCCGCCCAAGAGGCCGCCGCTGCCGGCGGTGCCGGCGATCAGCATCGATTGCGCGAAGGTCTGCGCCAGATCTTCCGGGGTGTGACTGGATGAATCGACGATTTCAACCGAGCCGGCAATGCCAACCACGGTGACGACACTGTCGTTTTTGTCGAAGCCGCGTTCGACGTGCAGCGGCGTCCACGGACTATCGGTTTCATTTTCAGCAATGCAGCAACTGTATTTTGCCGGCTGGCCGATCGTCGACATATCGAGTTCGCCGGGGATCGCGCCACCGACATTGCGCAGCACCAGTGTGAGGGCGCGGCCGATGGTGGCGTTGGCGCGATGGCCGGGACCGAACACATTGCCGCCGGCATTGAGCCCGATCTGCTGCACGATCGGGCCGTTGACGATGATCATGGGCGCGGCCGAGCCGGTGGTGGTGGCGACGCCGACGAGGTTGAATTCGGCTGCGGCGATGCCCTCGACTGCCGCACCGATCACCGGCAGATAAGCCGGCAGGCAGCCTGCCATCACGGCGTTGATGGCGATGTCCTGCCAGGTTACCGGCGCGAACAGCGGCGGCAGATCGCACAATACTGCAGCGCCGTTGAAGCCATGCGCGGCGAGCATGGCGTTGACGCGCGCCGGCGTTGGCGGCACCACCGGCAAACCGTCGGTCAGGCCGCCGGCGAGCAGCGCGTCCTGTGCTGTCTGCCAGTTATCGTTGTTGTCGTACCAAAGTTCCATCTGTGTTCCCGCGGTTGGTGGCGGCTTCACCGCCTGAGTATGGCAATGTGCAGTGCCACTGTTTCGAATCTGACATTCGCAACTGAATTCGGCTTTTGAAAATGAGGTTGTCGAATTTCATGCGCTACGCTCTGAAGTGCGAGGCACGACGAGAAAGCGTTGCAAACCTGGTGATGCGGGCGAAAAATTCACAGCCAACACAGCCTGAAATTGCGCCGGCAATTTCAGACCCGGGACCTTAGCGCAGGTAATCTTTCTGCCATTGCTTGTAGCGATCGGCATTGAGCAGTTTTTCCATTTCATCATTGGACGCGATACTCGATTTGAGATCGGCCGGTGCGCCGCCATTGAAGAGATGCGAATAACAGGCTTGCAGCGCCTTGACGGCGGCGGCCACCGGCTGATGCCCCTGCAGCATGATTTTCACGTTGAACGGTGCCAAGTCTTCGCGCTTGATTGAGGCCGGCGCCGAGCCGACGATGATCGGCAGTTTGACCGCGGCGTTGATCGCCTTGATCTGTTCGAGTGACTCGAGGCCAACGACGAAAATCGCATCGATACCGGTTTTTTCATAGGCCTTGAAACGCGCCAGCGCGCCTTCGAGCCCTTCGCTCTTTAGCGACGACGAGCGGCCGGCGATCATGAAGGCAGGATCCTGTTTGGCTGACACCGCGGCGCGCAGCTTTGCCACGCCTTCTTCGATCGACGTATAGGTTTCGGCCACCGTCTGGCCGAACGGACGCGGCAGCACGGTGTCTTCGATCGACATGCATGACACGCCGGCATGTTCGAGTTCTTGCACGCAGCGCATCGCGTTCAAGGCGTTGCCATAGGCGTGGTCGGCGTCAACCACCAGCGACAGATTGCTGTCGCGCATGATGCGCCGCACCTGGTCGGCAAACTCGGTGAGCGTGATGAGGATGAGGTCGGGGGCGGCCAGCGTGGTGTTCGAGGCCACCGAGCCAGCCAGCATGCCGATCTGAAAACCGACGGATTCGGCAACCCGTGCAGAGAGTGCGTCATAAATAGTGGCGGGCGAAAAACACTGGTTGCCGGCAAAGATCGCGCGCAGGCGCTGGCGCTGTTCGGTGTGTCGCATGGGTTCTCCGATGGTTGGTGCGAGGGGATGATGCGCGCGCCTTTGCGGCGTCACGTCAGGGCGCTACCTTAGCAGATGACAGCGTTCTTGTGCGTGGTGCATGCTGCCAGTTGGCGACGATGTGGTGTGTATGAACGATGTTAAGCTTGCCGCCTTCGAATTTTTCGGAAGTCGTATTGTATGAGTAGTCATCGCAGCGGTGCGCGTCCCGCACCCGACCGTGTGATCACCGATATCGCCGATTATGTCGTGCACTATCGTGTGCGCAGTCCCCTCGCCGTACAAACCGCGCACTATTGTTTGATCGACAGTCTCGGTTGCGGCTTCGAGGCGATGGCTTACCCCGATTGCACCAAATTGCTGGGGCCAATTGTTCCGGGTACGCGGGTGCCGCACGGCGCGCGGGTGCCGGCCACTTCCTATCAACTCGATCCGGTCACCGCGGCGTTTAATATCGGCGCCTTGGTCCGTTGGCTCGATTACAACGATGCCTTTAACGGCGAAACGGTGGTGCATCCGTCGGATTGTTTCGGCGGCATACTGGCCGCCGCCGATTGGGCAAGCCGCACGCGTCTCGCGCAGGGTAAACCAGCCGTTCTGATGGCCGAAGTGCTCGACGCTGCGGTCAAGGCTTATGAGATCGCCGGTGGCCTGGGCACAGAAAACCCGTTTACCAAGCGCATGGGACTGGATCACGTATTGCTGGTCAAGATCGCGGTGGCGGCGGTGGTGACGCAACTGCTTGGCGGCACGCGCGATGAAATCATCAGCGCCGTATCGAATGCGTGGATCGACGGTCACGTGCTGGCCACCTTCCGTCGGCAGCCGAATGCCGGACCGCGCAAATCGTGGGCAGCCGCCGACGCGGCAAGCCGCGGCGTCTGGCTGGCGCTGCTCGCCCTCAAGGGCGAGATGGGTTACCCGACGGCATTGACGGCGAAGACCTGGGGTTTTTACGACGTGCTCGCCGACGGCAAGCCGTTTACTTTTCAACGGCCCTACGGCACTTACATTGTCGAGAACGTGCAGTTCAAGATTTCATTTCCGGCGGCCTTTCACGCGCAGACTGCGGCGGAAGCGGCGATCCGTTTGCATGCGCAGGTCAAAGACCGCATCGACCAAATCGAAAAGGTCGAGCTGTGGACCTACGGTTATGCGTTCGGCATTTTGAATAAGGTCGGACCTTTGGCAAATTTTGCCGATCGCGATCATTGTCTGCAATATGTGGCGGCGATCGGTTTGATCTTCGGGCGCCTGACTGCGGAGGATTACGAAGATCATATCGCCGCCGACGGGCGCATTGATCCGCTGCGCGCGAAGACGGTGGTCTACGAAGACCAACGTTACAGCAGCGGCTTTCTTGATCCGCAGTTGCGCTCGAACGCGAACGCCATCCGCGTGTATTTCAAGGACGGCAGCAGCACCAAACGCGTTGAGGTGGAATTCGCCGCCGGCCATCCGCGCCGGCGCAAAGACGGCATTCCCTTGCTGCTCGAAAAGTTCGAGAAGAATGTCGCGCGGGTGTTTGCAGAAAAGCAGCGGCGCGCGGTGATCGATCTGTGTCTCGATCGCAAGCGCTTGCTGAAGACGCCGGTCAACGAACTGCTTGACCTGATGGCCCGCTAGCGCGAATTTTTGCAGGATGAGTGTGGTGGCGCGATACCCATCTGTAGTCTGCTAATGAGCGTTGCTATCGTCTTCGCGCGCCAGAGTGGTAGCGAAGGTGTTGGCGGGGCGCATCGTTTCCACCCACCCCCCTGTTTTCCGCTATCAAGGGGGAAGGGGCGTTGCGGCTAGCCGGGGGGGCGGTTGAATTAATGAGCCGGCGGGACTGTGCGCTTTGCAAGAAACGCCGCCGCCGCTTTTCCGCAGACATCGGGATAGGCGCCGGCGGCATGCCAGGCGTCGCCGTCGATTACCATTAATTCCGATTGCGCCAGTTTTTGTTGCCACGCCTTGACGCTATCGACGGTGCGCAGGCCGCTGCCGGTGGTGGTGATGATCAGGCTCGGGCATTGGATCTGCAGAACTTCCTCGCGAATGTCGAGCCCCGGCACCCAGCGCAGATAGCCTTGCAGGGTGGACAACGGGGTCTTGCCCTGGATGTTGTGGATCCAGTAATCAACCTCCGCCGCACTCGCCTTGCTGCCCAGTCGCCCGGCCATGGTTGTTGTGGCCCAGGCTTGAATGCCCTCGGCTTCAATTTGCACCAGCCAGTCGGTGGTGCCGGCGGCGGCGATGACCGGCGGCGTGACGGCGATGACCGACTGCACGAGTTCGGGTTTGCGTGCCGCCATCGTCAGCACCATCGAGCCGCCGCTCTTGGCGCCGATCAGATGTACTTTCCTGCAGCCCAGATATTTGATCACGGCAGTAAGGTCGCCGAGCAGGCGTTCCATGTTCCATGGGTGGTTTGCCGGCATCGGTGTCGAGCGGCCGAAGCCACGCAGGTCGACGCGCGCCACGCGATAGTGACGTGACAGATGCGGCACCCAGCCGCGCCACGCCTCGCCGCTCTCCGCCAGGCCGTGCACCATCAGGATTGTTTCGGCCGAAGACCACGGGTCGGTGCAATCATCGATAGCGATATTCAGCTCAATGCCGGGTTCGACTTCAAAACGTTGATGGCTCATGCCTGCTCCGGGAAATGGTTTTTGTTTGCTTGCGGGCGTGAATTATCGCGTGCCGTCCGGCTGGCGTCCAACCGGCTGCTGTATCGGCTGTTAATATATCCATTCAATATGTTGCGAACGCGGAGAACCCATCATGCGCATCCTTACGATCTTCTTTTTGTTACTACCAGCGAGCGTCTGTTGCGCGCAGGCGCAGGCACCCGCACCGGTGGAAACCGGGCGCGCCAGAGAGGCGCAGTTGCAGGTAGAACAGATGAAGGCTGGCAATGCCTATCGCGAGATGCAGAGTGCGGCGCAGGTTACGCGCGAAGCCGAGCAGGAGTTTTCACGCGTGGATGCCGTACACAAAGAACTCGCCAAGCGCACCGCTGACGCAAAGCTGCAGGCTGATGCGGCAAAGAAAAAATTGGATGCCGCAAAAGCCCGTGAGCAGCAGGCCGCCAAGGCTTATGAGAACGCCCTCAATGCAGTCGGCGGCGAGCCGTCACCGGCCAAAAAATAGCGGCGGGTGCTCAGGCCCGCCAGCTTGCGCCGCCGTCGATGGTGACCACGCAGCCGCTGGTATAGCCAGAGCGCTCCGAGCACAAAAACACGATCGTGCTGCCGACTTCGTCGAGTGTGGCGAGCCGTCCCATGGGGAAGCCCGTAGTGAGTTCGCGCCAGCGATTCTCATCGCCGAATTTCTGCTTGGCGAGCGCCTTCCAGCGCACGACCTGACGATCCGTTTCAGTCGCACCCGGGTTGACCGCCACCACGCGCACGCCGTGATTGACGCTTTCGGCGCCGAGTGCGCGCGACATGGTCATCAGTGCAGAGTTGGCCATGCTACCGGCCAAATAGTCGGCGTTCGGCCGCTCGCCGGCGGTGCCGGCGACATTGATGATGACGCCGCGTTTGTGTTCGCACATGTCGCGATAGACTTCGCGCGCGACGTTGATGAAGCCGAACAGTTTCAGATCCCAGGCTTCGCGTAACGCCTTGTCGTCGAGTCCGGTCAACGAGCCTTTCGGAATGGCCCCCGCGTTGTTGATCAGAATGTCGACGCTGCCGCAGGATTTCACCAGGTGCAGGACATTGTCCTGCGAAGATAAATCGAGCGGATAAACGCTCACCTTGATGCCGTAGGTGTCGACAAGTTTTTTGCGTGCCGCGTCGAGGCCGTCGGCGCTGCGCGAAGACAGATGCAGGTTGACGCCTTCGGCGGCGAGCCGTTCGGCGACACCGAAGCCGATGCCGCGCGAGCCGCCTGTGATGAGTGCCGAACGGCCTTTGAGATTGAGTTCCATGCGATTTTTCCGATGAGGGCGGTTTAAAATGAGGCGCTACTATAAGCAATAAGGCCTCGGCGTGCCAGCGGAGAGCCTGTGTGGCGTCAACCTGCCGTATACTTGGGCGTTATCAATTCAATCCGGTTTTCGGATCTACCAGAGGAGCATTCAACATGAATAAACTGATTACTACGCTGATTGCCGCGGTCTTTGCATCGTCGACATTTACGGTGTTCGCGCAGGCGCCGGCCCGTGTTGATGCGCCGCGTGCCGCAGCACCTGCACCAGCCCCCGCGCCTGTAGCGCAGGTCGAAGCGCCCAAAGCAGCGCCTTCGGCGGTGAATGAAGGTGCCAAGGCCGATGCGCCAAAGAGCGCAGGTAAAAAAGCCAAGAAATCGAAGAAAGCCAAGAAAAGCAAGAAGTCCACTACGCCAAAGCAATAAGTAATGATCAGTAATTAACGCGGCCGCAGCTTGAAGCGCGGCATGCGACTATCGAAAAGGCGGGGGCTTCCCCGCCTTTTTGTTTGTGGCGTGGACGCGTTAAACTGCGCGCCTTGCGCCGTCATGGGCGCCATCAAACAACCGGGGTTCTTGATGAAAGCATTGGTGGTTAAGCAGTTCGGTGCGCTCGAAAGCATGCTGCTCGAAGACGTAGCCGTCCCGCAGGCGGGTGAAGGCGAAGTGCTGGTGGATATTCACGCTGCCAGCGTTAATTTTCCAGACCTGCTGGTGATCCAGGGCAAATATCAGGTGTTGCCGCCTTTGCCTTTCAGCCCCGGCAAGGAATGCGCGGGCGTGGTCAAGGCAGTGGGCGCCGGTGTGACGCACGTGAAACCCGGGGACCGCGTGTTGATCCAGATTGAGTACGGCGGCTATGCGCAGCAGGTGGTGGCCAAGGCGGTCAACTGCCATGTCATTCCCGAGAGCATGAGCTTTACCGAGGCGGCGGCGATGGGCCTCACCTATATGACCGCGCATTTTGCGCTGGTCGAGCGCGCGCACATTAAAGCCGGCGAATCGGTGCTGGTCACCGGTGCGGCCGGCGGTGTCGGGCTGGCCACCGTGCAGGTGGCCAAGGCGTTGGGGGCGATCGTGCTGGCTGCGGTGAGCACACCCGAAAAGGCCGCGGCGGCGCAGGCGGCCGGTGCTGATCACATCATCGATACCAGTGTCGACAACATCCGCGACAGTCTGCGCGACCAGGTCTATGCAGCCGTCGGCAAGCGTGGCGTCGACGTCGTGGTGGAAAACGTCGGTGGCGATATTTTTGATGCCTGCCTGCGGGCGATCGCATGGTCGGGCCGCATCATCGTTGTCGGCTTTGCCGGTGGCCGCATCCCCGAGGTCAAAGCCGGTCATCTGCTGGTGAAGAATATTTCGCTGATTGGTTTGCAGTTCAGCAACTATCGCGATCGCGAGCCGGAGAAATGTCTGGCCGTGCGCAGCCAGTTATTTGAGTTGTATCGCGCCGGCCGGTTGAAACCCTATGTCATGGCGACTTTTCCGCTGGCGCAATACATCGAGGCATTGGGGTTGGTGCGCGATCGCAAGGTGATCGGCAAGGTGGTGTTGACCACCGGCCTGTAAGGCCTCCGCTGCTGTTCGCGGCGTGTGATTAAAAAGCCCGCTTTGGCGGGC
>CAMDSO010000024.1 GCA_945906935.1 Bordetella parapertussis
TTAAATGCCCCACTGAAGTGACTATTACGGATCGGCGGGAAAAAGAGCTTAACGACCTTGGCTTTCTTTCGGTTGTGCATGCAAAGGGTACCGATTTTGCAGCATTTTTCGGAGGTCAGACGGTCAATAAACCTAAGGTCTACAACAAGGACCTGGCAACGGCGAACGCCCGTCTTTCCTCGGCTTTGCCCTATATTCTGGCGGCGTCACGTTTCGCACATTACCTAAAAGTAATTATGCGCGACAAAATCGGTAGCTTCCAGACGGCGCAGAACGTTGAGGAGTATTTAAATACTTGGCTATCACAATATGTTCTCCTGAACGATGGGGCGGGCCAGTCCGTCAAAGCCCAGTATCCGCTGAGAGAGGGGCGTGTCGATGTCGTCGAGGTTGCTGGTAAACCCGGCGTCTACAAGGCGACGGTATATCTGCGTCCGCACTTCCAGTTGGAGGAGTTGACAACTTCACTTCGCTTGGTTGCAGAGTTACCGCCGCCCGCGGGTTGATTAATTGGATTGCCAATGAAGGTCAGCCTCACCAGCCATGCGAAAAACTAAGCACAGGAAAAAAGTACTTGTGCATATAGTAAGTCATTACCAATGACTCGCTGGCTGGAGAGGACAGTCGACCTTCGTTGATGATCTGGAAGAGTAATGATGCCTACAATCACACAACTGAAAAGGATAGATTATGGAACAAATATTTCTCAAACCAGATGGTATTAAAGGGGCAAGTACTAGCAACAACGGCAAAGACGACATCGAAGTACTATCGTACAGCTTTGGCGTTTCTATGCCCGTGACCCATAGTGTTGCGGAAGGGCAGCGTACGCATGGTCAGGCAAACGTACAAGATATTTCTATATCGAAGTATGTTGACCAGACCACACCGATTTTTCTGCAACACTGTTGCAAAGGCACGTTGATCAAAACAATGCAGATACGACACCTGCGCGCCGATACTGCGGGGACGGCTGGCGTATTGTTGATCGTGATTGATATGAACGATGTTCTTGTCACGAGTGTCTCGGTGAGTGGATCTGAGCAGCCGATGGAAAACCTTACCTTCAACTTTAGCAAAATTCAATGGACTTACCACAAACAGGATAAGACCGCTGCAGATAAAGGTAACGTTGTTGCAAGCTACGATATTGCGACAAATACGGTAGCTTGATAAAAAGGGAAAGGTTAATCGATGGCTGGTGTGGGTATAAAAGACGCAGTACGTGCGCCACTCTTCGATCGCCTTTCCCTGATCCCTGAAGGCGGGGGTAAAAAAAGTAATAACGGTATCCTTGATAGGGCCGGACAACGAGAATCGCTGCGGAGAGAATTGGTACGCCTGCTCAACACTCGCAGCCCATACCCAAATAGCAAAAAAATGCGGCCCGAAGAGAGAACAGTCATTGACTACGGCTTACCCGACTATTCGGAAATGTATACTCATAGCCCCGATGATAAGAAGAAGCTGGCGAATTTGGTGCGCTGGGCAGTAGAGGCTTATGAGCCAAGGCTCGATCGAGTAGAGGTAGAGGTAGAGGTTGTGGAGAATAGCGACAAGGCAATGCTTGTAAAAATATCAGGTGCACTCCGAAATGGAAAATTGATGGAACGCATCAGTTTTTCTCTCCAGGTATCCGGCGAAGATCTCGACGGGAGGCAGCTTGGCAGCTAGGTCTGCAGAAGACCTGCTTGACTATTATAAGAGAGAGCTTGCCTATCTCCGAGGTCAAGGGGCCGATTTTGCCCGATCCTACCCTCAAGTTGCCCAAATGCTTGAATTGGAGAAAGGGCAGTCGTCAGATCCACATATTGAACGCCTTATAGAAGCGGTTGCTTTTTTATCTGCGCGTGTACATCGGGATCTGGACAATGAATTTCCCCAGATCTCCTCAGCCCTTCTGGGGCTGCTCTACCCAAGCTTAGTGACCCCGTTGCCGTCCATTTCGATCGCACAGTTTGAGGTCGATCTATCTCAGGGAAAACTGACAACCGGTTACCAAATTCCAAAATCGACGCCGCTGGCGTCACGCAGCGTTAGTTATACGCATGCCGGCAATACCCCCGGTAGCAATGCACAGTGTCGTTTTCGAACATGCTATCCGGTTACACTGTGGCCAATTAAAATCGCAGACGCCCGTTTTGTCCCAGTTTCAGATTACAATTTTCTGGACAAAGACCCGAGCATAGCCTCCATCTTACGGATACGTTTGCAATGCCTCGGGCAAACAAATTTCCAAGAAATGGAATTGAGTAGCTTACGCTTCCATCTTCATGGCGACTTAACCGAGGTAATGCCGCTCTACGAGCTTTTGCTGTCCAGCGTAAAAAATGTCATTGCGTTACCAGAGGCCGGAAGCCCCATAAAGTTACCGCAGAACGCTATCCAAGAGGTCGGCTTCGGCGCTGAAGAAGAAGTACTATCCAGTACTAGTAATGCGCATTCTTCATACCAACTGCTTCAGGAATATTTTGCGTTCCCAAGAAAATTCTTATTCTTCGATATAAACCACCTCAAGCTTGCGCGAGGTCAGCATACTTCAGTGGATATTCTTTTTCTCCTGAATAAACCGAAGCTACGCGGCATCTCAATTAGCTCAGACAATATTAAGCTTGGCTGCACGCCGATCATTAACTTGTTTAAAAAAACAACCGAACCGCTGCGCATTGACCACCGAAAATATGAATACCGTCTGGTTCCAGACTGGCGCGATGAGTCTTTTACTGAGATTCATACAATAAATACTGTAACCGCTACGGATCGGGAATCCGCAGGCGCAACTACAGTTCAACCGTATTACGAGTTCAATCACGGCTTAAGTGACGATTCAACTGGACCATACTGGTTCACCCGCAGAGACGAATGTCATAGACCTGAAATATCTGGAACAGACGTTTGGCTCTCATTCCTTGATCTAAATTTCAAACCGGAAAAGCCGGATTTTCCGATCATTTATGCTAATACCATCTGCACGAATCGCCACCTCGCCGAGCAGGTGCCAGCAGGCGCCGATCTAATCGCGGAGGCTGTTGTGGCCTCAGCGAGCATTACATGCTTATATAAACCAACGCCTCAGTTGAGCCCGCAAGGCGGTCGCGAGCAATGGCGTTTGATTTCTATGTTGACCCTAAACAATGTATCTCTTTTCGAGGAAAATGCTAGTCTGCAAAATCTTAGAGAGATGCTTGCGCTCTACAATGTCACTGATTCAGCAAGTGCAAATGAACAGATTCGTGGCATAAATCGTATGAAGTGCGAGAGCGTTGTCCGGCGGGTAGGACGTGATGCTTGGCGTGGTTTTTGTCGGGGTTATGAAATTACGCTGGAATTCAATGAGAGTGCTTATGCAGCGGGGTCGGCTCTGCTGCTAGCGTCTGTATTAAACCGTTTTTTTGCACAATATACGTCGGTTAATTCATTTACCCAAGTGGTAGTAAAACGCGATGCGGAGGAATGGAAGCGATGGGAACCGATGACCGGCCGCCAGCCAGTAATTTGATTGAACAGTTTAATCGAGAGCCGCATCGTTTTGATTTTTTTCAAGCCGTAAGGTTAGTCGAATTATTGCGACCAGAAATGTATCCCGTCGGACATGGCGGCAAAAATAGGGAAGCAGTTGCATTTAAGTCGCATGTCGGCCTAGGTTTCCCCGCAAGCGATCTGGTCAAAGCAGAAATTCCAGATGATAAAAATGAGCCGGCTCGCATGAGTGTCGCGTTTATGGGCTTAGCCGGAAGCTCAGGACCTCTGCCTACACCTTTTACTGAACTGATCATTCAGAGAAACGCTGCTCGGGACAACGCGTCCAGTGCATTTTTAGACATTTTTAATAATCGTCTTATATCGTTTCTTTACCGGTCCAGAAAAAAGCATCGCGTTGCCCTAAATAACCTACCTCCTAAGAAAACGGTAATTGCGCGGTGGTTATTTTCACTCGCCGGACTCGGATTTGGATTAAACAATTCAGAAATAAAAACATCGGCGCGTTTCCTGCTGAAATATGCAGGAATAATGTCACACAAGACACGCTCAATGACAACACTGGAAAAAATGCTTTCGAATTTTTTTAAGGTGCCAGTGTATGGTGAGCAGCTATTGGGCAGTTGGTTGGATATACAGCCTAGAGATAGAACACTTATCGGCTATAGAAAAGGCATTAACAACCAACTGGGCGTGAATATGGTGGTTGGTCGCCGGGCATGGGATCAAATGGGCCGGATACGCTTACATTTCACGCTCGAGAGTATCAAAAATTTAAATAGGTTTTTGCCCACTGGAGAATCCTATGTTGAACTTAATAGGCTTACGCGCCTGTATTTGCAGCAGGATATCGACGTCGAATTACGCATTACCTGTGCGCCGACACAAAGACCTGGAATTCAGTTAGCTGGGCTCGGTAGTATTAGACTGGCTTGGACTGCCTGGTTGCAAGGTGGAAAACGTCCGTCTATGAATTACGATCCGGTTCGTTTGCGCCTACCAAAGCTAGATGTTTCCTTAAAATACAGTAACTGATAGGGGCAGGTATACGGATGGATATTGACCTAAGATCGTTGCTAGGTAAGCTAAATGCCGAGTGTAGGCGTGCACTTGAACAGGCTGCAGAGTTGTGTGTAGGGCAGACTCACTATAATGTTGAAATCGAGCACTTGCTGCTTAAGCTCGTCGAACTGCCTGCTCCTGACCTTATAGTCATACTCAGGCACTACGATATTAAATCTGAATCACTAATAGGTCAGCTTACGGTAAGCATTGACCAATTTAAGCGGGGTAACGGAAGGACCCCCGCCATGTCACCACACTTTGTGGCGCTGATTCAGGAAGCTTGGCTCATATCCTCGATGCAGTATGGGGAGCAGATGATCCGTTGTGGCTCGCTAGTGCTTGCGTTGTTGCAAGTGGACAGTCTGCGGAGCATGCTGTTGGAGTCAGTGCCGATATTGCTGCAAATTCCGCGTGAATCGTTGCGTAATACCTTGCCTAGACTGCTCTCTGAATCGTCAGAGGGTATCGGCATTGAAAGCGCTCCCCAAACACGCGTCGTGCCAAGCACAACAACTGCAGGTGGCTCAATGGCCCGTTCGTTTGGGTCAAGCACAATAACACCGGCGCTTGACCAGTACACGATAGATTTGACTGCGCAAGCTCGTGACAAAAAAATTGATCCGATCCGCGGTAGGAATGCGGAAATCCGACAGATCATCGATATCCTATTACGAAGAAGGCAGAATAAT
This sequence comes from Bordetella parapertussis, assembly GCA_945906935.1. GTDB lineage: Bacteria > Pseudomonadota > Gammaproteobacteria > Burkholderiales > SG8-41 > PALSA-1004. The sequence continues at coordinate 5,235 of CAMDSO010000024.1, forward strand.
CCCATACTGACCGGGGAGGCAGGGGTCGGTAAAACAGCTGTCGTCGAGGGGTTTGCCCTGGCAGTAGCCGAGGGCCGCGTGCCGCCTTCTCTCAAAGGAGTCATGGTCCGTACGCTCGATCTGGGTTTGCTGCAGGCGGGCGCAGGTATCAAGGGTGAATTTGAGAATCGATTAAAATCGGTCATCTCCGAAGTCAAGTCATCACCGCAGCCAATTATCCTTTTTATTGACGAGGCTCACCAGTTGATCGGGGCTGGTGGATCCGAGGGGCAGGGGGATGCTGCTAATTTACTCAAACCTGCACTTGCCAGAGGTGAGCTTAGAACAATTGCTGCAACGACGTGGGCTGAGTACAAAAAATATGTAGAGAAAGACCCTGCACTCGCGCGTCGCTTTCAGGTCGTCAAGGTAGACGAGCCCACGGAGGAAGTTGCAATAGATATGCTGCGTGGGGTGGTCACAAACTTAGAGAAACATCATCAGGTGCGCATTCAGGATGTGGCGGTGCGCGAGGCAGTGCGTCTTTCTCACAGATACATTACCGGGCGCCAGCTTCCGGATAAAGCGATTAGTGTTCTTGATACCGCTTGTGCGCGCGTATCAATTGGACAAACAGGAGTGCCGCCTGAGGTGGAGGAAGCGGCGAGAGTTTATGCGAACCTGGAGGCGGAGTTGCGTATTCTTCGGCACGAATCTCTCCGGGGCGCGGATCATATACAAGCGATTGAGAGCCTCACTCGAGCCATCGAAGAACAGCGAAAAATAAATGCGCAGCTCAACTTGCGATTAAAGGAGGAGCGTCAGGCTGTCGCTGAGATTATCAATGTTCAACATCGTATTGATCAAGCTGTTGCGCAAGATATCGATTTGACCAAATTACCATCGAATGTCACCGATCTTGCGACGAGCCTTTCGCGCCTCGAACGAGGGCTGGAAGCGATACAAAACGACGAACCGATGGTGCCTGTATGTGTTGACCCAAAGGTGATTGCTTCAGTGATTTCCGGCTGGACAGGAATTCCAGTCGGTAAGATGCTGGTTGACGACGCGCATACTGTACTCAACCTCCAAGATCGGATGGGGGAGCGTGTGATCGGTCAACCCCAAGCCCTGGATGCGATCGCCCGAAGAGTGCGGACTGCCCGAGCGGAATTGGATGACCCTGGTAAGCCCGTCGGTGTTTTCTTGCTGGTTGGCCCTAGTGGGGTGGGCAAGACTGAGACCGCCGCTGCATTAGCAGACCAACTCTACGGCGGGGAGCGTAATATGATTGTCGTGAACATGTCTGAATTTCAAGAGGCACATACGGTATCGAGCCTGAAGGGGGCGCCTCCCGGTTATGTAGGGTATGGCCGTGGAGGGGTGCTGACTGAAGCGGTCAGACGTAAGCCCTACAGCGTGGTGCTGCTGGATGAGGTAGAAAAAGCACACCCTGACGTCATGGAGCTTTTCTATAACGTGTTCGATAAAGGCGTTATGGAGGATGGAGAGGGAATATCTGTTGATTTTAAGAACACAATTATATTGTTGACATCGAATGCGGGCCAGGACGTCATTTCTGGTGCTTGTGAAGAAGGTCTAAATCGTCCCGCCCCTGAAAAGCTAGTTGAGAAACTGAGACCTTCTCTTTTACGTTACTTTGCGCCCGCCTTTCTGGGGCGATTAGTCACAATCCCCTACTATCCCCTCGGCGATGCCGAGATTCGGATTATCGTAGAACTGAAGCTGGCAAAGATTCAGGAGAGGATTCAAAAAAATCATAATGCTTGCCTAACTTATGAAAAAAGCCTAATCGATGTGATAACAGCACGGTGCACTGAGGTCGATAGTGGTGCCCGTAATGTCGACCACATTTTGACTCACAGCCTGTTGCCAGAGCTATCGAAAAAAATACTGGAATGTATTTCTCTGGCAGAAAATTTTCGATCAGTGCATGTGTCTATCGATCACTCCGGTAGTTTCGTTTACAAACTTACTGATCAACCAATTGCACTGGATCGCGAGGTCTAGCTTTTATCCGTATAAAAATAACAGGATTCGATAAGTAAACCAGCATGGCAAAAACTTACTCTCAGGACAATAGCTACCTTGCGGTTTCTACGCCGTTTGGTGAGAACGTCCTCCTGCTCAACAGCATGCACGGTGTGGAGAGCATCTCTGGCATGTTCTATTTCGATCTTGAAATGGTCTCGACCGACGCCAGTCTGGATTTCAGTAAGATTGTAGGCAAATCAGTTACTGTGTCTCTCAACCTTGACGAGAGCCAAGCCCGATACATCAATGGCATTGTTACACGCTTCGTTCAGACTGGAGGCAATCTACAATTTGCGACATACCACGCAGAAATTCGACCATGGCTTTGGTGGCTGACATTGCAGAAAGACTCCCGTATTTTTCAGGAAAAAACGACACCAGATATTATAAAGGCTGTTTTTTCAAACCTCGGTTTTTCCGATTACAGGGTGGCGACGACAGGAACCTATTCCGCACGTGAGTATTGCGTACAATACCAAGAAACCTCTTTTGATTTTATTTCCCGTCTAATGGAAGACGAAGGCATATTTTATTTCTTTGAGCATGTATCTGGAAAGCACACCTTGGTGCTCGCGGACGCCGCTTCAGAAAACTCTGTATGCCCAAATTGCGCAAAGGCCCGCTTTCATCCATCCTCTGGCAGTCAGAAGGAATTTGATGTTATATATCGCTGGTCTCTCGAGCAGCAGGCGGTGCCAAAGACGTTTAGTTTAGATGATTTCAATTTCGAGACCCCGAGTGCTGAATTACTAGCAAAAAAAGAGGGTAGTGAGGGCAGGATGGCGATATACGAATATCCCGGTGGTCACAAGGAGAAGAGCGGGGGCGATGGTATCGCGGCGATCCGTCTCCAGGAATTGCAGCATTCAGCGCTTCTCATTCGGGGGGACAGCTATTGCAGAGCCTTTGTTCCTGGCTATAAGTTTGCATTAACTAATCATTTTCGAACGGACATGAACAGTGACTACGTTCTGAAGTATGTGTCACATTCAGCCACTCACGAGGCTTATAGTAATACGTTTGAGGCTTATCCACTGACCGTATTATTTAGACCACCGAGGATAAGCCCCCGAGCCCGAGTTATGGGGGCGCAGACTGCAACCGTAGTGGGTAAGTCCGGTGAAGAAATTTGGACAGATAAATATGGTCGGGTGAAAGTACAGTTTCACTGGGACCAGCAAGGCAAGAAAGATGAGAATAGTTCGTGCTGGGTCCGTGTTGCCCATGGTTGGGCTGGGCAAGGTTGGGGAATGATATTCCTGCCTCGTATTGGACAGGAAGTGATTGTTAGCTTCCTCGAGGGTGATCCAGATTGCCCTATAGTGACCGGTAGCGTTTATAACGCGGATAAAACGGTACCCTATGCATTACCCGGCGAGCAAACAAAAAGTACTATCAAGGGGTCGTCTTCGAAGGGTGGAGTTGGAAATAATGAGATACGCTTCGAGGACAAAAAAGATTCCGAAGAAGTTTATGTACATGCACAAAAAGATATGACCATTAAGGTTGAAAACGACCGAAAAACGGATGTTTTGCATGACGATATAAGCACGATCAAGAACGATCGAACTACTACCATACAAGAGGGAGTGGAAAAGCTGGTGGTATCTAAAGGGGATCGTGTAGTCCAAGTCGATGTAGGCAAGGAAACACATGACGTTAAGGGGGAACGTCTTATTACCGTAACCGGGAATGAGACACACACTAATGTCGCTGACTTTACGCAAAAAGTGACCGGTAACTATGAGCTAAAGGTCACCGGAAATCTCGTAATTGATGTTACCGGGACGATTAGCTTCAAATCTGCTCAATCCCTGACAAACGAGGCTGGCACGGAACTTAGTAACAAGGCTGGAACTTCGCTTACCAACAAGGCGGGTACAGATCTGAAAAATGATGCGGGAATGAATTTGACGAATAAAGCGGCCATGAACCTTACTAATGATGCTGGCATTCAACTTAACAATAAGGCTGCGGCTGCGCAGACGGTAGATGGTGGCGGTATGCTTACTGTAAAAGGTGGGTTAGTAAAAATAAATTGATATGGAACAGGATCCCCATTCAAATATTAAATTCCCGCAGGAGATTCGGCAGATTACAACAACAAATGAAATTGCTACTGTCGAAACCTATTACGAAAACGGTAATGTCAGTGAGCGCGCCCATGTAAAAAATGGTATTGCAGAGGGGCAGTCACAAAGCTTTTCCCGAGAAGGGGTGCTTTTGTGTGGCGCAAATTTTCATTCTGGCAGGCTGGAAGGAGAGGTGAATATTTACGATGAGGTCGGGGTTCTTAGTCACAAAGCGAGCTATGTGGAGGGTGTGCTGGATGGGCGTATGCTGGTTTATGTTGGAGGTGCGCTAACGGCTGTGCTGAACTACGTTAAGGGTGTGCAGGATGGTGATTACGCGCTCTATTCTGATCAAGGCGAGCCCGTTATACGTATGATGTATCGAGAGGGAAAGCCGCACGGACATGCGATCCACTATCGATCAGGTGGAAAAATAATTCAACGCACAAGCTACCATAATGGCATGCTCCATGGCGACCACATAGAATATAGCGAAAATGGTGGTATCCAAGAACACGCGACCTACCGAAATGGAAAACTGAATGGCGAGCGCAAACGGTATTACCCAGACGGAAAAATAAGAGAAGTCGTTGTCTTTAAAGAAGGTAAGGTTGTTGGCGAGTCTGTGGAGTATACCGAGACAGGTAGCCCCAAAATGCCCATAAGCTCTGAAGGGAAACCAAGATATTCCAATATTTTTTCAATATTGGAACGATGGGTGAAAGGATAGTTTTATGGGTATACAGGTCTGCGCAGGGGCGATGATGATGTGCAGTTTTGGGGTTGCGCCGAGTAGTTTGGTGGTGTTGCCTGTAAACCGTACGATGACTGGAGCGCCAGCAGCCAACATCATGGACAATAAACCAATGGTTAATATACCGCCGTTTGGTATGTGTTCAAGTCCAGCAAATCCAATGGTCGCCGCCGCAACGGCCGCAGCGCTAGGAGTACTCACGCCGATGCCTTGTATCCCAGTTACAGCTGCCCCATGGGCGCCCGGTTCACCCACGGTGTTGATTGGCAATATGCCAGCGCTTAATAATTCATCCAAGCTGATGTGCAACTGGGGTGGGGTAATACAAATTACTGTTCCTGGCCAGTTTACAACGATGGTCGCATGATAAAAATGATAGTTTTTTAAAAAAATCTTGGAACATCAATATTCTTTTACTGGGCGCATGTTCTCTATATTGATTGGGGGCATATGTTTTCTAGGAGTACTAATTTTCATCGCAGGGTTTCTGGTTGGTGAGAATTTTGCAATCAAAGTCATCAATGAACATCAGAAGAGCTCGGATACCCCTGCCGCGAGCATGAGTTCCGATTCAAATGCGCCTGCAAAATCAAGTGGTCCAGAGAAGGGGCGCCCCGTTTTACCAGTCAATCCTGAAAATCCTGCTTTGCCCTCGGTGCCTAAGGCACCAAAATCACTATCTTTTAAAGGATAGTATCAGCAGGACGATTGCTGCTGATTACCAAAGACCGTGGCTAGTCGATGTTACTTCTATGTTTGTATTTTTTGGATTTCCTCCAGGAAATCTTTGATTGCCGCCGGGGGATTCTCGGGTCCCTGAGTTGCAGCACCAGTACCAGGATTCGCCCTCGAGGCGCCTGGGGTTGCGGGACCAGAACCAGGGGGCGCGCTCGAGGCGCCCAGCATTGTGGCACTGGAACCGGGGGCGGCGCCTGAGGTACTTGGTGTGGCGGCAGTGGAACCGGCGGTAGCGCCAGAGGCGCCTGGGGTTGCGGGACCAGAACCAGAGGGCGCGCTCGAGGCGCCCGGCATTGTGGCACCGGAACCGGGGGCGCTACCTAAAGTGCTTGGCGTAGCGGCACTGGAGTCCAGGGCCGCACTCGTGGCTCGTGGAGTTGCCGCGCCGGCAGCGGTTGTATCGGCCACTCCCGGAGTGGCAGAACTATTAGTGGAGGTCGCCGAATCTTTTTTGTAGGATGCGCCTTGGAGTTCTCGACTGCCGCCCGTTGCAGTTGCCGGTTCGTTTCCATCGAGGGGTATGTTCGCGCCAGATTGAAGGTCCATAGGAGCGCTGGAATCACCTATGGCAACGGCATCCGGTATTGCAGTCTCTGTCTTGGGCGCTCTTTGCGAGTCGTCCCGCGCGGCGTTTGCCTCTAACGCCGCGGTGTCCGCAGTTTGCCCCGTCGGTGGAGCTTCCACGTTCGCTGTTGCCATCGCGTCTGGGGCAGATGCTTCTGCAGCTGCCGCAGAATCTTCCGGGGTTTCTCTATCCGGGTCCAATTCGGCGGATGTTACTGGTTTCGAATCCGCAGTTGTGCTGTCGTTCCTGGATGCCTGTTCTGAGGCAGTTTCCGGGGAGCCAGTTCCGCTTGTCTGGCCAGTAGCCGATCCTGCGCTGTCATTGACTTCTGCGGCTGGCGTTGAGTCTCCGGAGGCTTGTGCTGCGTCACCTGCTGTCGGTGCCGTGGTGGCTGGTGGGGATTGCGCAGATCCAGCGGTGGCCTGTGTTTCGCCTGCAGCATTTGCAGCCTGTTCCGGCGGTGAGGGAGGCTTACCCCCGTTCTTAACTACTTCTGCAGCAACAATGGAGTCCGCCTCAACAACGTCGGCGCGTGCAGAATGAGTCTGCGCCGTGGCTTTTTCGACGTCAGCGCGCGTTGATTCGATGAGCTCGGTGCCCCTATCTCTGCGAGCTTCGGTGCCTGCCTGCGCCTCATCGGTCTTCTCTTTCATCTCATCTGCTCCTGCCTTCACTTTCTCGCTGAGGCTGGATACTTCGTCCTCAACAGTGGCAAGCGCTAAATAGAGATTTTCCTGAACTTCCTCCGCCTTGTCCTTCGGGGGGGCAATTGCTGCAAGCGCATCGTCTAGCAGAGTATCGAGATCGCTGTTTGCTGTCGCGAGTATCGCGCGCGGTTCTTCACCCGCCAAGGCTGTTGCATCGGCCTCGCGTTGCGCATCCTGTTTGACTGAATCCAATTCGTCTCGCATCGTGTCCACCGAGGTCATGAGTGATCCCAGTTCACCAGATGCGTTGCTCGCTTGGCTGCCCGCGTCGTTACCTGCGGTGGTAAACGCCTCGTGCATTCCAGAAGCGTCGTTGGCGGATGCAGTCGCCTCGTCGCACGTTGAAGTGATCTCGGTTTCAGCGTCGGACTGCCATTGAGAAACGTCGTCGGCGAGGCTTGCTGCGCAGTCGTTCGCCTCAGAGGCCGCGCTTTGCGCCTGCTCATCGAGCTCCGAAGCCTTTGCACTTGTTTCGTCAACCGCATCGTTCAAACCATCCAGACCCGTCTCCACTGGGTTGGGGGTATCGAGCAATTGCAGGATACCGTCGATCGTTTCCAGCCCTTCGGCGAAAACCGAATCGGCAAGATTCGCTTGTTCGTCGATGGGCGCACGCACCTTGTCCACTGCAGCATTGAGCTGATCCGCTACCTGATCAAGCATCGCCAACAGCTTCGCTGGCGGTTCGTGCGCTTTGTTACGCATGGCTGCAACCGCGTTGCGCACTTCGTCGATCTTTACATTGAGCTGGTCGACCGGCGCACGCAGGGTTCCCGTGACTTCGTCGATCAACCGCAACACGTTTGCCTCAACTTCATTGACTTTTTCATGCGCCGGCGGAACAATTTTTTCATTCAGTGCGAACACCTGATCCTCAATCAGATTCACTTTCTCGCGTGGTTGAGCAGCGCTCAGAAAATCGTCACGAACCTTCCTGACTTTGTCAATGAGCGGGGCAGGCTGCGCTTTGATCAAATCGGCCGCCGCGTGCATTTCGACGGATGCGTCCTGCATTGTGGTCTGCGCTTGCGTCAGAGTGGCGCTCACCCGGTCAAGCACCGCGATAACCTGCTCTATGGCGGCCTGAATTTGCGCGATGGCCTCGTCGAGGACTGGCCGCAAGTTCTCAACTAGCCCGTAGGCCTCGTCGAGAAGGGATTGTGCGGTGCCGGCAGCTGAATTGATGGCGTTGCGGGCGCTTTCGATCGTCGCCCTAATGTCCGGGAGCGATGCCTTGACGCCCGAATACAGGGCTTTCGCCAGGGATAGAGAAGGCGCTCTCGACAAATACTGGTTACATATTGCAATCGCGTTTACGCAGCGCTCATCGGTTTGGTCAAGCTCTACATTGGCTTGGTCCAGTGCTCCATTAGACTCCTGCACCCAAGTGTCGACTAGCGTCTTGATATCGGTGATAACTTGCCCCGCAGCGGTAATCTGGTCGCGCACCGGCTCCATCCGTTGCGGAAGATCCAGCAGTGTCGCCTTTAGCTGGTCGATCTCGACAATGATATCGGCGAGGGCCTGAATGAGTCCGCTGATTGCGGTGTCGACGCCTGCCACTGCCTCATCGATCGCCTGCTCGACGGTGGCAATAATTCCCTCCAAGCGCTGTATTTGCGCCTCTATCTCGGAGAGGATGTCATCGATGACCAGACCGACCGACTCTATCGTCTCGGCAACCGCGTTGATCATGACGGTCACCTGCTGCAGTGGATCATTGACTGCCGCGGCGACTTCATGGGTGCGGTCTTTAAAGCCATCGATCTGGGTGAGGATCGCATTCACTTCCTGCATTACCGCGGAGATCGTGGCTTCTATACGCTCGAGAACGGAGTCAATGGTGCCATCCACTTCAGACACGATATTGTTGATTTCGGATTTGACGCCATCAATGGTCGTGGTCATGAGCTGGCGAGCGGCGTCGATGTCGGAGCGGATGCCCGACGCCACATCGGCGACCTCCTGTCGCGTCTCGCTCAAATCCGTATGGACCACCAGGGCGGCGTTGCCGGCCTCTGTGCGCAACTCTTCAATCGCCTGCTGCGCAGCGGCCGGGGCGTTGCCCGGCTGGGTTATTGCCTGCGCCTGTAGCTCGGCAAGGCGCCGCTGCAGTGGGGTGAGTTGGCCGGCGAATTCGGACATCCGTGTTTTTACCGATACCGCACGCTGCCCAAGGGCTTTGGCGCGGTTGGCTGTGTCAGTGAGGCGTTGCGGAATCACTGAGACATCGGGGGTTAAAGCCGAAAGCCGTGGTGGCAGGTCCGTCAACAGGTGTCGCATGTTTTCCATGTCGGTGGCGATGAGAGCTAGATTCTGCCCCGCGCTGGCCATGCGCGAACCCATACCGCCGACGTTGTTCATGATGTCAGTCAGATCCGATTGCAGCCCAGACATGACTGCCGTTAGCTTATCGGTCATCGGTTCCGGATTGAGTTTCGTGGGAAGGGCGCTGACCTGCTCGATCACGAAACCAATCTTGTCCGACACCATGTTGATAGCCTCTCCGCCCGCTTTGACCCCATCGGTCAATTGCGTTTGCACAGTGGCTGATGCCTTGGTGACTGCGTCTGTTACCTGCGTGGCACCAGTAGCAATAGCGGTCTGCGCGTTGGTGACGAGTTTCATGCGATGGCCGCCCTATAGTTAAATTTTCTCACAGCGCCGCCAGTGTATCGGTGATGGAGGTGGAGGAACTAAGCATGGTCGCGCCAATTGATGGGATCTTGGAGGGTGCCGGGTCGAGAGAGACGGATGCGACCCCTATGCCCTCGATGGCGATATCCAATTGCTCGAGCGCCTGCATAATTTCGGGTAGTACCGTCGCGCCCTCGATCTGCAATTCCTCCAGAAGCGGCAGCAGGTCGGGCCGAGCCGGCAGCGGTATTATTTCGGTTACGGGTTCTGCTGACGGTTTCGCCTCTACCGTGGCAGGCGCTTCAATCCTGGGGTCGAACACTTCCATCAGTTGCAGCATGCCGTTCTCCAGGCGCCGTAACGTCTCCTCGATCACTTCTGCGTCGGTCAGCAGGCTGATATCAAGCCCATGATGTTCGTGAAGCACTTTGCGTAGTGACGTGGCAAGCTCAGGCGCGTTGCTAAGTTGCCTCAGATCATTGGCCGCGTCGCTGCGTTGCCGAAAACGAATCAGACCCTCACGGGAACTATGGATTTCCACCCGCTTTTCGAAATCTCGAAAGAGCAACGCCATTCCGCTTATCTCGCGCCAAAGCGTGCCGGCTCTGTCGCTAGCGTCGTCACGGGTCGCACCGAGAGGCTGTCGCTGCAGACGGCTCCAATGAAAGAGGTTATTGGTTTGTGCCACATACCGCACAGACTGCAGATTGAGTGAGAAGTCGCATGATGATCATCAAAATATTGTTTTATCGTATCCGGGTTTTCGTTTTTTGTAAGCTCAAATAATTGTAGTGTGCCAGAATTGAATTTAAGCCTTATTATTTTCCCGCGAGTTTTTCTCTACTATTTTTTAGCTTAATGGATCTATTTTTTTCGTGTCATGTCGTCTATTTACTTTTATTTTTAAAAGTAATTTTGTCAAGTGCAATTTTACTGAAAACTGGATGCCGTTTTTCTTTACGGTGATTCATATCGCAAGTTTTATAGAGCGCTAAGTATCTGGCTAACCGCATTACTGGACTCAACAACGGCTGCGTTAATGCGAGGGATTCTTGAGGGGGCTGGTTCGAGGGAGGTGGATGCCATACCTATGCCCTCCATAGTGATAGTCAATTGCTCGAGCGCCTGCATAATTTCTGGCATGACTTCTGCCGTTTCTATTTGTAACTCCTCAAGTAATAGAAGCAATGACGTAGGAGAAGGCGGAGGCAAAACTTCGGTCATTTCCTCTGCTTCTTGACTTTCTTCTATTGAAGAGAAAGCCTCTATGCGAGGCTCTAAAAATTCTAGTAATTGTAATGTGCCATCCAGTAATAAATTGGAAACTGCATTAATCAACTCTGTGTCTGATAAGAGGTTGACATGTAGATGTCTGTTTCTATTTAATATTGCTCGCAGTCTGAGTCCGGCCTCATTTTTTATAAGATAGTGGCGGAGATATATTGCGGCATCTTCCCTTCTATTAAAATTTACCCTACCCTCTCGTGAGCTAATAATTTCAACTCGCCTGGTAGAATCTTTAAATAATATTGACATGTTGTAATCTTGATCGCCGAATATAAGCTTCGGTTGGGAGGGGCGAGTCGACAGGAGGTAAAGGCCGAAAAGTCAGATTAAATCCAATCCAAAGTGTTTCCTGGCGCCTATTCCACGATTGTATAAGATGCAGGGGCTTGGGTTAAATTAAAATTAGGCATTTATTTTCTTGATTAGCAATGATCATCAGCCAGGCTCATCTGGTGAGCTTGTTTGACCATAAATTGACCCCAGAGGACAACTGCAGGGGCGCACTATGGCAATGAATCGAATTCAATTTCAACATGGACTGTCGATGCCGAAGTTTCTGAAGGATTACGGTAACGAAGCGTAATGCGAGCAGGCGCTGGAAGCGGTTCGCTGGCCGAACGATTTTCGCTGCGGGCGTTGCGTTCACGCATCCGATTACGTTGTGCGCGCTGGTGCCTGCAAGGTCTTTCAGTGCAAGCGTTGTCGACATCAAGCTTCGCTGATTGCCGGAACGGTGTTTCAGGATACCAAATTGCCATTGCCGATTTGGTTTCTGGCGATCTACCTGAGCAGTCAAGCCAAGACGGGACTGTCGACCTTGGTATTGAAACGCCAGCTGGGCGTGAGTTACCCAACTGCTTGGTTGATACAGCACGGGCTGACGCGGGTGACGGTGATGGCCGACCGTGAAGATCGCTATCAATTTGAAGGCAAAGTCCAGGTCGTTGATGCCTACCTCGGCGGTGAGCCGACTGGTGGCAAGGTCGGGCGCGGCCCGGAGAACAAGGTTGCTTTCGTTGCAGCCATGTCACTGACCGAAGAGCATCAGCCGCTGCGCGTCAGGCTGACACCTGTCCCCGGATTAACGCTCAAGGCAGTGGCCGCTTCGGCAAAAGATCATTTGGTTTCGGGGAGAACGGTGTTCTCCGATGGCCTGGCCTGCTTTAGTGCTGTCACAGAAGATGGCTGCAGTCAGCTGCCGACGGTTATCGCGGGACGCAGGCCAAAGGATGTGCCGGCGCTCAAGTGGATTAACACTGGCCTCGGTAATCCTAAGACCAGTCTGTCGGGCTGCTAGCATGCGTTCGACTTTCGAAAATACGCGGCACGCTACCTTGCTGCGTTTTGCTATCGTTCTAACCAACGCTTCGACCTGCGCTCGCTACACACACATCTCTTGGTCGCTGCCGCCGGCGCCACACCACAACCATTACGCTTGATCCGGTTGGCTGACGTTCGTTGCTAATCAGGATTTTTCTGGGGCAATGGTGGGACAGTTGTTGGCAGAAAACGGCAAATGTCTGAAACAAGTGGCAACAAGAGATGAAGGCAAAACTATAGATTCTTTTGTGTTATTTGATTGTGGTATTGTGGAGTATTGTCATTTTTTATTAAGATAGAACTTTTAATTGGTGATCGCGAGTTCGAATCTCGCACCGCCTATCAATCTCATATTGGTATCAGAGACTTAGCCGCCTAGTGCAGCTTTTTCTTTTACTATACACCGTTTGCCCGTCTTTTCTCGCGGTAGTATGCTGTTGTTTTGGCAAGGAAAAGTGTGACTGCCGCAAAAATCACGACATACCTTCTCATCATGCGCGGAATGTTTCCAAAAATCCTGTTCATGGTGTCCTGAACGCGCATACAAATTCGATACTATGGCAAAGTCACTGATTCTTTTTATATGGCTTATGGGGGCGCCCTTCCATGAGCTATGGGCGCAATCTACCGAGGGGATGAGGGTCTGCAACGCTGGTGCCCTGGAGAAATTAAACCTGCATGGAAATTCCTGCCAGTCGTACAACCCCCATGAAAACCAGCTGTGTTTGGCAGACGCATATCGTGTCTATGTTGACGGTGTATGTAGTCCATATGAAAAAAGCTACGGATTAATAATGAACTTTTTGAATCGCCAGGTAGCACGAGTGCGAGATGATATCGACGCCAAAAGAGTGGCGACAGAACGCGCAAAAACACAGATAGATATCTTATTCGAGTTAATGCGGCAGGAAGGTGAGGCGTGGGTTAAGCGGGGACGTAATGGCACCCTGGAAATGAAATCGCCATTAATGGTTCGTAGAGCGGATAGGTCAATTACGGCTGCCATTAGGCTTATCGGTGGCAGCCTCAATGAGGTGCCTAATCCCGATCAAGAGATTAGCTTTATCTTGAATGGCAGAATTACTATCTGTAATCGAACCGCCACTGAGTTTGCCTGCCAATAGTTTTTCGTTCCAAGGAAAAATGAGCAAACAGACTAGGCGCGAACCAATCGGGATGTCAAAAAATCACGCCCAATAGATTAGATAGGCTCTCCGCCTGGGTAGGAGCTTGCGATTTGCCGAGGAATATTTAATGGCTTCGTGAGCTTCTGGCTTATGAAGACACCCAAAATGCTGTTAATTTGATCATTGGGGTAATGATTGAGATACTGATGCTTGATAACGGTATCGAGTTGCGTGATTTCGGTAGTTTTGGCTTGCGCTAACGTAAACCATGCAAAGCATGAAACCCTAGAGCTGGTGCAGCAGTCTATGTATCATCAAAGCCGATAATTTACTTCCGATGTGGTGCGGATCTAAAGCAGAGAGTCAATGCGAGCCTTGGTAAAACCTCTATTAACGACGCAAAGTAATCGCCCCAACTAAAAATCTTACGTTAACCCCTGGAGATGCGGCAATGAGTGAACCCGTCTGTGTGCAAAAAGCCCCTTACGCGCTAGAACTTAGTCCTGGAGATTACTGGTGGTGTGCTTGTGGGAAATCCAAGAAGCAGCCGTTCTGCGATGGCTCCCACAAAGACACGGGGATTGCGCCAGTGAAATTTACTATCACTGCTGCGGAGAAAAAGTTTTTGTGTGGCTGTAAAGCCAGTCATAACAAACCGTTTTGCGACGGTAGTCACAGCAAGCTCTAGGTGCTTAGTCATCAAAACCTCGGTTGTTCTCCTGAGTGGAATACGACTGTGGGCTGATGTGCAGCAGATCCAGTGCTGGATCACCTTCACTGTCCTGGGTAGCATCGTGGGGCTTGGTTCATAGATCGCTGAGCCGTTGCGATATTGCGATGGCCGGCGAGCGCCAGTAGTGCCTCAATTAACATGTTAAGATAAAACAAATATGTTGCTTCAAGCGGCTCCGCAATCCGCTATTCAAAACAACGATAAATAATTCGAGTAGATCTCATAGCATGGAGAATAACGCGCATTCTGAACGCGTACTGCGCATAGGCGCCGGTGCAAGCTATGCGGGTGACCGCGTCGGGCCGGCAACACTGCTTGCAAAGCACGCGAAGCTTGATTATCTCGTTTATGAAACGCTAGCGGAGCGCACCATCGCGCTCGCGCAGCTTCAACGGCTGAAAAATCCGGATGGTGGTTATAACGAGCTCCTCGAGGATCGATTTTACGAAGCATTGCCGCATTGTCGTAAAAACAGCACGCGCGTTGTGACGAACATGGGGGCGGCGAACCCTGTCGGCGCGGCCAAGCGTACCGCTGAAATTATTCGAGAGCTAAAACTCGGTCCGATGAAGGTGGCCGCGGTGCTTGGTGACGACGTTCTTGATTACTGTCTCGCCCATCGCGATGAATTGAGCCTTATGGAAAATGGCCGTTCGCTGGCGAGCCTCGACGGAAAAATCGTCTCGGCCAACGCGTATCTCGGCGCCGATGTAATGGTCGACGCGCTCCGCAAAGGGGCAGATATCGTTCTCACCGGGCGTGTCGGGGACTGCTCGTTGTTTTTGGCACCGATGATCCACGAATTCGGCTGGAAAATGGACGACTGGAATTTGCTGGGCAAGGGGCAGACGGGGGCCGACATGGTCGAGTGCGGTGCGAACGTCTCGGGCGGCTTCTTCGCAGACCCTGGGTACAAGGAAGTGCCGGACCTTGGTAATCTAGGTTATCCGTATCTTGAAGTCTCAGCCGACGGCACTATCGTGGTCACCAAGGTTGCCGGTACCGGCGGACTCATCAACCGCGCAACGTGCACCGAGCAGATGCTCTACGAAATTCACGATCCAGCAAACTACATCACTCCAGATGTTGTCGTTGACTTTACAGAAGTGACGCTCGATGAGACTGGGCCGAACCGCGTAATGATCAAAGGTGGGAGAGGTAAACCGAGGCCCGCGCAGTTGAAGGTTTCAGTCGGCATAATCGAAGGCTGGATCGGCGAAGCCATGATTACCTATGCGGGCCTAGGCTGTGTCGAGCGAGCCAAGCTCGCGGAGAAGGTTGTACGCGAGCGTCTGCAGATCGAGGGCGTCAAACTGCAAGAGCTGCGGGTTGATTACATCGGGCTAAACGCGCTTCATAGTGAGGCGTCGCTGCCGCGCAGAGACGCGCCCTACGAAGTGTGCCTGCGCTTTGCCGGACGCGCACGCGAGAAGCGCGATGCCGTCAAGCTTGCTAACGAAGTCGAGACGCTGGTTGGCAAAGGCCCGGCGAGCTCGTCGATACCGAGTAAGTCCGTACGGGAAGTACTGGCTATTTATTCAGTGCTCATTCCGCGCGATATTATCAAGCATGAGATCATCATGACGGAAGTCGCATGAAGACTTTTTATCTGCGCGAACTCGCACATGCCCGCTCTGGCGACAAAGGTGACATAAACAATATTGGCGTCATCGCCTACGAGCCGCATTACTATCCTCTCATCCGGCAATGGCTGACGCCCGAGCGCATCAAAGCCCATTTCGGCAGCATCGTCAAAGGCGCGGTGACGCGCTATGAACTACCAAACGTGCATGCGCTGAATTTCGTGCTTGAGGGCGCGCTTGGCGGGGGTGTCACTCGCTCGCTGTCGATCGACCCGCACGGTAAATCCTATTCTGCGTTGATTTTGACGATACCCGTCGAGGTGCCGCCCGATCTCGCGCAAGAGCTGATTCAGCGTGGCCGGCAGCCGATCGATGACTGCTAAATCTAAAGTGCGCATCGCCATTCACCTTCGAGGGCGCGTGTTACAACGATTGAATTTTTCGGGCGTGGTGCTTGCCCTGCTTGCGATATTCGCGCAAACAGCGCTCGCTCAAAGCAGCGAACAGTATCCGACTAAACCCATTCGTATCATCGTGCCGTTTGCGCCGGGCGGCGGCACGGACCTGACCGCGCGACTGGTGGGCCAGCGAATTGCGGAGCGCCTCGGGCAGCCTGTCATTATCGACAATCGTCCGGGGGCCGGCACGATGCTTGGAACCGAGCTAACGATGCGATCCGCCCCCGACGGTTATACGCTGATGATTGCTTCTGCGTCTCACGCGATCAACCCGACGCTTTATCGCAAAGTCAATTACGATCCGATTCGCGATTTTGAGCCGGTTACGCTTGCGATATCTTTCCCCTTCGTGATCGCCACTAATCCCGCTCTACCCGTGCGTAATGTTAAGGAACTCATTGCGCACGCAAAAGCGAACCCTGGGCGAATAGCGTATGCGTCGAGTGGCACCGGTTCGACCAACCATCTGGCAGGTGAACTCTTCAAGGCGACGGCTGGGATCGATCTGTTGCACGTGCCGTATAAAGGCGGTGGGCCGGCAATGAACGACGCGATCGGTGGCCAGGTGTCTATGATGTTCGGAACGGTGCTCGAAACGATGCCGCACGTGCGCGCAGGTAGGCTGCGCGGCCTTGCTGTTTCGAGTGGAAAACGCGCGGCATTCGCGCCCGAGTTGCCAACCGCGGCCGAGGACGGCTTGCCGGGCTACGATGTTACTGGATGGTATGCTTTTCTCGCGCCTGCAGGTGTCCATCGCGCAGTCCTTACCAAGCTCAATACGGAAATGACGGGCGCACTCGAATTTTCGCCGCTCAGGGAAAAGCTGCTGGCCTTGGGTGCCGAGCCGTGGCCAACATCGACGCAAAAAGCGCAGGCGTTCATCGCTTCTGAGGTTACGCGCTGGGGCGTATTGATCAAGTCGGCACGCATTAGTGCGGAGTGAAAAATAGGCTATCTGCTGAAAGAATCCTGTGATTTTAAGAATAAAAAAAAGAGTTTTGAGATTGTAATCTGTAGTCGCTAGCTAGAATCTCGTATCGTCTACGAATAAAAAAATGGCTTGCAGTCTCGCGACTGTAAGCCATTTGTCTTTTCGCGTGAGCATCCAGCGTAGCGCCTGCTTTTCTCGTCGATAAATCCAGGCATCAACAAAAACAGCAAACTATCGGTACGTATTCCGCGGTGCGCGACGAGGTTTAGCTGCGACCTGTCAGTCCCGGCGACTTTGGTTCAAATCATCCGTGCCTAATCATCCCCACGGAGGCGTGCAGATTTAACGCGACGGTATGGCTGTCATGATGACCGCCACCATAATCATGGCCACTAACATCAGGATCAAAATAAGCGAGGTACGGTCTTTTTGCGGGTTCTCGGAGGATTGTTTTGACGCGGGCAGGCCGGGCAGGCCGCGCATACGGCGCTTTGTGCTTCGGATGATCGACTGCACGATGGCTTGAAACATGATGTGTGTTCCTTTGACGCGGACGTTAGCTTTATTTCAGGTTGCTGCCGATGGTTTGTTGTGGCTGCCGCGCCGGTGCGCCGGTGCGGTCTGCGCGCATTGGCAGATCAGATAAACCTGACGCTACTGCAGCGCAGAATAATACAAATGGCGCGCCCATGCATGCAACGGCACACCAGCTGAGGTGTTGACGCGTAGTCAATGCGCGATCAACCAGCAGGGTGCGCGGATTCCTTTTCGCTGTCGCGCCGTTTCGCAATAACGCATGACGCGACGCGCGCCCTCATTCGAGATCTTGATATAGATCGAGCAATTGAAACTCATCAAGCGCGGGTCTGTGGTGCTGTCGAAGGCGGTCGCGCACTGGCTCGCCGGGGTCAGGTCGGGGGCGAGCTTGGACCATTCCTGTTTGAGCACATCGGGCAAATCGCGCCGAGATCGTTAGCCAGACTTCGGCCGCCGACAAGCCAGTCATGGTGAGCGCGCTGCAGGTGAGCGCTGCTATCAGGTGTTTCAAGAGGCTGGGGCGGGCGTGGTTTTGCTTGCAGGAAAAGATCATATGTAATTGAATTAATTTATTAAATTTTAAAATTTGAGTCTCCCTCAGGCATCCCGGTGCCTGTTTCGAGCGCGTAGGGTGTAACTTCTGGCGCGCTCTCAGATTGAGACAAGTCAAATAAAATGTATAAAAATAATAACAAAAGTGGTGAAAATTGGTATTATGCGCACTAGCCGATCAACTTTCGCATTGGTTTCAGGTGCGCAAATGAACAAAGACTATTACGCGATTCTGGGTGTGCTTCCATCGGTGGAAGACTTCGTGATTCGGGCTGCTTATCGTGCGCTCGCACAGCGTTATCACCCCGATAAATTGCCAGATTGCCGTGCGCCTGCGGAAGCGCGTATGCGCGAAATCAACGAAGCCTACGCGGTCCTCTCCGACGAGCGCTTGCGTGCCAAATACGACGCCCAGAGCGCATCCGTTTGCACTTCAGCATTTACCCCTACAGCAGAAGATTCAGCGCAGGTTGGGCATCGCCAGCTACCGCAAAACGATGCCCTGGTGATCGCCAATCGTTTGCGCCTCAACGAAACCTTCGGCTACGCGCAAGTGCCACTTGCTACCCGCGCTCCCGCACTCGCCGTGCACCATATCAGCGAATTCGCTTAGCCCGTCTCATAACCCTTGAGGCGAGCTCGGGGGCCTGTCATCCGTCCAAAAATTATCAAGCCGAGGACCCTTATCCTCATGGCTCTCGCGCTGATCGCTATCGTGCCGTTAGCAGCGCGGATATGCGCCGTCGACGCCCCGACGGGCTGGAGCCTGGTCGCCGAGGCCCATGCCTATAAGGTCGAAAAAATCTGCGAGGAAATCACCACCAAATTCGGCAAAACCGAGAAGTGTCGCAGCGTGCTGGTCAAGGAAGATGCCAGCCCGAAAAAAGAAGAAAAAAAGGCCGATGAAAAAAAGCCGGCTGGGCATCATTAGGACCGTACAGATCGCCAGCGAAAATAACATCGATCGCTACTTCCAGAAACGAAAAATACAGCCGGACCACAATGCTGCCGGGCAATGGCTGCGATTCATCAAAAATACGCGATGACGAATCACCGCCGAGATCGCAAGTATTCCCCGAATAGGTTATTTGTCCTTAAGCGGCAGGGCTGCAAACACGCCGACCGCCAACGAGCGGCTCTATCCCTTTGCATCAATACCACGATGCAGGGGCGAATAGGCCGCAGCCCGTCATCCGCCGGAAAGACTATCGTCAGTTTTCTCAAGCGGGCTGTACAATCCCCCTTGAGGGCAACACAACACAACCGTTATAAGGCTTCCAAAATGAAATACCAGTTTCTAACTGCAACCGTCTTGTCGGTGCTTGCTGGCGGCGCGATTGCCGCGAGTGATTTCATCGATACCGCACAGGTGATTTCTGCCAAACCGAAAATTGCCCGTGTCACCGAAAAACGCCAGGATTGCGACCCGGCAGCTACGCCAGCACCCGCACCGGCACCCAAGAAAGAAAGCAACATGGCGGGCACGATACTGGGCGGCATCGCCGGTGGATTACTCGGCCATGAGGTCGGTGGTGGTAGCGGCAGGACCGTAGCGACTATTATCGGCGCTACCGGTGGCGCAGTTGCAGGCTCGATGATCGGGGATCGTTCCGCTACGAATGCGACTCCGAATGCACCGCCGCCACCGCCGCAGCAATGTCGCACCATAGAAACCACGCGCGAGGTTGTCGAAGGCTACGATGTTGTTTACCGCTACAACGGTAGAGACGTCAACGTGGTCTTGCCTAACAATCCGGGAATCACCGTTAAGGTTGCGATCAGTGCGGTTGTCGATGAGTCTCCTCTGGATGCGCCCCGCCGCGGTGTCGAAACCAGCGCGCCGAGGGGGGCTGAAGTTAAGGGCCGGCATCCTCGTGAGGCGCAGGGTGGCAACTACCAGTATCGCTATTAGCAGCACGAGTAAAAACAGAGTCAGCCGTTTCTCCGGTACGTAAGCCAAGTCGGTTGGCATTCCAGGTGGATGGCAACAACGGTGCCGCTTCGGCGCTGCGGGTCTAACGGATTGAAACCGATGCGTTCAAGTCAGCCATGTTGTCACGCCTGATTGCGGCCATCAAAAGCAAGCGTAAAACGATCGCGCCCCCGCCGGCTGGAAACTATGTCGGTTTGATGGGCGGACTGGGCAATCAGCTTTTTCAATATGCCTATGCCCGCTATCTGGCGGTGAACGGTGTGGCGGTCAGCGCACTTGCCACCAATTTGTTTAAGGACGATCAATACGCGCGCAAACCCCTTGTGCAGGCGATCTCGCGACTACCGGCCATCGCATTGCAGCGTGAGCAAATCGCCGCTCTGCAGATCATGGCAGACGAAGACGGCGTTGCGATGGGCAACACCTTGCGTGAGTCCGGTGAGACCGGCGTGTTCTGTCGTGGCTATTGGCAGGACCCTCGTTATGCCAGCGCAGTAGCGGTCGAACTTGCGGCGGATTTACAGGCGTTTGGGGCGGATCATCGTCCCGCTGTGACGACTCCCTGCGTGTTGCATGTGCGCCGCCATGACTACGGCCATCACGGCTTGCTGCCGTTGCAATATTATCGTGCCGCGCTTGAGCAATACGGTGACCCGGAATTCCAGGTGGTCACCGATGAACCGAATTTTTGCGAGTATGCGTTCTCCAAAATACCGGGCTATAGCGGCGTTGTGCGTGGCAACACCCGGGAGCCGTGGGATGATTTTTTTCTCATGTCGGCGGCCCCCATGCAGATCATCGCCAATTCGTCGTTCAGCTGGTGGACAGCGTGGCTCGGAGAAGTCAGCGGCGTGACCAAAAAAATCATTGCGCCGGCCGAATGGTCGCTGCTGGGGCAGCCCGCCGCTTGCCCCGTCAGCTGGCAACGCATCGAGATGCCGCTGCAGCGGCCATGAATACGGGGCTTTGAGGTAGCGCATGTCGGAGACACCCCTCTTAACCGTCATCATCCCCGCGTTCAATGCCGGCGCCTTCGTGCGCGAAGCGGTCGAGTCGGTGCTCGAGAATGGATTTTCCGATCTCGAGCTGCTGGTGATCGACGACGGCTCGACCGACAACACCGCTGAAGTCGTCGCTGCGATCCGCCACCCCGCGCTTAGATTAGTGCGGCAGCAGAGTAATCAGGGGGTCGGTCGCACGCGTCGGCTTGCCACCGGCCTCGCGCGCGGGCGCCTGCTGGCCATGCTGGATGCGGACGACATTGCGGTGCCTGGTCGTTTCGCGTGGCAGGTTGAGTACCTCGAAGCTGCAGATGCCCCAGCCATTGTTGGCGGTGCGATTGAAAACTTTGGCGATCGTGTGGGTATCGTCGAATTTCCACTGCGTGATGCGGAAATTCGCGCCGGCTTATTGTTTCACGATCTGCCTATCGCCAACCCCGCGGTGTGCATGAAGCTTGCCGCCTTGCGCGAGACCGGCGTTAACTACGGCGAGCATCGCGGCGCAGAAGACTATGCGTTGTGGACCGACGCGCTTTGTGCGGGGCTGCGTTTTGCCAATCTGCCGATGGTGGTCACGCGCATGCGGCGGCACGCGGCGTCGTTGACGCGTCTCAAGCAAAGCGAGGTAGAAGCGCCGGCGCGCGCCTTGCGTATGCGCATCGCCGAGCGGTTTTTTCCGCACATGACGCCGCCTCAACGTGCAGCGCTGGTCGAGGCATTGTCGGTCAATATCGGCGGTGGTCAGCGCTGGGTCGACGGCGTGTGCGCGCTGGCGCAGGCCGCACGCTGCGCGGATGCCGTGACAGGCGTTGATGCAGCCACCCTGCACCGTCTGCTGAAAGAAAACTTCCTGCGTATGCTGCGATATGCCCTCGATCATCAACTGATCGATAACGATCTGCTCGAAATGCTCACCGAGACCAACGCTGATTTTGAACACTGGCGCATGGTTGATGGCGGCGCCCTTGATCTGCAGATCGTCGCGCTGGTGGGTGCTACAGGATAATCTGTGAGTCTGTCCAACGGGCGCCCATCCCGCCATCACGTGTTATGGGCGCGGCGGCCACCAACTGGTGCATAGTTTTGACAAAGATGAATCCTTCAAGTGAGTGAATAAACTGCGCGCGATCGCCACCGCCGCCAACAAGGTGCAGGTCTGGATTAATCACGATGGTGCGCAGACGGCGACGCTGAAAACGCACCCGCGTATTATGATGAGCTCATCGTATCCTTGAGAGGAAGCACAAGCGCCGGCCGACACCGGCCCTTTTTTCGCCATGTTGCGCAGACTCTTACAACGCTGGTCCGCATTGCTGACGTATGCGCCAGCAGAGGCAGGCCCGCAGGCGCTGGTGCGCGAGGGCGATCAGCTCGCCCGCAGCGGCGCATTGACGACAGCGCTCGAGCGTTATCACGGCGCGCTGGAAAACGATCCGCGCTGTCTTGATGCTTTGCTCGGCATTGGCAACACGCTGGTGGACGCCTGGCGGCTCGATGAAGCGGTCGCCGCCTACGCGCGCGCCCTCGCCATCGCGCCGCAGGCGACGGCCATTCGTTCTGCATTGTTATTTCACCAACACTATGCGGCCGCGATCGACGGGCCGGCCTTGTTTGCAGCGCATCGCGAGGCCGCCTTGCATTGGCCGGCGGTTGCCATCAATGCGGATCAACGCACAGTTCGCCCGCTCACTGGCCGGCGTCTGCGCATCGGCTATATATCACCGAATTTTTCTCGGCACTCGGTGGGTTATTTCATCGAGCCGGTCATACGCAGTCACGACCGCGAACAGTTCGAAATTTTCTGTTATTACGCGCATCCCAAAGCCGATGATGTCACCGCACGGTTTCGCGCCATGGCAGATGCCTGGCGCGATATTGCGGACACCGACGGCGCGGCACTGGCCGTGCTGATCCGCAATGACGCCATCGACGTGCTGGTTGATCTGGCCGGACATTCGAAGATGAACAAGCTCGCCGCTTTCGCGCACAGGCCGGCGCCGCTGCAAATCACCTGGCTCGGTTACCCGGATACTACCGGCCTGCCGGCGATGGATTTGCGTCTGACTGATGCGATTGCTGATCCGCCGCCGCAGGCCGATCGGCTTAACAGCGAGCGACTGGTGCGCATCGACGGCGGATTTCTCTGTTATCAACCGCCGACTGACAGTCCGTTGCCCGTGGCGCAGGTGAATCCGGCGACGACAGTGGTGTTTGCCTCCTTCAATAATCTGGCCAAAATCAATCTCCCCACGGTGCGCCTCTGGAGCGCGATATTGCAGGCGGTGCCCGGTTCGCGGCTGGTGCTTAAATCGGCAGCGCTTGATTTCACTGAAACCGCCGATCGGGTGCTCGAAGCGTTTGAGGAATGCGGTGTCACCGCCGGGCGGGTCGAGTTGCGCGGTTGGATCGCACAACGCGGCGCGCATCTGCAAATGTATGAGGGTGTGGACATCGCACTCGATACCCATCCCTACAACGGCACCACCACCACCTGCGAGGCCTTATGGATGGGGGTGCCGGTGGTGACGCTGGCCGGTGACGTGCACATGGCGCGTGTCGGCGCTTCGTTGTTGCATAGCGCCGGCCTCGATGAACTGATCGCGACCGATGGCGAGGCCTATGTCGCGATTGCGGTGGCGCTCGCCAACGACGAAGCTCGCCGCCGTACATTACGCACGGGCGTGCGCGAACGCCTCGCCGCCTCGGCACTGCTCGATCATGCGGGCTTTACCCGCAAGCTCGAACAGGTTTATCGCGATTATTTCGCCGGGATCACCGGCAGCAGGATATACGAGGCCTTGTCGCCGCCGGCGTAAATGGTGTTTTTCGCGCCGGCGTTGTATTCGGCATGGTAATGCGTATACGGCTCGCTGCCGATGCCGTCGCGTGGCTGGATATCAACGCGCAGCTTGTGGCCCTTCTTGATGACGATGGAGGTTGACCACACTTCGATGTCACATTCGACCGGCTCGTCTTTCTTCAACCACCAGCGTTCATTGTGGGCGTGAAACGGACGGTACGGCAGTGACTTTGCCGGATCGAGTTTGCGGTGCGAGGCGCGCAGCCAGCCTTTGGTCAAGCAGGGCACCGGCTGGCCGTGCTGGCCGACTTCGCAGACGTCCTTGCCGTCGGGGCCGATGTTGCGCAAGGTGATGAAGATGTCCATGTCCTCCGAGGTGCTCGACACCCACAGCTTCATCGCCATCGGGCCGGTGAGCTCCATGTCCTGCGTCATCGCCGGCGTTTCAAACGACACGCCACTACGACCGACGTTGCCGTGGGTGGTGGACAGTGACGAGCCCGAGGCGACGCCGGCTTTTGTCACGCCGCTGGCGCTGTAGGTGAGTTTGGCGGGCTCCGTCGGTGCGCTGGTGGTCAGCGTGCCTTCGGCGCTGTGCGGATCGCTCGACGGCTCGCGCTCGATCTTGAGATAGTGTTTGCTCCATTGCGTGCGTGCCAGCGGCCATTCGTTCTCGCTGCGGAACGGATAACGCTCGGTGCTGCCGCCGGTGCGGATTTCGAGTTTGACCGGCGGTTCTTCCATCAGGCCGGTGTCGATGCCCTTCAACCAGTGATCAAACCAGCGCAGCTGGTCCATGCGCCCTTCTTCGGAGTGGAAGGGATGGAAGTGGGTGCCGGTGTGGATGCGCAGCTTTTTGTTTTTCGAGGCGGCGTTCATATAGCCCTCGGTATTGCCGCGCAGATGCATCGAGAAGCCGCCCCAGTTGCCGACGCTGTAGATCGGCAGGGTCATTTTGTC
Organism: Bordetella parapertussis; assembly: GCA_945906935.1. Lineage (GTDB taxonomy): Bacteria > Pseudomonadota > Gammaproteobacteria > Burkholderiales > SG8-41 > PALSA-1004. The sequence continues at coordinate 29,964 of CAMDSO010000024.1, forward strand.
CCACTGCCCGCCGCTTTGCTGCCACCAGCCCGAGTCGAGATCGTGGCTCATGTACTGCCACATCATGTCGTTGTGAAACGAGTCCGGGTTGTAGGAACGCGGATTGCCGAGCAAATGGTGCGCGGTGTGCGTCAGCCACCAGTTGCCGATGAAGCCGAGCGCGAAGATACCGCCGTGATAAGCCTGATCGCGGTACTGATCGGCACGGCCCTCCCACGGCATGATGCATTTGAGCGCCGGCGGTTGCTGGTTGGCGGCGCGCCATTGTGAGCTTGCGTGGTACGAAATACCGAGCATGCCGACATTACCCGAACACCATGACTGCTTGGCCACCCATTCGATGACGTCATAGGTGTCGAGTGACTCCTGATAAGAGCTCGGCTCCGAGCGCCCCGGTGATTTGCCGGCACCGCGCGAATCAACCCGCACGCAGGCATATTCACGCGGACACCACCATTGCGGATTCACCGTCTCCCAATTCATGTGCGGGTTGGCTTCCTCTTCGAGGTCGGCCGGCGGCACCCACAGTTTGTCTTTTTGATAAACACTGGTATTGAAGATCACCGGCACGCGGGTAGCGGTCTCCGGTCTGAAGATGTCGGCGTAGAGCACGGTGCCGTCACGCAGCGGGATTTTGACGTCTTTTTCGACGATGAGTTGATGCGGCTTGGGCTGCGATACCTGGTCTGCGACGGACATACGAATCTCCAAAAGTCGTTGGTTGGGCGGGTGGCCGGCCGTGCGGGTTCTGATCGACCATGCAGGATGCCTTGATCGATCGGTCGCCAGCCGTTGTTTTCCATTCACTTATAAGGCAGCGGCCGGCGTGGCGTCAATGGCGCCGCCGCGTCATGCCGTGCGCGCTACAATAAGCGCCGACCGATTACTGCCACACCCATCGACATCACGACCCCACGACCCCACGACCCCACGACCCCCCGACCCCACGACCCCACGGAGGACTGCAATGGCTCATGCAATTCGCATCACTGAATTTGGCGGTACCGACAAACTGCGCTGGGAGGAAGTCGCCGTCGGCGAACCCGGCCCCGGCCAGGTGCGTGTGCGCAACACCGCCGTCGGCCTGAATTTCATCGACACCTATCACCGCACCGGTTTGTATCCGAACCAGCTGCCGCTGACGCTGGGCATGGAAGGTGCCGGCGTAGTCGAAAAGGTCGGCCCCAAAGTGAAAGACTTCAAAGTCGGCGACCGCGTAGCCTATGCCAATCCAATCGGTGCTTATGCCGACGTCTTGCTGCGGCCGATCGAGCGGCTGGTGAAGATTCCCGCCGGCGTCGATGACAAGGTGGCCGCCTCCGTCATGCTCAAGGGCATGACCGCATGGTATCTCTGCAAGCGCACCTACAAAGTGAAAAAAGGCGACACCATCGTGGTGCACGCCGCCGCTGGCGGAGTGGGGCAGATTCTCTGCCAATGGGCTAAGGCGCTCGGTGCCACCGTCATCGGCACCGTCGGCAGCGACGCCAAGGCGGTAATCGCCAAAAAATGCGGCTGCAAGCATGTCATCGTGATTCCGCGTGAAGATCTGGTGGCGCGCGTCAAGGCCATCACCAAGGGCAAGGGCGTGCCAGTGGTGTATGACGGCATCGGTAAAGACACCTGGGACGCTTCGCTCGATTGCCTCGCACCGCGCGGCATGATGGTGAGTTTTGGCAACGCTTCCGGTCCGGTGACACAGATCAATCCCGGTATCCTCGCCGCCAAGGGTTCGCTCTTCCTCACCCGCCCGACCCTGTTTCACTACGTCGCCTCGCGCCTCGAGCTGTTGGCGGCGGCGCGCGATCTGTTCTCGATGATCAAAAGCAAGAAGGTCAAAATCTCGGTCAACCAGACCTACCCGCTGCGTGACGCCGCGCGTGCGCAGGCTGATCTTGAATCGCGCAAGACCACCGGCTCGACGGTGCTGATTCCCTGAGCTTTAACCGCGCTGTGCGGGAGTGAAGTCCGCGCAACGTTGGAATGCTGGTGATAAAAAAACGGCCCTGTGGGGCCGTTTTTTTTGCTGCTGTTACGGGAACGGTGCGGTAATTTCTGCTGGCGTTGATCCACCTACCGCCACTCCGCTTACAGAAACCCCGCCATCTCCGGACGTGCGGCGCGACCAACCACCGCTTCCACCGCCGCCGCCAATGACAAGAGCTTGGCGTCTTCAAGACCGTTGCAGTTGATCTGCAAGCCGACCGGCAGGCCGCCTTCCGCCGCCGGCAGCGGCAGCGACACACCGCATTGCTCTAATACGTTGCCGATACGAGTGTTGCGCAGCGCACGCTTGTTCCATTCGAGCGCCGGTATCAGGGTGTCATCATCTGCGAGCGGGCCCGGCACCAGCGGTGTGGCGGGGCTGAGCCAGCCGTCGATGTCCGTCATCTTGGCGCGCACCAGATCGCGCAATTCGAGCTGACGTTTTTTTGCATCGGCCAAACGCTGCGGCGGATATTTAGTGGCGGCGATGACGCGCGATTGTGCGATCTCATCGAAGAAGTCATAGCTTTTTTCGATGCGTTCACGGCCGAGTATCTCGACCAGTTCGCCCGGCACGATGCCTCCAAACACCGGATCAAACTCGGCGATTTCCGGCACGCTGACGGCGGTGATCTGGGTGCCGGCTGCACTCAATGCCTGTAATGCGGCGTCGATCCGCGTGGCGACTTCCGTATCGAGATCGTCAAAGAACACTTCTTGCGGTTTGCCGAATTTGAGCTGTTTGGCCGACGGCGCGGGCGGGACTTTTTTGCCGGTCAGCGCATTGAAGATAAGCGCTGCATCAGCCACCGAGGCGGTGAAGGTGCCGACGCTGTCGAGCGTGGTGGAGAGCGGGAAGATGCCATCGAGCGCAAAGCCGCGGCTGGAAAATTTGTGTCCGACTACGCCGCATAGCGCCGCCGGCAGGCGCACCGATCCGCCGGTATCGGTGCCGGCGGAAAAGGCGCAGAGGCCGGCTGCCATCGCCACTGCCGAGCCGTGGCTGGAGCCGCCGGGCATACGGTGCGTTTGCGCATCGCAGGGATTCCATGGCACTGGATGTTTGAAGTTGATGCCGCCCAGCGCGAATTCGCTGGTGCGCGTTTTGCCGAGAATGATGCAGCCGCCGCGCTTCAACGCTTTGACGAAGCTGCCTTCGGCCGGCGTCACGTCACGCACATCAAGACTGGAGCCGGCGTTGGTCGGCATGCCGTCGACCACATACAGATCCTTGAGCGCCACCGGCACGCCCATCAGCGGGCCCAGATCGGTGCCATCTTTTATCTGGCGGTCGATCTCGCGCGCGGCGGCCAGCGCCGGCAGGCGCGCCACGTGATGAAAGGCGTTGAGTTTGGGGTTCAGCAGCTCAATGCGGTCGAGTAGTGCGGAAGTCACCGACTCGGCGGTGATTTCGCGTTTGCGCAGGCGCGCGCCGTACTCGGCCAGGGACATTTTTGCGAAGGGATTGGGCGGGAGTCTTTTCATGATTGTGTCTACGCTCGGTAGTTGATACACGCGAATACACGCGGTTGCTGACGGTTAAGGCCTGCGAAGATACCATAGCGCTTCATTCATCGAGAGGGAGCACATCATGGCGGCGCAGGAATTCAATATTTCGTCGATCGGCAGCGTCAAGTGCGCGATGACCGAAATGTCGGAGGGCGGCTGGGGCAAGATCGATGCGGAGATTCATCTCGATCCCGTCTACGCCGACGGCCTGCAGGGGCTCGCTGGCTTCTCACATGTGCTGGTGTTGTTTCTGCTCGACCGCGCCCAAGGCTTTGACATCGGCAAGCAGCTCTTGCGCCGTCCGCGCGGCATGGAAGATCTCGACCCGGTCGGTGTCTTCGCCCAGCGCACCAAATACCGTCCGAATCCGCTCGCGGTGACGGCAGTCAAACTGCTGGGGATCGAAGGTAACGTGGTCAAGGTGCGCGGTTTGGATGCACTCAACGGCACGCCGGTGCTCGATATCAAACCGTACATGCCGCCGTTTGATCGGATGGAGGATGTGACGATGCCGCCGTGGGTGTCGCATTTTATTGAGGGGTATTTTTAGGCGGCCGTTGTGCGCAATGGTTTTTGTGTCTTTGCGCGTTGTTAGTAGCTTCCCTCTCCGCTTGTGGGAGAGGGAGAGGGGAGGGGTAGGGTTAGGGGTGATTTTTTGTTTTTTTCGTTGTTTTCTGTTCGCGACTTCTGTTGGCCGGGGGTGGCCCGGCAGCCAGTTACTTTTCTTGCTTCGCCAAGAAAAGTAACCAAAAGAAGGCGACCCCTGGTGAACCGGCCCTACGGGCTTCCCTGCGTTACTCAACGTGCCGGGCGGCTGCGGAACTCGTCCTTGCCGCTATGCGGCAAGGACTCAGACAGTCCTCGCCGAAATCTCCCGGCTCGTTTGCGTTACTCGGCGGCTCACAAGGGGAAAACAGCGAAAACCCATAGCAAGAGGCAACTGCAGGCTTGATTCTAGGTTCCCCTGAGAGCCGCCGCGCAGCGCAGGCCCATCGGGGGAAGTCGGCGAGCACTGTCTGAGTCCTCGCGGTTTCACCGCTAGGACGAGTTGCGCAGCCGCCCGATGGGGCGAGCAGCGCAGGGCAGTCCGAAGGACCGGTGAACCGGGGCGGCCTTCTCTTTGCTTACTTTCTCTTGGCCGGCCAAGAGAAAGTAAGTAGCTGCCGGGCTACCCCCGGCGAACTTGATCTTGAAGCACCGCGTCACCCAAATCAAAAACACATCCGGCGCAATGCGCTGCGCTTAGTGCGCCCTACATCCTATCCACGGCCAACGCGCAGCCCCGCACATCAATCTGCAAAATCGCTGATTAACGCGAAGGAGCGGAAACCTCCACACCTTCCGCCCCCTTGAACTGCACCAAGGGCTCCGCGATCACCGACAGACTGATCGCTGTATAAACAATCATCAAAAGCGTCAACGGAATCGAGGCAATCACCGCCCGCCGCGGGGTGCCGTATTCGCGCAGCGCCACGCGGTGCGCAAGCCAGACGGAAATGACGTGGCCGATGACGATCGAGCTGATGGCCACGTACCAGGTGATGCGCGCGTCGATGATGCCGATGTCGGGTTCGAAACCTGCGCTGCCGAACAGGTCCCATTTCCAGCCGAGCGGATCGGAGGCCAGCGGGATCATCAGCTGTCCCTGGATCAGCAGGTTGGCGAAATTATGTGCGACCAGATAGGCGACGGCGATCGGCACCAGCGTCAGCACAAAGAGCCTGGCAATGGTGCGCGGACTGCGGCCGCCGGCGAAGTGGCGGGTGATCGCACAGATCAGCAGGTAGGCGGCGAGAAACAGCAACCACGTGGCGATGAGGCCGATGCTGCCGGTGAAGTAGCCGCCGTCGTCGGCCCAGTGCGGAAAGCGCGCGTTGAGCGCGCGTTGTGTGATCGACCAGAGTTGTCCGCCGAGCAGGCCGTCAAACAGCACGGTCGAGAGCATCGCGATGACAAAGGCCACGGTGCCGGTCGGTGGCGCTGCAGCCCCCGTCAGCGCGCGGCCCCAGGGTCGCAAGGCGATCTCGCGATCGCTGCCGGCTTCCAGCGCGACCGGCGCGAAGCGGCCGAGGGTGGCGAAATAGACGGCGAATACATCGGCGTTACGTTGCCACTGCTCACGTCCGAAGAACAGCATGCCGCCGAGTGTGAACGCGCTCCAGCACAGCGCGACGGTGGCGATATGCGACGGGATCGAAGCCTTCAGATAAATCACTTCAAACCATGAGAACAGCAGCAGCAGGAAGGCCGCCGGCCAGACACCGAGAGCTTCAGGGTATTGCCAGTGCAGGGCGATGCCGTCGCTGCGGCCGCAGCGACGTGCAAGGGCCTCGGCCAGATCGAACAGCGTGCGCCAGGGGTCGAAGGCCGGCCACAGATTGCCAACACAGGCGACCGTCAGCGAAAGGCCGATCCACCAGATCAGCCAGACCAGCGTCGGCGTGATGTTGGCCTCTGGGCTGCGCGAGCCGTAGAGCCCGGCGATGATGGCGATGACGAATAACGTGAGCCCGATGATGCGCGCCACCACACGCAGCGCTGGCAGCAGCGCGCCGGCCGAAAGAACAAACGACTGTGCCGCAGCGTGGCCGGGGCGGGCGCGCGCGAACAATGCCGCTGCCACGAACGAGAGGGCGACCACCGCGGCACCGCCTGCCATGAAATAGGTCAAGGGTGCCGGCAGGTCGTAACGTTCGCCAAAGGCGTGTGCGAACGCCGTCAGAGGCAGGCCGGCGAGCGCGATGCATGCGATCAGCCAACGCGTGCATTCCCGTCGTCCCGCGTGCTTCGCGTGAGTGCGGCGCGTTTTTAACGCTTGCGCATCAAAGGCGGCGTCATCACGCCGAGCCTCAGTTGTGCCGCAGTACGAGTAGTCCGGCGTGCTGCGGCGTAGTTTCACTGCGGCCGGACTTCCAGCGTGGCGAGTGGTGGACCATGATGGTCGCCGGCTTTCGCTTTGGCGTTTTCGGCATGCCACTCAAAGCGGAAGCGACCGGTGGCGCGGGCGTTGAAGGCGAGTTCCACCGGGGCGCCAGGGGCTAGATGGGCTTCCATTTTGTAAGCGTGCAGATGCAGGCTGCCGGCGCTATCACTGCTCACGCGTAGTTTCACCATGGTGCCCTTGTCGACACGGATCAGCCGCTGTTCTTTGGGCACGTTGCCGTTAGTGATCGTCAGGTCAAACAATTTTTCCGCGATTTCGGCGGCCTGCGCCAACGGCAGCCAGGCATTGGCGAGTATACAAAGAGTCAGCAACAGCAGTTTGCGCATTGTCGATTCTCCGCTTTTCGCTTTTCACTTTTCGCTTTTCGTTATTTGGCTTCGTAAACGATCCGGCCACCGGCCATGGTCATGACTGGTTTGATGTTGAGGATATCATCGAGCGCTACGGTCATGTAATCACGGTCGAGCACCACGAGGTCGGCGAGTTTTCCAGGCTCCAGCGTGCCAAGCTCCTTTTCCATGAACAGCAGATAAGCGTTTGAGCGCGTGTGCGCGATCAGCGCCTCTTCCCGCGTCAGCAGTTGATCGTAGGCCTTGATCGATGGAAAAATCCGGCCGGCGGTGTATTCCCAGATGGTGTGGAAGGGGTTGATGGTGGCGACGATGGTGCCGTCGGAGCCGAGGCCCCAGGGAATGCCGCTGTCCTGAATCATGCGCGCCGGCGGCCGGTCGCCACCGACCATTTTCGGCTTCACCGTGTGATTGTGCAGTGCGATCACCCAGCCTGCGCGTTTGGCGCGTTCGAGGAGTTCTGGAGTGATCCATTCGACGTGGGCGAGCACCCATCGAAGGTCACGGATCGGATACTGTTTGGCAATCTCGTCGCCCATGTCGATTAGCTTGCGGATGGTGGTGTCCACGGCGGTATGTTCGTGGATCTGCCATTTGTATTGCGCGGCGGCGGTGGCCAGGATGCGGAACTGCTCGTAGTGTTCTTCGGCGAACACCTGTTTGGGCAGAAATGCCGAATCGTGCACCGGGCCGTAGACATGCTCACCCATGCCGAGCACACCCAGCCAGTGGTTGCGGCTCAACGGTTTCTCGCTGCGGATCATGTCGAGCACGCGCGGCACTTCCTTCGGTGTGCGGATGTAGTACTGCAGCGGGTAATAAACGCGCACCGTGAGGTCGTTGTTTTTCAGCAGACGTTCGAGCGGTTCGTAGGGGCCATCGAGATAGCCCATATCGTAGACGGTGGTGAGGCCCAGCGCATTGAGTTGGGTATTGAAATCCTGCACTTCGCGCATGCGCCGCGGCATATCGTTGACCACCCACTCCTCGATACCGTCGTACTCGCTGCCGGCCTTGCCGGCAGGCGCTTCTTCGGTGGCGGCGCGCGGCATGTACTTCAGTGCCGCATACAGCACCTTGCGGCCGTCGAAGTTACTGGTGCGTACATGGGCGGAGCCCTTGTAGAGGTTGCCAATGGCCGGTGCGATCAGTTTGATCGCCGGCGTGTTCATATAAAAATCCGAATAGGTCTTCTGAATGTAGACCGGGTTATGTGGGGCCGCAGCGTCAAGTTCCTCCTGCGTGAAGCCGCCCGGTTTGTCGGCGAACTGTTGTTCATGCCAGCCGCCCAGCACGAAGACCCATTTGCCTGATTCGCTGCCGGGGCCGAGTGCCTTGGCGCGAGCGGCGATTTTTTCCAGCGCTTCCCTGCGCGAGAGCACGCCTTCGAGCCGCAGTTCATAGGGCATGAAGTTGGAGCCGCGCAGGTAATGCAAATGGTTGTCGATGAGGCCGGGGATGACGGTGCGGCCCTTGAGATCGGTCTGCACGGTGCGGCTGTCAGCGAGCGTGCGTATTGTCGCGTTGCTACCAACGGCGACGATGCGTTCACCGCGGATGGCAATCGCTTGCGCGGTGGAAAACTTTTCATCAACGGTGAGAATTTTTCCGTTGTAGAGAATGCGATCGGGTGATTGCGCTGCAACGACAGATGGCAACAACAGCGCGAGGCACAACAGCACTAATTTTTGCATGACTCTCCCTCTATTTTTTATTCGAGTTTGTGGACCGCCGGTTCGCATCTTTGGCGGTTGATGGCTAGTAATAGGAAATGGTTTCGATACCGCTGCCGCCTTCAAACCAGCCGCTGATGGCGCGTTGTTCAAGATCAACTGCGGTGACGATGCCGCTGTCGTGGCTGGCGATCAGCACCGAGCGATTGTCCTGCGCAAACGCTGATCCCATCGGGCCCTTGGCGAGGATCATCACCGTCTGCTTGCATAGGTTGCCGGTGTCCATCACATGCACGGTGGCCGAGGCGTAGTTAGTGACGATCAAAAAACGTCCGTCGGGCGAAAAACGCGGCCGCATCAGCCGGCTGCGTTTCGGGTGCGAAGGTGGCACGCCGTCGAGTGGCACGCGGGCAACCAGACGGTCGCTGACGGCGTCGATCACGTGCAGGTCGCCGCTGGCGTTGTCGGCGGTGACCACATGGCGGCCGTCGGGCGAGGCGGTAATGCCTTCACTGCCGTGGGGTAGTGTGAGAGTGGTGGTGAATTTTCGTTGCAGTACATCGAACACGCCGAGATCGTCGCCTTTGTTGGAAACATAGATCTTGGCGGCGTCGGGTGTCATCGAGATGAAATGGCTGCCGGTCGAGCCGGTATCCCAGGCCGCTTCGATCTTTCCGCTCGCCGGGTCGATGCACAGCAGTTTGGCCGCCGAGTCGCAGCCGACCCAGAGGCGGCCGCTGGCGTCGAACATCATGCCGTGCGGTGCAAAGAAAGGTTCGACGGAAATGGTGCCGGTGCGTTGCATTGATTCAAGGTCATAGACCTCGATCGATTTTCCCGGCTCCGGGTTGTTGCCGAAGATGCCCATGCCGTAAATCGACACGCAGGCAAAACGGTGGTCGGGCGAGATCGCCAGTTCATGCGGAAATTTCGCGGTATCAATCGCCTTGATTTCGGCGTGGCTTATAGCGTCGTAGAAACGTACCTTGGCGGCAAGTTTGTCGACCGCAATGATGGCGCGCGCGCCGGAGGTGTTATTGATATCGCGCGAGACGCTGTGTGCGGCCACCGACACGGCGGCATTGCTGGAGCTGGTTGTCATGGCAGGTGGCCCGATGGTTACCGTGGGTTTACTGGGGTTGCAGCCCGATCTTGCGGATCAGTGTGCCCATGCGTTCATGGCTTTCGCGGACGATACGGCCGAGATCTTCCGCGCTCGAGCCGATCGGGTCGAGTGCGCTCTCACGCAGTCTTTCGCGCGTAGCCGGATCGTTGACCGCTTTGACCGCTTCGGCGTTGAGCTTGTCGATGATCGGCTTCGCTGTGCCCTTGGCGGCAAACAGGCCGGCCCAGGTGAAGTATTCAAAGCCCGGCACGCCGGCTTCAGCGATGGT
>CAMDSO010000025.1 GCA_945906935.1 Bordetella parapertussis
CAGCCGCCCGGCAGGGCGAGCAGCACAGGGCAGTCCGAAGGACCGGCGAACCAGGGGCCGGCTTCTTTTGGTTACTTTTCTTGACGGTTCAAGAAAAGTAACTGGCCGCCGGGCCACCCCCGGCCAATAAGAAGTGCAGTCAGAAAAAAGATGCCTATACGTACGCCCCACCAACGAACGACGAGAGATACTAAAAAATCCAGCGTAATGCGCCACGCTGCCCCGCACCTTGCACCCCACCAAATCCTACAACCTACAACGGCACCGCATAACTCAAAACCCTGCCCTCAAGCCAGGCCCGCACATCAGTCATGAATTTGTGGTGCCGCCCTTCGCGCACTTCTTTGGTCGAGGTGCCGATGTGCGCGGCCAGCACGACGTTGTCGAGCGCACGCAGGGCCGCCGGCACTTGTGGTTCGTCGCGAAAGACGTCAAGCGCCGCACCGGCGATGCCGCCGTTTTGCAGCGCATTGATCAGCGCATCTTCATCGACGATGGCGCCGCGTGCGACGTTGACGAGAAAGCCCTCGGGTCCCAGCGCCTGCAGGATGCGCGCATCGACCAGATCGCGCGTGGTTTCGCTGAGCGCACAAGTCACCACCAGACAGTCGACTTCGCGCGCCATGGTTTCGAGGTCTGCGTAATACGGCAGGGTGGTGTCGTCCTTGCGGCGCGGGCCGTGATAACAAACCCGCATGCCGAAGGCGATGGCTAGTCGTGCAATTTCGCGGCCGATACGGCCGAAGCCGATGATGCCGCAGCTCTTGCCACGCACTTCAACACCGGCCGGAAATACGCCCGCCGTCCATTTGCCGGCGCGCACGAAGCGGTCTGATTCGCAGAGCCGGCGCATGACGGCGATGATCAGTCCCATCGCCAGATCGGCCACCGGCTCGGCGGTGGAGTCCGGTGTATGCGTCACTACCACGCCGCGCCGTTTCGCTTCGGCGCGGTCGATCAGGGTGTAATAAGGGCCGAAGCAGGACAGCAATTCGAGCCCGGGTAACCGTTCGAAATCGCGCCGGCTGAAGCCATGTGGCGTGGTGGTGACCGCCACGCGTATCGCCGTGCCGCGGCTGTGCAGGAAGGCTTCGGGTTCATTGATCGTCCACAGACGGTGCACGGTGAAGTCGCGTTCAAGGTCGGCGATCGCCGGTTCGTATATCGCGCGCAGTATGACCAGTTCGGGTTTCATCAGGGCTCAAGTTTGATGTTGGAGTCACGCACGACCTTGACCAGGCGTGCCTGGTTGTCGCGCAGAAAAGTAGCGAATTCCTCGGGCGTGTTGCCGATGGGGAATTGATTGAGTTGTTCGAGGCGCGCTTTGATTTCAGGCGTCTGCGTGGCGCCGGCAAAGGCTGCGTGCAGTTTCTTGATCGCAGCGGGCGGTGTGCCGGCGGGAGCGACGACCCCGGCGAAGGTTTGCACATTGATCTGCGGAAAACCGAGTTCGGCAAAGGTCGGCACGTTGGGGATCGCCGGCAGGCGTTTTGCGCTGGTGGCGGCGAGTCCGCGCAGACGGCCGTCCTGAATGAAGGACACGCCACCCGAGCCGGCAATCAGCATCGGCACTTCGGCGGCGACCACTGCGGTGACCGCCGGGCCCGCACCCTTGTATGGGATGTGCGCCATCTTCAAGCCGAAGTGGCTGCGAAATTGTTCCATCGCCAGGTGGCCGGCGCTGCCGTCACCGGGCGAGCCGTAATTGACTTTGCCGGCATTCGCTTTGACGTGATCGACGAGTTCCTGCACGGTTTTTGGTGGGAACGATGGCGGGGAGACGAGAATCAGTGGTGTGGCGGTGATCAGGCTGACCGGTGTGAAATCTTTCAGCGCGTCGTAGCCGGCGTCTTTGACCAGCGTCGGATTGATGATGAACGCCGGGTCCATCACACCGATGGTATAGCCGTCGGCGGGCGAGGTTTGCGTCATGCGCGTGCCGATCAGCGTGCCGCCGCCGGCACGGTTATCGACGATCAGCGATTGGCCGAGTATTTCCATCGCCTTGGCTTGCACGATGCGGATGGTGATATCCGAGCCGCCGCCAGCGGCGTAGGGCACGATGACGCGCACCGGGCGTGTCGGATAGTCTTGCGCGTAACAGTGGTTTGCAACGGTGGCAGTCACGAAGAGAGTGCTGCAGGCGGCGATAAAGGTCTTAAGGCGTTTGTGCATGAGAGGCTCCTCGGTCTGGGGGTGCCGCCGTGACCGCTGCGCGTAACCCGGTGGATGGTGCTTATTGTGGTTCAATTTTCGCGGCACGCGCGATCTCACGATAGCGTTTGAGATCGGCGCGAAAAATCTGCTCGAACTGCGCGCGTGAGTCGGTGACCGGTTCGGACCCGGCGGCGAGGATGCTGTCGCGTAGTTGCGGCGCTTGCAGGGCGAGCCGGATTTCCTGATGCAGGCGGTTGACGATGGCCTCGGGTGTGCGCGCCGGCGCGAACCACGCGTGCCAGCCGGTTTGATAGACAAAACCGGCATAACCGCTCTCGACAAAGGTCGGCACCTCGGGCAGCGCCGGCAGGCGCGCCGCGCCCGTAAAACCGAGCGCACGCAGGCGGCCCGCCTTGACGTGCGCGAGTGTGGTGACGGCGGCGGCAAAATGCACATGGACTTCGCCGCCCACCACCGCGTTGAATGCCGGTCCGCCGCCTTTATAAGGCACATGCTGCAGCGAGATGCTGGCATTCATATTGAGCAGTTCACCGACCAAATGTTGGCCGTTGCCGATCCCGGCGGTGCTGTAGCGCAACGGTTTCTCACGCGCCAACGAGACGAGATCCTTCAAGGTCTGCGCACCGGTCGCGGGATGTGCGACGAACACATAGCCCGGACCGTTGACGAAGTTGGCAATCGGCACGAAATCCTTTTCCGTGTCATAGGGAAGCTTGCGATAGATCGCCGGATTGATGGCAAACACCGATGCGGTGCTGAGCAGGGTGTAGCCGTCGGCCGGCGCCTTCGACACGATATCGATGCCGATGATGCCGTTGGCGCCGCCGCGGTTGTCGACAACGATGGTCTGACCCAGCCGGCTTTCAAGCTGGCGTGCGAGCAGGCGCGCCATGACATCGACGCTGCCACCCGATGGTGCCGGCACCACCAGGCGCACCGGATGATCGGGGTAGCCGTCGCCGCCGCGTCCGCGTTCGGCCGCAAGGGCAACGCTGCAGCACAGCAGGGCTGAGAGCAGGGCGCCCTGTGCGAGCGTCGGCGGGGTACGGTTCAGACCAGCAGCCCCGGCTTTTTCAAATACTGTTCGCGGATCGCATCGGCCGTCCAGCAGGCCAGCGCACCGATGGTGGCGGTCGGCGGGTTGGCGCTGTTGTTCGGGAAGGCGCTGCCACCGACGACGAAGACGTTGTTGACGTCCCACGATTGCAGATATTTATTCACCACACTGAGCGAGGGATCGCTGCCCATCACCGCACCGCCGATGTTGTGTGTGCTTTGATAGGGTACGATGCTGTATTTGGCCGACACACCGTGGCTACCGGTTTTGGCCGGGCCGATCGCCTTCGCGATCTCCAGCGCTTTGGCCATGACGTGTTTGATCATCTTCTGCTCGTTTTCATGCCAGTCGAAGGTCATGCGCAGGAGCGGCAGGCCGTTGGCGTCGCGATAGGTCGGATCGAGATCGAGGTAGCAGTCGCGATAACTTTGACAGGCGCCGTGCAGATTGAGCGTGAAGTTACGGTTGTAGTAATGCGCTGCAGTTTTTTTCCAGGCCGCACCCCAGCCCGGCGTGCCCGGCGGCACTTGCTTGCCCTTGATCGGCGCCGCACCGCTGCTTTGCGCGGCGACGTAGCTGCCGCCGATAAAACCAAGGCCGGCGTGATCAAAGTTGTCGCCGTTGAAATCGTCGATCGCGGTGCCGCGCCCGCCGCCACCAATGAACGGATTGAAGGTGCGGTCTTCAAAGAACATCTGGATCTTGCCGTGCGTCTGATAGGAATAATTGCGGCCCACCGTACCGGTGCCGCTGACCGGATCATATTGCTTGCCGATGCCGGAGAGCATGAGCAGACGCACGTTGTTGAAAGTATACGCAGAGAGCACGACCAGATCGGCTGGTTGTTCGAACTCGCGGCCGCGCGCATCGATATAGGTGACGCCGACGGCGCGTTTGCCGGTCGAGTCGAGATTAATCTTGATGACGTTGGCGAGCGTGCGTAATTCAAAGTTGTCGTGACGGTCGAGCGCCGGCACCACGGTGTTGAGCGGGCTGGCTTTCGCCCCTTGCGCGCAGACGTGGCTGCCGCAGAAACCGCCGGTGATACATTCGCCGAGCATTTGTTTGTACGGATTGGTGTAGGCCTGGGTCATTGCCGCGGTCGGATTCGAATACGGTGTGTAACCAAAGCCGCGCGCCGCGTTGCCAAACAGTTCGCCGGTTTGCGTGGTCTTCGACGCCGGGTTGGGAAATTCGCGTGAACGCGCGCCTTCGAACGGATTGCCGCCGGCCTGGATCTCGCCATTGAGGTTGCCGGCCTTGCCGCCGACACCGTAGAGATGCTCGAACTGGTCGTAATAGGGCTCGAGATCTTCATAGCTGAGTCCCCAGTCATGATTGGTGCAATCAGCCGGCAGTTGCGACGCGCCGTAGCGTTCGATCGTGCGGCTGCGTGATTCGAAATCCCACGGCAAAAAGCGTTTGGCGTGACAGCCCCAGTGCACGGCGGCACCACCGACACATTCGCCGGGCTTGAACGAACCGAGTTCGCGCATCGGCAGTGCGAGTTCGCTCATCTTGTTGCGAAAGGTGATGGTTTCGCGCGAGAGGTTTTGCAGGATATCGCTATGGCGGTCGTATTTGAGTTCGTCATCGACGTACGGCATGGCGAAATCATGCTGGGTGTCGAGCATGCGGCCGCGTTCGAAACCCACCACCTTGAGGCCGGTTTCGGCGAGCGATTTGCAGAGAATAGTACCGGCAAGACCGGCGCCGACGACAACCGCATCGACCGCTTTGAGTTTGGTGGCTGCCATGTTAATCCTTCGCCTTGTTGTGCAGTGGAACGTGTTTTGGATAACCCTGGTTGTCGAGGGTCGCGCGGCCCTCCTGCACATCCAGAATACTCACCGGCTCGACCTGATAGGGTTCGTTTTGTGTGTAGAGCAGTTCGCCGTAGTTCGACGCCGCCACGCCGGGGAAGCCGAGCAGTTTCCAGCCGGCCTTGTCGCGATTGCCGCCATAGAGCGGATCGCTGAAAAAACCTTCTTCGGTATTGCGCCAGAGGAGACCGAAGAACAGTTTGGCCCGCAGTGACGGCAGTTCGATGGCGTCCTTTTCCAGCGCCTGCAACACTTCGTCCTGCTGTTCGCCGGAGAGCATGCGGAAGGCTTTGCCGTACTGGCGTTTGCAGTGGGTCTCGGTTTCGGCGATGCCATAGCGATAAATTTCCTGCGGCGTCAGGCGCGACTGAAAACCCTGCTGCGCCGTGCCTTCGGTCCACGGTCCGCTACGGTAATTGCGACCGTGCATGCCCCACGTACTGGTGAGCTGGCCGTCGATGTAAGCCGTGACGCCGGCGTCACGTGCGCCGGGGCCGAGTTCATCGGTCGGAATCAGGCGTTCGACTGCCGCATCAAGAAACTGCACTTCAGGCCTCGTCAGGAAGCCGTAGGCATGCTGGTTTGAGGTGTCCTGCATCAAGTTAATACTCCTCTTGTTCGGCACGCACGCCGGCGGCCTTGGTGATGGAAGTCCAGATCACAAGATCGGCCCGCATCCTGTGCTGATAGGTAATTGCGCTGCCTGCAGAGCAGGGTGTCAGCGCAATGCATGAGGCACACGCCGGCGCGATGATGAGTGACAGGCGTGACATGGACCGCACGAAACTTAAGATTGGTTGGACGTTTGGTGATCTTATATTTCTTTCGAGTTTCCTCCCGCGCGGGCGGCGGCGTCAAGCCGCATCACGATTGCTTTGCCGCATTTAGCGGCGATGCTAAGCTCTAAAAAATTTGTGTAACAACCGGCGCAGCACAGTGCCGTTTTTTGTTGGGGAGAATTGTAATGCGGTGGGGCATCATCGGTCTGGGCGATATCGCCGAACGCAATTTCACGCCGGCACTCGCGCTGGCGGAAGATTCGGAACTGGTTTCAGTGCTCAGTCGCAGCCGCGAGAAGGCGGCGGCCTTTGCAAAAAAACACGGTGTGCCGCGCGCCTTTGATACGCTCGAAGGCATGCTCGCTGATCCACAGCTGGACGCGGTGTATATCGCCTCGCCCAACGGTTTGCATGCCGAACAGACGATCGCCGCGGCACGCGCCGGTAAACACGTCTTGTGCGACAAGCCGATGACACTGACCGTCGAAGACGGCGAGCGCATGATCCGCGCCTGCGAGGATCACAAGGTCCGGCTCGGCGTCGCTTTTCGCAATCGTTATCATCAGGCGCATATCGACGCACGGCACCACGCGAGCAGCGGCGCGCTGGGTGAGTTGCAGATGGCCAGGGCGCAGTTGTTTGTCGGCGGCATACGCGGCCACTGGAAGGGCTGGCGCGTCGATCCGCTGCTCGGTGGTTCGGGTTCCATCGTCGGGCAGGCGGTGCATCCAGTCGATTTGTTGCGCTTTATCCTCGACAGCGAGGTGGAGTCGGTGTGCTGCGTCACCGATGAAAATCCGCCCGCACGGCCGGTCGATGAAATGACATACACCATCCTGACTTTTAAAAACGGTTGCCACGGTGTGGTGAGTTCTGGCGCGCTGGTGCCGCATTCGGATAACGATGTGGTGATTCACGGCAGCACGGCGCGGGTGTTTTGCAAAGGCACGCTCGGCACGCCCAAGCCGGGTAAGCCGCAGGAGGCTTTTATTGAAGGCGATGCCGCCGGACTCAGCGTTCGTTGCCCGGCGGACGATACCGCGCAGTCGCGCACGGCGCGGCTGATTGAAGATTTCAACCGGCATATTCTGCACGGTAGCGAAACCGCGGTGTCGGCGCAGAACGGCTTGCAGATGGTGCGCATCGCCAATGCCATGCTTGAATCGAGCCGGCGCGGCAAGACTATCCGTCTGTGATGTGGGTAGCCGGCGGTGCGGTTCAGGCGGCCGCTGGTTTGCGTGCCGTCATGTTCAGACTGATCGGTAACTTGTACTGCATGGTGCTGGTGTCATCGAACAGATTGAATGCGTCGACACGGGTAATGTCGGTAAACCCCGCGTCGCTTAGGTATCCGCCGAGGAAGCTCTCATCAAGCCCGACATGATGCGTATCGGCCGCGTTGGTCTGCCCGCCAAACATCATTTGCATCACCTGAAAACGCTGTAACGTACTGAGTTCAGGATCAAGAAACAGCCGACACAGGGTATGCAGGTCGGGCACGCTGACGCGTAGCATGGTGCCGGGTTGCAGTACGCGATAAAACTCACGCAAGGCGGTCGGCAGTTCGTCCTTGAAACGAAGATGTTCAAGCACATGCGAGGCGTAGATTTCGCTGACGCTGCCGTCGGCAAAGCGCGACAGATCGGCGCAATGACCGGTGTAATCCACCTGTGGACCGGGGTAGATGTTAAATATTTTCCAGTCCGGATGTGCGATCTCGCCGCCGATATGCAGGCGCAGTGGTGCGTCGCCGGTGGGCGCGCGTGGATTCGTCAAACGGCGGAGCAGAGAACCGAGCATAGGCAAGTATTTCAACGCTGTTGATCAGGGCGGCTGGACTGAGTCCGGGCATGGCGGTGTGGCAGGTCGTGATATGAATGCTGCACAATACCAAAACATCACCATGCTGCGATATTGCCTGTAAAGCAAGGCGCTGCCAAGATTTTTTGCGCGGCGGCGCAACGGTTACGAGAGGAAGCTATGCGCAGGCTCACAAGATTAAAAATGCCAGTGGTGTTGATGGGGTTGTCGCTGTCTGCTTTGACGGTGCAGGCGGCGCCCTATCCGGAGCGTCCGATCCGTCTGGTTGTTTCATCCGCACCCGGTGGCGCCGCCGATCTGATTGCGCGACCGATCGCGATGCAGATGGAAAAGCAGTTTGGTTACACTATCGTGGTGGACAACCGTGCCGGCGCCAACGGCATCATTGGCACCGATATCGTTGCCAAGGCGGCGCCCGACGGCTATACCTTTCTCGTCAACACCGTCGCCGTGACGATCAATCCGAGCGTTTACCGCAAACTGCCCTACGACACCGAACGCGATATTCTGCCGGTGACCAATCTGGCGCTGGGCAGCGGCTATATTTTGATCGTACATCCGTCTGTGCCCGCCAACAGTGTGCAGGAACTGATCGCACTGGCGCGTCACAAGGACAGCCGTTTTGGTTATGGCACGCCGGGCTTTGGCAACGGCCAGCATCTGGCTGGCGAGCTGTTTAATTTGCGCGCCGGTGTGCAGTTGTTGCACGTGCCCTACAAAGGCGCGGCACCGGCAATGACCGCCTTGCTCGGTGGCGAAATCCAGATCGGCTTCATTCCGCCCATCGTGTCATCCCAGCACATCAAGGCGGGCAAGGTGCGCCCGCTCGGCTTCACCGGTACGGCGCGGCTGCCTGCGTTGCCCGAAGTGCCGACCATCGCCGAGGCCGGTGTGCCGGGCTTTAAATTTGTCGGCAACTGGGATGGCTGGTTCGCGCCGGCGCATACGCCAGCGGCGATCATTGCGCATATTTACCGCGCGATCCGGCAGACGCTGCAAGTGCCAAAGATTCGTGATGCCATTGTTGCCGCCGGCTATGATCCGGTCGCCGACACACCGGCGGAGTTCGGTCAATTTGTGCGTGCGGAGATCCGAAAATATGCGGAGATTGCGCGCGCGGCCAAGATCCAGCCTGAGTGATGTCGAGGTTGCGGTCCGAAAAAAGTTGTAAGTTTTCGTCGTGCCACACGACAGATACACAGGGGCGCGTGGCCGCTAAAATCGGGCGCTTCATCCCGTAATTTTTTCAGGAGGTCGGCATCATGTGGCAGCGTTGGCATGGCGGTATTAAAAATTTCATGCGGTTGGTGGCGGTGAGTCTGCTGGCGGTTTGCGGCATGGTTGAGGCGGCGGTGGTGGTGGTGTTGCCTGATCCGGTGAGTGACGCGCCGCTGGCCGCCAAAAGCAGCAGCCAGACGGCGGTATTCGCCGGCGGTTGTTTCTGGGGCATCGAGGCGGTGTTTGAGCATGTGAAGGGCGTGACCCAGGCGGTGTCGGGTTATTCCGGCGGCACGGCGGAGACCGCCGACTATCAAAAGGTGAGTGCGGGACGCACGGCACATGCCGAAGTAGTGCAGGTGACGTACGATCCGTCGAAAGTCAGCTACGGTCAGTTGCTGAAAGTATTTTTTTCGGTGGCGCACGATCCGACCCAGCTCAATCGTCAGGGGCCAGACACCGGCCCGCAATACCGTTCAGCAATCTTCACGGTTGACGCGGCGCAACAACGCGCAGCACAGGCCTATATCGCACAACTGCAGGCGGCGAAAAGTTTCCCGCGCCCCATCGTCACCCAGGTCGTTGCGCTTAAAGCCTTCTATGTGGCCGAGCCCTATCATCAGGATTATGTCGTGCATCACCCCGACCAGCCGTACATCATCTACAACGATTTACCCAAGGTTGCCGCGCTGAAGAAGCAGTTTCCGCAGCTTTATGTCGGGCGTTGAGCGGGAATAGCGATTGCTTTCTGCCCCGGCGATGTTGTTTGGCTCAGTCACACGCCAGGCGAGTAGCCGGGCTCGTCAGCTTTCATTCTGCAGTGATCGCGAGTGCGGCGACCCGGAGCGATTCTTTCTGGCGACGAAAATTTACTCCGCGCGGATGCCGGCGTCCTTGATCACCTTTGACAATCGTGTCACGTCGGTTTTGATTTCAGCGGTGAATTCTTGTGGTGATGCGCCGACGGTTTCGACGCCGGCCCCCGCGAGTTTGTGGCGGATCTCGGGCGTTTGCAGAAAGCGTGCGCTGTCGCGGTAGAGTCGTTCAATCGCGGCCGCCGGGGTTTTGGCCGGGGCGTAGAGCCCGTAGAGGGTGACTGCTTCATAGCCTGCGACACCGGCGGCGGCGATGGTTGGCAGCCCGGGTGCCAGTGGCGAGGGTTGCGCCGAGGTCACGGCCAGGGCGCGCAGGCGGCCCCCCTTCACATGCGGTACGATGGAACCGCTGGTGGCAAACATCAGCTGCACCTGACCGCCAATTAGATCGTTGACGGCAAAACCGCTGCCCTTGTAACTGATACGCGTAATATTGACGCCGGCCAGCGCCTTGAATAATTCCGCCGCCAGATGGTTGGTCGAGCCGATGGTGCCAGAGGCGTAGTTCAGCGTGCCCGGATGGGCTTTCGCGTGGGCGACAAGTTCACGCACCGTGGTGAACGGCAGCGAGGGATGCACGACGAGGATGTTGGGCGAGCGCGTGGCCAGTGTCACTGGCACAAAATCGCGCAGCACATCGTAGGGCACCGTCTGCAACAGCGGTAGCGTCCACAATGAATTGTTGTACGAGAGCAGCGTATAGCCGTCGGCGGCCGCCGTGCGCATGATGTGTGCCGCGGCGAAGGTGCCGGCGCGGTTGTCGACGATCACCTGCTGGCCGAGACTCAGACTGAGGCCCTGTGCGACGACGCGCGCGGTGAAATCGCTACCGCCGCCCGGTTCCGAGGTGACGATGCGCAAGGGGCGCTGCGGCCAGTTTTCAGCTGCATTCGTTACAACGGTGGTACCTGCCATGCAGGTGAACCATGACATCCAGAATATTTTTTTCATACGCGGCTTTCCTCGCTACGACCCGGTATTGAAAAGCAGTACTATCGCCGGCGCTGCATTTGCCTTGCGGCGCGGGCGAACCATAACACGCGGACGCCGCCGGTTAAAATGCCGCTTGGCAAATCCCAATAACGCGGCCCTATTGAAAGCCCCTCATGAGACATGCCGACCCTTATCGAAGCGAGGCATTGGCGCGCAATGTGGCCGTGGCCTTGCGCTTCAAGAAATCGCAGGGCACGGCGGCGATGCCGCAGGTCGAACGCGAGGTGCTCGCCGCTTCTTACGATCGTGCACGCGGCGGCAATTTTCATCTCGCCAATAACGCGCGTGACCAGGGTTGGGCGCATCCCGGCCTGTATCTGCGCGATGCGTTTCCCGATCGTGTGGATGTGATGGAAGAGGTGATCGCTGAGGGTGATCGTGTCGGTCTGCTGTTTCGCGTCACCGCCACGCATAGCGGCCCGTTTTTCGGGATCGCACCGACCGGACGCCGCATCGACGTGCATGAAATCGCCTGGCTGCGCTTGAAGGACGGGCAGATGATTGAAGGCTGGTTCATGATGGACGAGCTTGCATTGCTCAAGCAACTCGGCGTCAGGCTACCGCAGCGTGTTGATGGCGGCATTATGGCGCCGCCGCTAGCGGCCGGCGGCGAGGAAATCGAGGCCTGTGTTCAACGGTTGGCCGCGCAGCCCGATGAACTCGCCAACAACCAGATCATCGTCGCACAGTCGCGCGCTACGCATGCCGGTAGCGGCCGCGCGCCGGAACACCGCTCTATGCGCAATGGCTTCACGCATCTGCGTGCCTATAGCCTAGCCGCCGGGCATGGAGAACTCGCGCTCGACTCGGCGATCCCCGATCGCCACGACCGCGTCGAGGTGATGATGGCCGAGGGCGATACGGTGTGGATGCGTTTTAATACCGGCGGTACCCATAGTGGCAGCCTCGCCGGCATACCGGCCACCGGCAGGAAGGTCGGAGTAGCGGTAACCATGATTGCACGCTTTGTCGACGGACGCTGGGTCGAGAGCTGGACCTTTGCCGATGAGCTGGGCTTGCTGCTGCAGCTTGGACAACCGCATGTAGTGTTCTGACCGCTGGCTGTTTGTGGTTTGGATAGGATGAATGACAATGTCGGCAGGCGCGCAACATCACGCGCTACTGATTATGGAAATGGGTGAACTTATGAAGATTGTGGTGACCAGTGTATTGATATTGGCGGCGGTGCTGCCGTTGACCGTTGCGGCGCAGAACGTCTACCCGACGAAGCCGATCCGCATCATCTCGATCTTTCCGGCCGGCGGTGGCAACGATGGCATTTGTCGGGTGGTGGCGCAGAAAATGGTCGAGACCATGAAGCAGCAGGTAATCGTTGAAAACCGTCCCGGTGCCAACGGCATCATCGGCACCGAGTTGGCGGCGCGTGCCGCGCCCGACGGCTATACCATCACGCTGATTCCGAGCGGCCACGCCGTCAATGCCAGCCTCTACAAAAGACTGCCGTTTGATTCGATCAAGGATTTCACGCCATTGTCGCTGGCCGGTTCGAGTCCGATGGTGTTGGCGCTGCACCCATCGGTGCCGGCGAAGAATGTGCGCGAGCTGATTGCGCTGGCGAAAGCGCGGCCCGGCCAGCTGACCTATGTGTCCGCAGGCATTGGCGCTTCGGGTCATCTGGCAGGAGCTTTGTTTGAGTCGATGACCAATACGAAGATGGTGCATATTCCATACAAGGGTATGTCGCTCGCCGTTTCTGATTTGATCGGCGGCCAGGTCTCGATGAGTTTTGGTACTAGTTTGTCGATGGTGCCGCATGTGCGCACCGGGCGCTTGCGTGCGCTGGCCACCACTGGCGCGGCGCGCTCACCGGCGCTGCCGGAGTTACCGACGGTGGCTGAAGCCGGGGTGCCCAACTTTGAGGCGAGTTTGTGGTATGGCTTTGTCGGACCCGCAAAGCTTCCCGCCGATATCGTTCAGCGTTTGACCGCCGGTATTGTTGCCGCGCTGAATGCGCCTGATGTGCGCGAGCGCCTGACCAGCCTTGGTGTGGATGCACGCGCCAGTTCGCCCGAAGAATTTGGCCGTTTGATGGTCAGCGATCTTGACCGCTGGGCCGCAATCATCCGTCGAGCCGGTGTCAGTGCCGAATAGGCATGCCATTGAACAGCATTAGTGATGCGCCGCCACACCTTCGCGAGGGCGTGCCGATATCGCGCATCTGGGTGACGGTTGCGCTGTCGCTATTGCTGCATCTGGCGGTGTTCTGGAAGGTTGAAACGCCGCTGCGCCACTTGACCGTCGATGACGGCAAGCCCGGACAAAGCCGCGGTGGCATCGCGGTGAGGCTGGCGCCCCCCGCAGCGCCGCGGATGCCGTCCGCGGAACCACCGCCGGCAGCGGTGCCGAAAACCGCCGGACCGCCGCCGCAGTCGGTGGCACGCCCGGCAGGGGCTGTTCCACCAGTCATTGCCATGAATAAACCTCAGTCTGCACTGGTCAATCCCAGCGCGCCGGCGGCGGAAACCACTCCGCAGCCGCGTCCCGCGGTGGATGGCGATTTCGCGGCGTCGATCGAAGCGCGACGCCGCACGCGTGAAGGAGCGACGCCGCAGCCGCCGCCGCCCGGCATGGATGCGCCGACGTTTGAAAGCGAGGCGGATCGTGCGCGACGCATCGCCGCCGCCAATCTGGCGCCCAAGCCGATCACCTTTGGCTATGACCCCGCGGCTGGCGGCGGCGTGTTTCAGATCAGACGGATCAGTTTGAATGATGCCGAGGTGGCCTTCTACGGCTGGAGTCGCGAGATTCGCCGCAAGACCCTGCAGATTCTTGAAATCAGCAAGGGCAGCAATCCCGATATCCGGCTCGCGGTGGTACGCCGCATGATTGCGGTGATTCGTGAATATGAGGCCGATGATTTTCAGTGGGAGTCGCGGCGTCTTGGCCGGAACCTCCTCCTGTCGGCCCGCCCTCGTGACAACGCGCGGTTAGAAGAATTCATGATGATGGAATTCTTTCCTGACCAAACGGTGGCACGCTGATAAAAAAACGGCGGCGCACCGTTTGGTGTGCCGCCGTTCAGGCGATGCAGGTTTTTTGTGTGACGCCCTAGGCCTTGGCGTATTTTCCGGTCAGCTGCGGTGTCGTGCCTTTGAGTCCTTTTTGCTCGCGTTCAAGCCGTGTTTCACGCGCCCAGGTGCGCTTGAGATCGTCGCGTACCTTGATCGTCAGCTTACCCATGCCCTCGCATTCGAGATCGACGGTATCGCCGTCCTGAAATGCCGACAGTCCGCGGTGGTTGGTGCCAGTGGCGAGAATGTCGCCGGGCTCCAGATCATGAAGCTGTGACATCCACTCGATGGAGCGCGGAATTTTGTGTGCCATGTCCGAGGTGTTGTAATTCTGCTTAAGCACACCGTTGACCCACAGTTTGACCTGGAGGTTGTGCGGATCCTTGACCTCGTCAGCGGTGACGAGGAAGGGCCCGATCGGCGCGAAGGTTTTGCGCGATTTCATTTGATAGAAAGTGTTGCCCTCGGGTATCACGCCGCGCGCCGAGCCGTCGATAAAGTTCAGATAACCGAAGACGTGTTCCATCGCCTTCGATGCCGGCACATGGCTCGCCGCCTTGCCGATGACCAGCGCCAGTTCGGCTTCGCCTTCGAAAATGGTTGATGGAGTATCCGGCAGCACCATCGTCTCACCGTGCGCGATCAGGCAGCCCGGCGATTTGTGGAAGGCATTGATCGGCGCCGGTTCCTTGCGCGTGCCGTCTTCCATGTAATTGACTGCCATGCATTCGATATTCACCGGCTTTGGTAGCGGCGGGCGCAGCTTGACCTGTTTCACCGGCAGGCCGCTGCCAGTGGCAACGGCGGCGTCGATACGTGCGCGTACGTCGGCAAAGCGCTCGATCATGCGGTTCATCAGGTCGCCAGGGCCGTTGTGCGGGATGTTCTGAATGACCGCAGTGATATCCACTACGTTGTCACCTTTGAGCACGCCGATCCGATAGTCGTTAAAGCAGAGCAGTTTCATGGAGTTCCCCTCATTGAGTCAGTGGGCACATTGGTTTGATTTTTTATTGCGGTGGCGCCGCTGTTGATCGCCGCCCGGCATGGCGCGTGTGCTGCGCACCAGTCTGAACCGTCGCCAACGATATTAGACGATGGCGGCCGCTGCGGCAAACGTGCACCTGCGGCGCAACACGGCGTATGATCTCGGACAGCGCGACCGCCACGGTCCGTGCAAACACGAGGGCGCACAGCCCCGTATCGGGAGGAGAGCCGCATGACCATTCAACATGAAAAAACAGGCAGTCATTTTTCGCTCAAGCGCCGGCAGCTCATGACGGCCGGCATCATAGTCGCGACCGTGCCGGCCAGTGTGCTCGCTGCGCAATGTGGTGGCCTGAATAAAACAGTGCAACACGAGGCAGCCGTGTTTGGCAGTGCTGCGGCTGGCCAGCAGCTGGTCTTGTCCGGGCGTGTATTGGGTGCCGGCTGCGAGCCGCTCGCCGGCGCGTTGATCGAGATCTTGCAGACAGGCGCCGCTGCGGTGACTGCAACCACCGATGCCGATGGTCGCTTTGTGCTGGTGACCGCCACCCCTGCCTCGCGCGAAGCGCAGCCGCAGTTGTCCTATCGTGTCACCCACCCGGCGCATGAGGCGCGCGTGCATACGCTGCACTTCACGCGGGGCACCAATGGCGACGCGCAGAGTGTGGCGCAGGTTGAGCGCGATGCGGCCGGTGTCTGGCGTGGCGCTTTTGGTGTGACGCTGGCTTAAATACGTTCGAAGCCGATGCTGCAAGCGGCAGGGTTCGGCTTTCAGCTGCGAAGGAGACTCTATGTGCCAATGGACTTTTGGCTTGCGCGTTCGGCTAGCGTATGCTGCGTTGATTATCGTAGTGTGGCCGGTCTGCGCATCGGCGGCTGAAACCTCGGCGCCAGCTGCACGGTCCTTGCCGGCGGATGTGTATGAAGATTCGCGGTCGCGTTTACCGCCGGTCAGGCGCGATATCCTTGACGAGCAGGGCCAGAAGCAATACGACGCACTCGTCGGCCGTACCGGTAGCCGTTCGATTGCCGGGCTCAGCGGTCCGGGCGGACTGAATCTCTACAGCCCCAAGGCGGCAGTGCATTTGAGCGGCCTTAGCAATTATCTTCGTTATGAGTCGACTATGAGCGGCCGCGTGCGCGAAACCGCCATCCTGACCACGGCACGCGAAATGGATAATCAATTTGAATGGTTTGCGCATGAGGCAGTGGCGTTGCGCGAAGGCGTACCGCCGGCGGTGATCGACGTTATCAAGCATCGGCGGCCGGTGGTTGATTTGCCGCCAGCGGATGCCGCAATTATCGAACTGGGCCGCCAAGCTTTGGGTGACAAGAAGGTCACGCCAGCAGTGTTTGCGCGGGCGTTTGCTATTTTTGGCGATCGCGGCATGGTCGAGTTGGTGCTTTTGATTGGTAGTTACGCCTCGATTGCCACATTGCTCACGACGTTTGACGTGCAACTGCCGCAGGGGCAGGCGCCCTTGATGCCGACGCGTTAGTGGCGGGTCGTTGCCGCATAGCCTGCTGCGGTGGCAGCCTGCGTAACGATGACAGGTGTGTTGAAGGGCTGTAATGTTTATATGCGAGCTGAGAGCGTATCAACTTCACGCTGGCCATGTTGTCGAGTGTGCCGTAGCAAGTAATAGCAAGGACTTGTATGCTGAATTTTCCCCAGCGCCTATCATTGTTTAGTTCGGGTTTGTGCAAGTTCCTGACGAATCAGTCGGGCCGTAGGATAATATCGGCTTACGCTTGTAAAAAGACTGGTTCAACACCGGTCGTTGTTAGCAACAGTCGGAGCATCGTACGGTGCGTGATGCACATCCGACGCAGTCGATCAATGTCAGATTAACTCCAGAAGCCTCCGCATATGATTGAAGTCAACGAACAGGTCTACGCGCCGGCCACGCCGCAGACCGTATGGGAATTGTTGTCGCATCCGGAGGCTGTGGTGGCCTGCGTGCCGGGCGCCTCGGTAGGTGAAACCCACGAAGACGGTACATTTGATGCCGGTATTCTGGTCAAATTTGGCCCGGCCAAGGTGGCCTTCAAGGCGCGCGTCGGCCTTGAGCTCGACCCGGCCACGATGACCGGTAGTGTTAGTTCGCGCGGCAAGGACAATCAGGGCGGCACGCGCTTTAATGCGGCAATGACGTTCAAGGTGAGCGCGCAGGCGGAGCCCGCCGGTTCGCTCATCGATATCAATGCGAAGGTTGAAATTTCCGGCCGGCTGTCGTCGGTGGTCGAGGCCGGTGCGGGCATGGTGGTGAAGAAAATGACCGCAGATTTTTCAGAGCGGCTGGCGGCGCGCTGCGCAGAACTCAGCGTTTAAGCGAGCGTCAGCAGGCAGGTAACGGCAGTACATCAAAGGGAGGAGCGCAATGAAGGTGTATCAACGCATGGCCCGTGCATTCAGGGCTGAAGGCATTACCCACACGTTCGGCATCATGGGCGACGGCAATATGTACTGGCTCAACGAGATGATCAAACTCGGTGCCACCGACGTCGAAGTGCGTCACGAAGGCGCCGGACTCGGCATGGCCGACGGCTGGTCGCGCGCGACGCGTCAACCGTCATGCGCCACCGCTACCTGCGGCCCGGGCGTGTCACAACTGGCCACCGCGCTGATCACCGCATCGCGCGCGTCTTCGCCGGTGGTCGCCTTCGTCGGCGAGCATCCGACCAATGACGATGAATACAACCAGCGCATGGAACAGGCGCCGTTTGCCGCCGCCTGCGAAACGCAGTTCGTGCGCCTGGCCTCGGCGGAAACCGCCGACGAGGTGGTGCGCAAGGCGTTTTATCTGGCGCGCCTCAATTCGAAGCCGGTGATGCTGAGTGCGCCGATGGACATCCAGCAGCAGGAGTTCGATGACGACGATCCTTACGTCACCTCTGACAGCGTGATGCCGACGCTACAGTCGCGGCCGGACCCGGATGTGCTCGAGCGTGCCGCCGATCAATTGTGCAAAGCCAAGCACCCGATCATTCTGGTCGGTCGCGGTGCGATGTGGGCGGGCGCGGGCGACGCGGTGAAGAAGCTGGCGCAGCGCAGCGGTGCGCTGATCATCACCACGCTGATGGCGAAAACCTGGCTGTCCGAGGACGATTTTCATATCGGCGTCTCCGGCACCTATGCCACCAAGACGGCGATGGAGTTGTGCGAGGAGGCCGATTGCGTGGTCGCCGTCGGTGCGAGTTTGAATCGTTACACCACCGAGCATGGTTACCTCTACGACAACGCCAAATTCATCCACATCGATTCGAAGCAACACGTGATGCTGCATGGCACGCGTGCGGCCGACATCTATATGCAATCCGATGCGCGCACGGGCACCGAGGCGCTCGAAGCTGCGCTCGTCAAGCGTAACTTCAAGCAAACCGGCTATCGCACCGGCGAGGTGCGCGAGCGTCTGGGCAATGCGTGGGAAGACCGCCATGAGTACCCGATCGAGGAAGGCACCGCCGATCCGCGCCAGGTGGTGCTCGCACTCGATGAGGTGGTGCCGGAAAACATCAGTCTCTACACCGGCAGCGGCCACACCGCTGGTTTTTCCAACATCCTGTTCCGCCGTCGCCGTGAAATGGTGATGCCCGGACATTTCTACGGATGTATCGGACAAATGTTGCCGGCGGCGATCGGCGCCATCATGGCGCAGGGCAACAAGCCGGCGATGCTGGTCGATGGTGATGCCAGCATCATGATGCATCTGAATGAGTTCGACACCATGATGCGCCACAAGGTGCCGCTGTTGATCATCGTGCAAAACAACGAGATGCTCGGCGCCGAATACTACAAACTCGAAGCGCACAAGATGAACGCCATGACCTCGGTCATTCCAACGCCGGATCTCGGCGCGGTGGCGCGTGGTTATGGTGGGCGTGGTGTCATGGCCAAGAGCGTCGAAGAGGTGCGCAAGGCCGCCGCCGAGTGGGTCGCCAATCCGGGGCCCATGCTGATCGACGTGCGTATCTCACGCAGTGTCGTGACGCTGCCGTATCGCCGCATTCATTACGGGCTGGACGAATAAGTCTGCGCTTTTGATGGAATAAAAAAGCGGGCGCGAGCCCGCTTTTTTTTATGCCATTCAATCGGCGGCTATTGAATCCGTATGTTGATCGTTTTGATCAGTTTGTCGAGTCGCGCGTAGTCGGCGTTGAATTTGACGCGAAATTCCTCGGGGTTCATCGGTGGCGCCGGTTCGGAACCTTCGGCGGCAAGCGTCTTGATCGTGTCGGCTGTGTTGACGCCCTGGCGCACCACGGCATTGATGGCCTGTACGATGTGCTGCGGTGTGCCTTTTGGCGCCAGCAGGCCGTAGGCGTTACCCCATTCGAAACCCGGGTAACCGCTTTCCGCCACCGTCGGCAGATCGGGCAGGTTCGGTGCCCGGCGCAACCCCGAGGTTGCAATGCCGCGCAGGCGGCTGCTGCGGATGTGCTGACTCCCTGTTACGGTGCTGGCGAACATCAACTGCACCTGATTGCCGATCACTTCAACGAGTGCGGCACCCGCACTTTTATATGGCACATGCACGATGTCCGTGTTACTCAGCATGCGGAAATGTTCCATCGCCAGATGGCCGGTGGTGCCAAGGCCCTGCGAGCCGTACGCCAGTGAGCCCGCTTTGGCTTTGGCGAGATCAACCAGTTCACGCACCGTTTTTACCGGCAGGGTGGGGTTGACCACCAGCGCGAAGTTCTGCCCGCAGATCTGCACCATCGGAATGAAGGCCTTGCGGATGTCGTAACTGGCACGACCGAGGGCGCCGTTGAGCAACAGGGTTTCCGAAGCGCCGAGCAGCGTGTAGCCATCGGGCGCCGCGCCGGCCACCATGTCCATGCCGATGACGGTGCCGCCGCCGGGGCGGTTATCGACGATCACAGACTGGTTCCAGCGTTCGGCGATTTTCTGCGCGCCCAGTCGTGTCATCAGGTCGAGGCCACCGCCGGGGCCGATGCCGACGATGACGCGAATTGGACGCAGCGGATAATCAGCGGGTTTGTTTTGCGCGTGCGCGCTGCAAACGGCGAGTGCGAACGGCAAAACCCGGCAGAGTAGAGGCGGCAGACCCATGTGCAAGTGTCCATGCGAAGGTGGACGCGCAGATTAGCATTGCGGCATGTGCTACGCACGCCAACCGCGGCGTTTATCGTATGCCGGCGGCCTGCAGATAGCTGAGATCGGCGAATTGTTCGGCTGGTGGCAGCGGCCCTTTCAAATGGCCGGCCTCCGCCATGAAGGCGATCGCTTGTGTGAGACCGGCGAGTTCGATTTCGCCCTGGCGCGGCAGCACTTTTTTCTCCGGTGAAAAATATAACGTCAGTGTCTGCGCGGCGATCGCCGGTGTCACACCGGTGGTGTCGACGATGGTTTTGATCACCATCTCGCGGCGTGATGGATCGCGAATAATGCGAAACGCCGCCGCCAGTCCGCGCACATAACGCAGCACCGTGTCGCGGTTGGCCGCCGCCCACGAGCGTCGCGCCGCTGTCACCGTGTAGAGAAATTCGGGCACCGCGTCGGTGGAAAAACCGAGCACGCGATAGCCTTCGCTTTGCGCTTGCAGATCTTGCGGCTGGCCGAGCGGTACCGCCGCACATTCACCGCGCCGCAGACAGAGCAGGCGCGTCGGCGTGCCTTCGATCACGCGGATCTTCAGATCGCTGTCGCGGACGCCGTGCATGCCAAGCAGACGGCGCATCGAGATGGCGATACTGCCGCCGGGGTCTGCCATGCCGACCAGTTTGCCCTTGAGATCAGCCATGCGCGTGATGTCGGGTTGCGCGACCAGCGTGTAAATCGGGTTGTTGAACTCAGCAGCGATCGCCACCGCGTCAGAGCCGGCCAATGCCGCACGCACCAGAAAGGTGGTGGCGACGTGGGCGACGTCAACGGTGTCGTCATGCAGCGAGGCGATGATGCGGTCGGCGCCACCCGGCAGCGGAATAACAACGCGAAAGTCGAAGCCCTCTTTCTTGAACAGGCCCTCGCGCTCGGCGATGTTCACTGGCAGCGAATAAATGCTGCGCGCTGTGGCGTATGCCTGGCCGTAGCGCAGCACCGGGGGCTGTGTTGTCGACGCCGCCGTCGCCGCCGTGGCGGCACCTGCAGTCGTCGCGCTACACCACAGCAGGGTTAGCGACGCAGCCAGTCAGCCAGCGCTGCGGGTTACGCGTCGCGATTGCTTGCATGTTCAAAGCCAGCCCGACTTGCGGAAACGGAAAAACAGATAGACGTCGATGGCGCCCATGATGGCGAGTGCGAGTGGGTAACCGTAGGCCCATTTCAATTCGGGCATGTGTTCGAAATTCATGCCATAGATGCCGGCGATGAGCGTCGGCACGGCGACCAGTGCGGCGCAGGCGGCAAGCCGCTTGGTAGTTTCACTGTCCGTCACCGTGATTAGCGAGAGGTTGACCGAGAGCGCGGTAGTCACCATTTCCCGCAGCGAATCGATCGACTGGTTCAAGCGCATCAGATGGTCGTAGACGTCGCGGTAATACTCCTGCGTGCTGTTGCAGAGTTGCGGCACGCGGCCACCGTATAGCTTGCCAGCGCCTTCGAGCAGCGGACCGATGGCGTGCTTGAGCACCATGAGCTTTTGTTTCAAGGCATACATGCCCTCGATATTGGCGCGCGCGGCACCGCCGCTAAACATGCGCTCCTCCAGTCGTTCGAGCTCGGTTTCGAGTGCGTCGACGAGAGGGAAGTAGCGGTCGATTACCGCATCTATCAGCGCGTAGAGCACGAAGCCGGCGCCGAGTTTGAGCAACTCGGGCTCGAGTTCGCAGCGTGCGCGCACTTCGGCAAAGCCCTTTTCCGCGCGATTGCGCACCGACAGCACGTAGTTCGGGCCGGCGAATATATCCACCTCGCCGACCACCAGTTCGTCGTTGACGATTTCGATCATGTGCAGCACCGCGAACACCGAGTCGCCGTACTCCTCGACCTTGGGTCGCTGGTGGCCGTGGCTGGCATCTTCCACCGCCAGTTCATGCAGATTGAACTGTTTCTGCAGATCGGCTAACTCGCCCGGTTCCGGGTCTTTCACCGCGACCCAGAGAAAACATTCCGGGCGGCTGCGATAGGTGTTGATGGCCGCAGGCGTGAGATGGTCGGCCAGCCGTTTTCCGTCCTGATAAGCGATGCAATTGACGAGCATGAAGATCCCTTTGGTAGATGCTGCGCGATCGCGTGGTGTCGGCGGTTGCGTGCCGGCCACGGGTGGTTTGCTGTGGCGCCATGGCAGACGGCTTGACCGCGCGATACCGCCTATATTTTATTGCGTGGCAGGGGGCGCCGCCAGCATTGATGCGTGTGAGGTGATTTGCCGTCTTGCCGCGTGTATCGTTGTAAACTTGTTGCCACCTTGACTGATGACCCGGGAGCGGACACGTGCTGACATTAGCCCAACGATTGCAGGTGAGTGCCGCCGCATTGGCGGTGTTGTGCTTGTCGCCGGCGCAGGCGCAAGTGCAAGCTGAGTATCCGCACAAGCCGGTGCTGCTGGTGATTTGTTTTGGCGCCGGCGGTGGCCTTGATGTGGTCGGTCGCATCGTCGCCGACCGCTTGTCGAAAAATCTCGGCCGCCAGATCATTGTTGAGAACCGTCCGGGGGCGGCCGGCAATATCGGCACGGTCTCCGTGCTGAAGTCGCCCGCTGATGGATACACGCTGCTGGAAACCACCAACAGCTACAACATCAATCCTTTCATTTACCGTAACACCGGCTATGATCCGCGCCGTGATTTTCTGCCAGTGATCGAACTCACGCGGGCGCCATCGGTGATCATTGCACATCCAAAAACGCCTCTGCGCACGGTCAAAGAGTTGATCGCCGCGGCGAAGGCGGCGCCGGGCAAGTTGGTCTACGGCAGCGCCGGTAACGGCTCGCCGACCAATATCGCGATGGAGATCTTTAAGTCGGCGGCGGGCGTTGATATCACGCATGTGCCGTACAAGGTCGCCACTCAGGCCAGTCAGGATGTGATGGGCGGACAGACGCCGCTGGCGATGGCAGCGCTGCCATCGGTGATCGCACATCTGCGCGGCGGCATGCTGCATGCGGTGGCGATGACTTCCGAGAAACGCTGGGCTTCTTTTCCCGAGGTGCCCACCGCTGCCGAATCGGGCGTGCCCGGTTACAGCCATCTGACGTGGATCGGCATCGTGGTGCCCACTGGCACCCCGGCGGCGATCGTCGCGCGTCTGAACAAGGAGATCGCCGCGGTGCTGGCGGTGCCCGAGGTGCGCGAGCGCATCGCCGCCACCGGTGCCGAGCCGGTGGGACAGGGGGTGGCGGATTTCACTGCCGCGCTCGCCGTTGAATATGAGGCGATGGCGAAGCTCGCGCAGCGCGTCAAATTCGATCTGGAGTAGGAGTGACGCCGGCGGGGTGCCGGCGCCTGTTATCATTCGTGACTAGACGGTGCCGCGAGAGCGCCGTACATCGACATGTTTCAATCTGGGAGAGAGATTTCGTATGGACAAGGTAGTCGCATCACCGCAGGACGCCATTGCCGACCTTGAAGAGGGAGCGGTTGTCGCCATTGGTGGTTTCAGCGTGGGCCATCGGTTTGCGCTGAGCATGATCACGGCGCTGCGTGACAAGGGCACGAAGAATTTGACTCTGGTGTGCAATTCGATGGGCGCCGCGGGGGAATTGCGCGGACAGATCCTGGCTGAGAACAAACAGCTGAAGAAATTGATCGCGGCCTTCACCGTGCGCCCCGGCATGCCGACGGCGACCGAAGACCAGATCATCTCCGGTGAACTTGAGGTCGAACTGGTGCCGCAGGGCACGCTGGTGGAACGCTGCCGCGCCGGTGGCGCTGGTATTCCGGCCTTCTATTCGGCCACTGTCGCCGGGACTGATCTGGAAAAAGGCAAGGAAGTGCGTGAGTTTGATGGCCGCCGCTATGTGCTCGAACCGGCGATCAAACTCGATTACGCCTTGCTGCGCGCTCATCGCGCTGATCGCGCCGGCAATGTGCAGTTCCGCGGTGGCAGCCAGAACCTTAACCCGGCATTTGCGAAAGCGGCGCGTGTCGCCATCGTCGAGGTCGACGAGATCGTTGAAGTCGGCGAGATTGCCCCCGAGTTGATCAATCTGCCGGGGATTTTTGTCTCGCGCGTGGTCAAGAGCACCTATCCGTTCGATCCGAAGCAAACGCCGCAGTCCAACCGCCGCCCCGCCGACAAGCCGCGTGAATACGCAGGCAAACCGGCGCTGACGCGCGCCGGCATTGCCAAGCGTGCTGCCGCTATCGTGCGCGAAGGCAGTTACGTCAATCTGGGCACTGGTATTCCGACCATGGTGTCGAACTACCTTGAAGGACGCGACGTCACGCTGCACGCCGAGAACGGCGTGCTGGGTTACGGCAAGATGGTGTCCGGCGATCAGGTTGACCCGGACATGTACAACGCCAGCGGCCAGTACATCGAGTTAATGCCGGGCGCTTCGTTCTTCGATTCAGTGACGTCGTTCGAAATGGCGCGCGGTGGTCGCATTGATACCGTGATTCTTGGTGCGTACGAAGTTGATCAGACCGGCAGTGTCGCCAACTGGAGCGTTGCTGATGCCAAGCGCGGCGGCATCGGTGGCGCGATGGACCTGATCTCAGGTCGCACCGAATTGATCATCGTCATGGAGCACTGCGACAGCAAGGGTCGACCGAAGCTGAAGAAGAAGTGCGCCTACCCGCTGACTGGACAGGGTTGTGTGAGCTACGTCGTCACCGATCTGGCCTTGTTGAAGTGGGACAACGATCACTTCACGCTGCTCGAAGTTGCCCCCGGCTTTACGGCGCAGGAAGTCATTGCGCTGACCGATATGCAAGTCGTGCCGGCGCCAGACCTGAAGTCCATGGCTTAAGCCTTAACACGTAACGCGTAACGTTCGATCCGCATACCGCGCCACAGAGCGCGGATGCGGTACTGCCAGCGTCGCCACGGTTTGAGCCTCAAACCGGCGGGTGACGGCAGGTGAGGAGAATCGCCATGCGTCTTGCCGCGAGTGTTTCTACGCCTGCCAACACATTGCTTGCCGCGTGTGTTCGCCCTCTGCTGACGGTCCTGCCGCTGTTGTTGACGGCTGGTGGTGCGCTCGCGCAGGAGGTTTATCCGAACCGCCCAATCCGCATCGTTGTCCCCACCGCGCCGGGCGGCCCGAGTGATGTCGGGGCACGCTTGATCGCCATGGAGCTGACCAAACGCTGGGGTAAACAGGTGGTGGTCGATATCCGGCCCGGCGCCGGCACCATCATCGGCACTGAGCTGGTGGTCAAGGCGCCGGCCGACGGCTATACGCTGTTGATGAGTCCGTCGACGCTGGCGATCAATCCGGCGACATACAAGAAATTGCCCTACGACGTGCTGCGTGATCTCGCGCCGATCACGCAGACGCATTACGTGCCCAACCTGATTGCGGCGCATCCATCGATGCCGGCGAAAACCATCCGCGAGCTGATTGTGTTTGCAAAAGCGCGGCCCAATGAAATCATGTTTGCCTCGTCGGGGCATGGTACTAATCCGCATCTGGTGATGGAGTTGTTGGCCCATATGGGCCAGATCAAGCTGATGCACATTCCCTACAAAGGTACGCTGCCGGGCCTGATTGAAACCATCGCCGGGCGCACCGCGTTGATTGCGACCAGCAGCATGCAACTGGTGTTGCCCAATGCGCGTGCCGGCAAGCTGCGCGTGCTCGCCATCACCTCGGCGGCGCGTGTGGCTTCGCTGCCGGAGATTCCGGCGGTTGCCGAATCCGGTTTGGCCGGCTATGAAGCCGTGCAATGGACGGCGATGATGGCACCGGCCGCCATACCGGCTGACATTCTGACCCGGTTGCAAAAGGAAATCGTGGCGATACTGCGACTGCAGGATCTCCGCGAGAAGCTGGCTGTCGATGGCGCCGAAATCGTCGCCGGCACCCCCGAGGAATTAACTGCTTTTATACGGGCTGAAACGGTGAAGTGGGCGGCTGTGGTGAAGGCCGCGGGTATTCCGCAGGAGTAAACGCAGATGTTTGGTCACCAGCTCATGCACACCCTCTGCAAGCGATTCTGCACCGATGAGGCGGCAGACGCTTCAGCAAAGTAACCCGATCTAACACCCGTGTGATGCGCAGATCACGGATATCAACGCCGCACTTGTTTTGTTTAGGTAAAATTTAGTGGACTAAAAATTTCGTTCACCACCACGCCGCACTTGACGCACGAGGCGTGACGGTGGAAGCTAACTGCAAATTCGATGTGTCTGGACAGCCCGACGTAATGAAGTGGGCGCCAGATCATGTTGTGAATCTCCAGGAGGAAATCATGTTGTCAACCGCACGACTGCTCGTTCTGCTGTGTTTTTCTGTTTTAGCGTTGTGCACCCAGGCCCAGCAATGGCCTGCGAAAGCCATACGCGTCGTGGTTAATTTTCCCGCCGGTGGCACCACCGACATGATGGCGCGGGCGTGGACCCAGAAACTCTCCGAGGCGCTCGGCCAGCCGGTAATTATCGAGAACCGCGGTGGCGCCGGTGGCAACGTCGGCATGGAGGTGGTAGCGCGCGCGGCGCCGGATGGTTACACCCTGCTGGCGTCGTCGGGCAGTCCGGTGGTGATCGGGCAGCATCTCTACAAACTGAGTTTTGATATTGGCCGCGATCTGGCGCCAATCGCGCCGATGGGACGCATCCTCACCATACTGGTGGTGCGCCCATCGCTGCCGGTGAAGACCACGCAGGAACTCATCAGCTATATGCGTGCCAATCCGGGCAAACTCAACTACGGTTCGGTCGGCAGTGGCAGTACGCTGCATATTCATGCCGAGCGCATGCTGAACGCAACCAAGACGAAGGCGACGCATATTCCGTACAAGGGGGCGGCTGAACTGCTGACTTCACTGCTTGGTTACCAAGTCGATTTTGCTTTTGATTCCGGCTTGACGATGCCGCATATTAAGAGCGAAAAACTGCGCATCATTGGTGTGGTCTCTACGCAGCGCTCGCCGCTGTTTCCCGATACGCCGACGCTGGCCGAGGCCGGCATCGCCGTTGAAGGAGATGCGCTGTTTGGGGTTTATGCGCCGGCCGGTGTGTCGCGTGACATCGTCCTGCGCCTCAATCGTGAAATCGGCCGCATCATGCAAACGCCTGAAGCACGTGCGGTGCTGGCGACCTTTGCGGCGGAAGTGGTGACACTGCCGCCCGATGAATTCGCCGCCATCCAGCAGCGCGATCGCGATAAATTCGGTGCTTTTATCCGCGAAGCCAATATTCGCGCTGATTGATTTAATGATTTTCAAGGGATAGCTCATCTTCAGACTGACGGTTTTCCTGCCGCCAGTATTGCTGGTCGCAGCGAAGACGATAAATACATTCAACCACATTAGAGAAAAGGGAGACCAGGATGTTTGACATCAGACTAAGCGACGAGCAACGGGCATATCGTGATCTGGCGCGCGAGTTTGCCGAGAACGAGATCAAGCCGATTGCACTGGAACTCGACAAGAAGCCGAATTGGGAGGATCGCATTCCCTGGGAAGTGCTGAAAAAAGGTTCGCAGCTCGGCTTTCGTACCTTTGCGCTGACCGAGGAAAACGGTGGCGCTGGTGCATCCGATCACCTGACGGCCTGCCTCATCGCGGAGGAACTTGCCGCCGGCGATATTGGCACCGCCTATTACTACATGCTCACCGCGCGGCGCGCTCGCGACTGGTTCGAGCTGCGCATGACGCAGGAGCAGCGCGATTATTTTCTGCCGAAGTTCGTCAATGACGATCTTTATTTCACCGCAGTGGCCATCCACGAGCCCGACACTGATCTGGGTTTTGATTACTTCACCGAGACACCTGATACCGCGCGCTTCAAGACGCGTGCTACCGAGCAGCCCGACGGCTCGTGGCTGATCAATGGCGCAAAGAATTTTCAGACCGTCGGTTATCTGGCCAAGCTGCTGGTGGTCATGGCGCAGACCCCGGCGGGTGCACGGGCGTTTCTGGTCGAGGGTGATTCGGCCGGACTGGTGCGTCATCCGATGTCGAAGATCGGCCGCCGTATTGGCGACAACGCGGAGATCTTTTTTGACAATGTGCGTGTCCCCAAGGGTCGCATACTCGGGCCCAATCCACCGGGACGTACCGACATCGGCACGCATGTCACGATCGCTGCAATCACCCTCGGCCTCGGGCGTGCCGCGTTAGAAGAAACCATCGCATATACGAAACAGCGTGTGTCGGGCGGTAAACCCATTATTCAGCACCAGGCGGTCGGTCTTTACATCGCCGATATGGCGATGAATCTGGAAGCGGCGCGGCGTTTGATCTGGACTGCGGCGTGGGCGAAAGATCATCCCGAGGCGATTGCCGATGGCACTATCGAGGCCAAGCCCTACGAGATGATGGCGACCGCTTTCACCGGCACTGCGGTGCAGCGCCTCACCGAGCAGGGTATGGAGCTGTTCGGCGGTATGGGTGTGGTGCAGGGTATGCCGATCGAAAAATATGTGCGCGATGCACTGGTGCAAAAACACATCTCGTTCGTGTTTCCCTCACGCTATAAAATCACCGAGGCGCTGGCTGGATACAAACGCAAGGTACTGCCGTACCTCGGTAATACCTGAGCGCAGATTCCGCCCGTATAAAGCCGCTGCAGTGCCGGTTTATAGATGCCGGCCGCTGCGGCGGCTTACGCATTTGCACGTGTGTTTAATATTGATCCCGGGGTAAATCGGGTATACAGGGGCAGACAGCATGACCATGAAACGCATGGCGGTGGAAATCGGCATGGGCACCGACATCCGTGGTGCCGATTACACCAAGGCTGCGGTGCGCGCGTTGCGCGATGCGCTGTGGCATAACTCGCTCAACGTTGCCGACGCGGTGGGTAAACCGGTCGACTCGATGGTGGTGGAGGTGCTGATCGGCGTGCCTAAGCCCGAGCTCGTCGACAAGGCTGAGGTGTTGAAGG
The DNA here is from genome assembly GCA_945906935.1 of Bordetella parapertussis. Taxonomy (GTDB): domain Bacteria; phylum Pseudomonadota; class Gammaproteobacteria; order Burkholderiales; family SG8-41; genus PALSA-1004. Next base: position 28,724 of record CAMDSO010000025.1, read on the forward strand.
TGCTGCCGCACGGCACCGGCACGGTGGAGGTCTGCGAAGGCGGGCTGGAAATTTTTAATGATGCGGGCACCGCGTCGACCGTGCTGGCACACGCGGCGGCGATTGTCCGTCTCGACGTTTAAGGGATCGTCATGCCGCTCAAACGATTCATACTGGAGATGGGCTCGGGCAACGATTTGCATGGGGGTGATTACACCAAGGCCGCCGTGCGTGCGGTGCAGGATGCCCTGCATCATTCGTCGCTTGCCTTCATTCGTTCACTCGGGCTCAACGCCAAAGAAATGCAAGTCGAAGTGACTATCGGTGTGCAGGAGCCGGCCAAAGTCGATGCGGCGGCGGTCAAGGCAAGCCTGCCGCACGGTCAGGTGACGGTGAAGGTGGTCAAGGGCGGGCTCAACGTGCCGCCTGAAGGCAGTCACGATTTGGCGGTGATCGCCAGCGCTGCGATTGCGGTGCGTTTTGAAATGAAAGCCGCTTTATGAAAGTCATACAGATCAGCGAGACCGGTGGACCGGATGTTTTGAAATACGTCGAGTTGCCGACCCCACGACCCGGCCCCGGCGAAGTGCTGGTTAAGGCGCACGCCATTGGCGTGAGCATGCCGGAGATGCTGGTGCGTCAGGGCGTCTATTCGTGGATGCCGCCGTTACCGCTGATACCGGGCATTGAAATGAGTGGCACGGTGGTGGAAACCGGCAGTGGTTGCAATACGCTGCGCGTGGGGCAAAACGTGTTTGTCTGTGCGCGCGAGTTCAAGGAACGCGCCAATTGCTACGCAGAATATATTACCGGCCCCGAGAATCGTATCTATGCGGTGCCCGATGGCGTTGATCTCGATCAGGTGGCGGGGCTCGCCAATTATCAGGTTGCCTGGCATTTGCTGAATTCCGCGCTAAAGGGCTTTCAATACGACGCCGTGCTCGTACTCGCGGCGGCCGGCGGCGTTGGTTCGGCGCTGGTGCAACTGGCGCGGGTCTACGGCAAACGCGTGATTGCGGTGACGAGTTCAGCGGAACGTGCGGCATTTGTGCGCGCACAGGGATCCGACGAGATCATCGACCGCACCCAGAGTAATGTGATTGAAGAAACGCTGCGCCTCACCGGCGGCCGCGGGGTCGATCTCATCATGGATTGCGTTGGCGGTCCGCATGTGACGGAGTTGTTCAAATGCCTCGAACGCTTCGGCATGCTGATGCTCTACGGCCAGCTCGAAGGCATGGCCAGCGGCGACATCGTCAAGTCGATCCACTGTCCGCCCTGGCGCAGCGGCGGGTTTCGCTACTTCACCATGCACACACTGGATGACTGGCCGGAACTGCGCGCACGTGGCACGCTCGATCTGATCCGCCTGCTGCACGAAGGCAAGATCCGCGTGCCGATTCACGATCGCATTCCGCTGGCGGAAGCGCCGCGCGCGCATCGTGTATTCGAATCGGGCAAAGTCATGGGGAAGCTGTTAATGAAGCCGTAAACTAACCGAAAAAAACGCCACCCCTGAGGTAGCGTTTTTTATTGCGTGAACCCGGTTCAGGCGTTGGCGACGCGTTTGACCGGTGTGGCGTTGACGTGCGGCATGATTTCGCGCGCGAAAAATTCGAGAAACTTGCGCGTTGCCGAGACGTTGAGCAGCAGCACGTTGTCAACGCCGCGTGCGGCGAGTGCATTGAGCCGCTCGATGATTTCATCCGGCGTGCCGATCATCGCCGCTTCCTTCATATCCAGTTCAAAGCGCTCGTCGAGCACCACACCGGGACGGCGGGCGAGATCTGCGATATTTTTCACGCTGGTGGTGCGTCGCGCCCAGGCAGCGCTGCGCTCATCCTCGTTCTTCACCAGATGCAGGGCGCGCGCCACACCGATACGCGAGGCGTCGCGCGTATGGCTGCGCTCGGCCATGGCGTCGAGATAGGCGGTCAAGCGCTGTTCGACTTGTGCATCCGAGGCGAGTTGATCGAGCAACAGGCTGTAATTGTTGTCGGCAACCCGCGCGATCGAATCGGCGCTGCCGGCCGCCACCCAGATTGGTGGATGCGGTTTTTGAATCGGCGTCGGCTCAACGAGGATCTCCTTGAAGCGGAAAAATTTCCCCTCGTGCGAAAAACGGCCCTTGGTGTTCCACGCCTTGAGCATCACTTCAAGACATTCGTTGTAGCGGTCCCAGGCCTCGCTCATCGGCACACAGAAGGCGTCGAACTCGGGCTTGCGATAACCGCGGCCGACGCCGAGATCCACGCGTCCGTCGGAGAGCACATCGAGAGTGGCCACCTGTTCGGCCAGCAGCACGGGGTTATGCCAGGGCAATACCGCAACTGCAGTGCCAAGGCGGATGTTTTTTGTGCAGGCGGCCAGATACGACAACAGATTCAGCGAGGCCGACAGCGATTCCTGACCAGTGAAATGGTGTTCCGTCAGAAATACATTATGAAAGCCGTTTTCATCGGCAGCCCGAATGTAGTCGATAAAATCACGATAGCCGGTGCTGTCGCCGGTAATGTCGTGCAGACCGCGCCGCGCGCCGCCGAAAATGCCAAACTTCATTACGCTCACCCCGCACAATCGATTTCAGTTTTGAGTCAAGGCGAAGTATATAAGAGCCTTGGGTTGAGTGTAGGTGCGCTTCACAGCGCCGTCACACTGGTTTAACCTTGACACACAAAATATAGGGCGCGTTGTTGTGGGTATTGCCGACGCGACCCGGTGGCGTCTTTATACAGGGGGAATCATGGATACGTTTGGGTGGCGTCGGGCGCCTGCGCTGTCGTTGTTGTTTGCTGCTGTTTTGTGTGCCAACGCATGGGCGCAACCGTATCCAAACCGGCCAATTCGTTTTATTTCGTTTGGTGGTTCCGACGCCGTGCCACGCATCATTGGTCAGCGCATTACGGAAAGCCTTGGCGTACAGGTGATCAATGAGGTGCGTGGTGGCGCCAGCGGTACGGTAGGCGCCGAGTTGGTGGCGCGCGCACCCCCCGATGGTTATACCTTCGCCATCGGCACCTCATCGCTGATGACTGCGCCTCATTTTTACAAGGTGACTTACGATGTGGCGCGTGATTTCGCACCAGTCAGTCTGCTTGCCTCGACGCCGTGGGTGCTGGTGGTGAATGCGGCGCTGCCGGTACGCGATGTACGCAGCTTGATTGCTCTGGCCAAGGCGCGGCCCGGGCAACTTGATTATGGCGGACCGTCGCCCGGTTCATCCGGACACCTGATTGTCGAGATGTTCAAACACATGGCGGGCGTGAACATTGTGCACGTCCCCTATAAAACGCAGTCTGCGCAGATCATTGATTTGATTGGCGGCCAGGTTTCGATCGGAATGATGGTCGCTCCGCTGGTGATCCCGCAGATGAAGGCCGGCAAATTGCGCGGCCTCGCTGTCACCACGGCAAAGCGCGCAGCCGCGCTTCCCGAACTGCCCACCATAGCGGAGGCGGGTGTGCCGGACTTTGCGGCACCTGGCTGGTACGCGCTGCTTGGACCGGCAGCTACGCCGCCGGCGGTCATCGGCACGTTGCACAATGAAATTACCCGCGCCTTGAAGCACCCGGAGTTGCTCGCGTTGTTTGCCGCCCAGGCACTGGAACCGCTTGGCAGTACTCCGCAGGAACTGGGCGAATTCATCCGCGTGGAACTGGCGCGATGGGCTAAAGTAATCAAGGACGCAAATATACGGGTCGACCCCGCGGGTCTGCCGCTCTAAAAAAACCGTATGGAGAACGCATGAAAAGCTGGTGGATCAAATCACAGAACGCAAGTCTGCTGCTTGAATCACGCGAGGCGCTGGAGCCGCAGCCGGGGCCGGGCGAGATCGTGGTGCGGATGCGCGCAGCGGCGCTCAATCGTGGCGAATTCAATCCGCGCTATCTGGCCGACGGTGCTGAGAAGATTGGTGGACACGAAGCCGCCGGCGAAGTGCACGCACTCGGCGCTGGCGTGACCGGCGTGAAGATCGGGGAGCGTGTAATGGGGCGCGCGCGCGGGGGGTTTTCTGAATTCGCTGTGATGAGCGCGTACGAAGCACTGCCGGTGCCGCCCGCCATGAGCTGGGAACAGGCCGCCGGCGTGCCGCTGGTGTTCCTCGTCACCTACGACATGCTGATCCGCTACGGCCGTCTGCAGGCGGGGGAATGGCTGCTGGCAACCGCGGTTTCGTCCGGCGTCGGTGTCGCCTGCATGCAAACCGCGCATCTGCTGGGTGCGCGCGTGATCGGCACTTCGGGTTCGGCGGATAAGCTCGCCCGCCTCAAGACCTGTGGTCTGGATTTCGGCATTGCCACACGTCAGCCGGATTTTGCCGACCAGGTCAAAGAGATCACTGGCGGCAAGGGGGCCAATGTCATCGTCAACAGCGTCGGCGGCAGCCTCTTCGGTGAATGCCTGCGTGCGCTGGCTTATCAGGGACGCTTCGCCACCGTGAGTACGGTCGACGAGGTAACCAAGTGCGAGATCGACGTTGCGCAGCTACACGCCAACCGCTGGGAACTGTTCGGCGCATCGAATCGTTTTACGACCACGGAACACCGCCAGCAGGCAGTGAGCGGTTTCACCCGCGATGTGTTGCCGGGGTTTTTCGACGGTCGTATCGTGCCGGTGGTCGACAGCGTGTTTGAATTCGATCAATTACCGATGGCGCGCGACCGTATGCTCGGAAACGGACAAGTCGGAAAAATTATCCTTCGCGCGCCGTAAAATAGGATTCATCAAAAACTGACAGGAATAGTGATGCGATATGATTTGACGGTAATGCGGCGGCTGGCGTTGATGCTTGGTGTTTGTGTTGGCGTGCTGGGCGTGGCGCCGGCAACAGCGCAGAATTTCCCGGAGAAGAACATCACCCTGCTGCATGCCTATTCGCCGGGCAGCAGTAGCGCGGTGTTGCTGCGCGCGCTGGCCGATGCGGCCGGCAAAACACTGGGCAAAAAAATCATCGTCGAGGATCGACCCGGTGCGGGCGGTGCGCTGGCGCCGTCGGTGGTGCACAACACCGGCAAGCCCGATGGTTATCTGCTGACACAGATGCCGCAGCCCATCCTGCGTATTCCGCATATCCAGAAAACCGAGTTTGATGTCATCAATGACTTTACCTGGATCATCCGTGTGGTGGATTACACCTACGCGCTGATCGTGCGTAACGAGTCGCCCCACCGCAACATCAATGATTTCATCAAAGATGCCAAGGCCAATCAGGGCAAGCTGACGTATGCGAGTTCGGGGGTGGGGGTCACCATGCACATGACCATGGAGGAGCTCTCGCAGCGCGCTGGCATTAAGCTTGTGCATGTGCCGATCCGGGTGTCGGGCGATATGTTAAATGCGCTGATCGGCGGTCACATTGATGTGTCGGCCAGTTCGGTGCATTGGGCGCCGCTGGTGGATGGCGGCAAGATACGCGTGTTGGGCATCTTCGGCCCTAATCGACTGAAGCGCTGGCCCAATATTCAAACTGCCAAAGAACAGGGCTTTGACGTCAACGCCAGTTCTTCCTACGGTATTGGCGGGCCGAAGGGTATGGACCCGAAGGTGGTGAAGACGCTGCACGACGCGTTTCGCAAGAGCCTCGATGACCCCGAGGTGTTGAAAACGTTCGAACGCTACGATCTGGTGTTGAGTTATCTGAATACCGAGGATTACTCGCGTTGGGCGCGCGAACAATATGTTGCGGAGAAGAGTGTTGTCGAGAAGTTCGGCCTCAAGCAATAGCCCCTGCCGCTGTGCTGCAGCCTGCGTATCCGCCGTGGCGGATCGCGGGTTGCGGCAGACACCCTCAGCGCAGCAACAACGCAGCGGCAGGTCGTTCAATCAACCTTGATGTTGCCGGCCTTGACCACCTTCGACCATTTGGCGATTTCTTCGCCGATGAAACGGCCGAACTCTTCCGGCGTTGAGGTGGCCGGTTCCATGCCGTCGGCGCGTAACCGCGATTGCACATCCGGCGTTTGCGCGATGCGGCTGATCGATTGGTTTAGACGCGCAACCACATCCTTGGGCGTGCCGGCCGGCGCCCACATCGCAAACCAGGTCGTCGCCTTATAGCCGGGCACAACTTCGCCTATGGCCGGCAGATCTGGCATGACCTGCGAGCGCTGTTCAGTACTCACACCCAGTCCGCGCAAACGCCCGGCCTTGATTTGCGGCGCGATGGCGAGCGGCGAAATCATCACGTATTGAATATGGCCGCCCATCAGATCGGCGATCGCCGGAGTGTCGCCTTTGTATGGCACATGCACCGCCTCGGTTCGTGTCATCTGACGGAATAATTCAGCGGCCAGATGCGGCACGCTACCGGTGCCTGAAGAGCCAAAGCTCATCGCGCCGGGTTTGGCGCGCAGCAGTTCGACAAATTCCTTGAGGTTGTTGGCCTTCACGCCCGGGTGCGCGGCGAGCACCAGCGGCCCGACGGTGATGATGCCCACCGGCGCGATACCGCTGACCGGATCGTAGGGCAGGTTATAGAGCGCGGCACTCGAGGCATAGGTCGACGCAATAACGATCAGGGTGTGACCATCTGGCGCCGCGCGTGCGACCGCTTCGGCGCCTACCGTGCCGCCGGCACCGCCACGGTTATCGACGACAAAAGGCTGGCCGTATTCCTCGGCCAGTCGCGGTGCGAGCAAACGCGCCACGACGTCTGTATTGCCGCCGGGGGGGAACGGCACGACGACGCGCACGGCGCGGTTTGGCCACGGACTTTGCGCGAAGGCCGATGGGATTAGCGCGATGATGAACAGCAGCAGCCACGCAGTTTTGTTACGCATGGAATCTCCTCGATCGTTGGTCATGCAACGGATTATTGTTTGTTTGTACTTGAGTATGCAGGGGAAGGCGTCGGGTGTCTAACGCACAACGGATGACAGCCGGGTTGCTGACGCCGTTCGCGGCATGCGCAGGTCGCGGCGTGCTACGATTCTGCCACGCAGTAATATCCCACAGGAGAGTATCGATGAAAGCAGCATTTTTTACCAAACATGGCGGCCCCGAAGAACTGCAATACGGCGAATACAAGGAGCCGGTTGCTGGCCCGGGACAGGTGCTGGTCGATGTACATGCGGCGAGTGTCAACGGTGCCGACTGGCGCGTGGTCGCCGGCAGCTACGGTCCGGTGGGGTTTTTGCCGTACAGCCCGGGGCGCGATTTCTCGGGGGTGGTGAGCGCGCTGGGAGAAGGCGTCAAGGATTTCAAGATCGGTGATGAAGTGTTTGGCGTCTGCGATGTCGGCATTGAAGCGGCGTATGCAGAAAAGGTGGCGATTCGTGAAGCCATCATTGCAAAGAAGCCGGCGACACTGACGCATATTGAAACTGCGGCGGTGGCGTTGATTGGTTTGACCGCGCTGGTGTCGGTGGAAGACACCCTGCAACTCAAAAAAGGCGAAACCATACTGATTCAAGGTGGTGCCGGCGGTGTGGCGAGTTTTGCGATTCAGATCGCCAAACACATCGGCGCGCATGTCATCACGACCGCCAGTGCGGCCAATCACGCGTATCTCAAAACCCTCGGCCCCGATCAGATCATCGATTACAACAGCGAAGATTTCACCAAGGTGGTCTCGAACATCGATGCGGTGTTTGATACGGTGGGTGGTGATGTCGCCAACCACGCTTACGATGTGCTCAAGGCCAGCGGCCGCGCAGCGTTTATCGCGTCGGGCGCCAATGCGCCGGCAACCTCGCGCACCGACGTACAGGGCCTGCGGCCCAAGGTTGGCCGTGACCGCGCTCACCTTGATCGTATCTCGTCGCTAATCGCCAGCGGCGCGGTGAAATTGCCGGAGATCACGGTGTTCGTGCTGGCTGATGCGGCCAAAGCCAATGCGGTGAGCAAGGGACGGCATTTCCGCGGCAAGCTGGTGTTGAAGGTGCGTTAAAAGGTTTTCCTCCCCTGCATAGCGGGGGAGGGGCAGCAAATAACCCAGCAAACAGGAATACACGATGGTTAAAAAATCCACCGGCGCGCGCGCCCTTGTCGATGCCCTGCTGCGCGAAAAAGTCGAACACGTGTTCGGCATTCCGGGCACACAAAATCTCGCCATACTCGACGAGCTGCGGTGCACGCCGGAGATTCGTTTTATCCTCACGCGCCACGAACAGGGTGCCGCTTTCATGGCCTATGGCTATGCGCGTGCCTCTGGCAAGCCCGGCATCGTCACCGCCACCGAAGGGCCGGGTGTGACCAATCTGGCCACCGGCATTGGTGCAGCGAATCGCGGTAACGTGCCGGTGATCAGTATCTGTGGCGTGCAAGAAAGCGTGGTGCGCGAGCGCGATTCCACGCAGGATATGGACCAGGTCACGTTCATGAAGCCGCTGACGAAGTGGGCTTACAGCATTCCGAATGTCGGCAAGGTGCAGGAACTCGTGCGCAAGGCGTTCCGCGTGGCGCTGACCGAACCGCAGGGGCCCACGCATATCGAAGCCTCGAGTGAAATTCTGCTCGAAGAAACGACGGTGGAAGACATCGCGCCGGCGGCTTATCGCAACAGCGTGCTGCCGACCTGCGATGCGACACAACTCGACGAAGTGTTTGCACTGCTGCAGGCCGCCGAGCGGCCGGTGTTTGTGGTCGGTCGTGGTTTGATCACCGAGAATGCCTACCCGGCGATGGCTGCACTCGCCGAACAAACCAGCATTCCGGTCGGCGCTTTGCAGTATTCACCCGACGCCTTCCCGAGTGCGCATCCGCTGGCCCTCGGCCCGCTCGGCCGCAGCGGCTTTGGCAGCGCCAACCGTATCGTGCCGCAGGCCGACCTCATCATCGCTATCGGTGCGCATATCGATACCTTTTCGACGATGCACAAATACGGCATCTTCAGCGAACAGGCGAAGCTGGTGCATCACAGCGCCGCACCGGGCCAGATCGGCATTGTCTTCCCGGTGAGTGTGGGGGTGACCGGTTCGACCGCCAGCTTCATCGCCGGCCTCGCACAGCGTGTGGCCGCGGCGAAACTAACCAAGTGCTGGGTCGACGTTGCGCACGCCCGTGCCACATGGGAAGGCGAGTTGCAGGGCATGGTCAAGCATCAGGCGGTGCCGATACAGTCGCAGTTTGTCGCGCACATGATCCGCAAGGTGCTGCCGCAGAACGGCATCTGCGTGGTGGATGCGGGTAATGGCGGCAAGCACGTGCGCAGCTACTTCAAGAGCTGGGAGCAGGGCACCTTCATGTGCATCGACGACTGGGCCTCGGTCGGTGGTTCATTCCCGATTGCGTTGGGTGCCAAGCTCGCGCAACCCGATCGGCCGGTGTTGTGTGCCTCGGGCGATATGGGCGCGATCTGCAATATTGGCGAGCTCGAAACCGCGATGCGCGAAAACATTCCGGTGGTGTATGTGGTGTTCAACGATCAGGGTCTGGGCAACGAGCGCGCGTTTCAAAACGAACATTACGGCGGTCGTTTCTTTGCCGTCGATTACAACAACCCCGACTTCGGCGCACTGGCGAAAGTGTTTGGTGCGCACGGCGAGCATGTCACCCGCCCCGAAGATCTGGAGGGCGCCATCCAGCGTGCGTTTGCCAGCGGCAAGCCGGCGATTGTCGATGTCATGATCGACCAGAACACGCTGGCACCGGTGGTCTACCGGGCGCAGTAAACCGGCAGAATCGCACATGGCCACAACCCCCAACAAACTCGACCAGATCGTGCGCGATGCGCGACGCAACGCCGAACAGCGTGCAACCGGTTATCGCGAGCAGGCGCTAAAAATGTATCCGTGGGTGTGCGGCGGCTGTGCGCGCACTTTCACCCACACCAATCTGCAATTGCTCGAAGTGCATCACAAGAACAGCAACCACGACGATAACCCGCCGGATGGCAGCAACTGGGAATTGCTCTGCACCTACTGTCATGAGCATGAACATTCCAAGCTCAAGGATTCATTGGGGCGCACGGATAGTGGTAACGCCGTGGCCGCATCGACTTTTAACCCGTTTGCGGATTTGAAGGCGCGGCTGGAAGCGAAGAAGGGCGGGTAGTCAGTCCAGGCCTTCGGGCAGCAAAGAAGGACTGAATGAGCCGCTTGCTTCCCCTGCGTTGTCTAACTGCAAGATTCCAAGCTGCCCTCATCGAAGGCAATCCCACTAGCGTCATGGCCAGCTCCGACTGGTCGAGCAGGTATTTAACGGAATCCGACATGACGCACTTTCCTAATATGAGTCGAGTGCGCGGCGGGATGATCGTTGAAGGAAAAGTCTCGTGGCAGGGCGAAAAGCAAGTGGGAGATTGCCGGAGGCGGCTAGAATGGGCTATGACCTAAATCAAATTCTCATCGCATTGGGTCCCTCGGGGGCTTGCTTTACCCTGGACGGAATCGGGAGTTTTGGTGAGTTGCCAGCGGATCAGTACTATGGTTGTGGAATTAAAAAAGCACATTAACGTTACCTGCGCAGTAATCGTGCGCGACGGCATGGTGTTGGCCGCTCAAAGGAGTGGCACCATGAGCATGCCTCTTAAATGGGAATTCCCGGGCGGAAAAGTTAACGATGGCGAGAGTCTGGAGACCTGTCTGCGCCGAGAGTTAGTGGAGGAGCTGGGTATTTTCGCGAGGATTGTTCGGGCACTACCACCGAATAACCACGATTACCCGTCCTTTGCGATTACGCTCCATCCGTTTATTTGCGAAATAGATTCCGGTGAGATCACGCTACATGAGCACGCGGCAATAAATTGGCTATCGCCTAGCGAAATGCTCACATTAGACTGGGCTGACGCAGATATTCCGATTGTCCAAGGCGTTGCAGCTTTATTGAGCGGGGTCGATAATTGATTTCAAAGCCACAACATGGGATTTACGACGCAGTGGTCGACCAAGAGTTGCGAGACTTGCTCGCTCGTTATCCTGAGCTGCGAACAGTATTCGGAAAAATTGAGACCGAAGAGCAACCGAATCGCTATTCGGCCTTTGTCGCAGGAGTAATTGAGCAGGCGTTGAAGGAAGAGACTGATCCTGTAGCGCGGTTTTCGATATGTAATCGTATTATCGAAATAATTGCAGGGGAGCCCAAGTGGGCGCATCTGCAGCGCCGGCAATTTACGCAAACAGAAAATG
>CAMDSO010000026.1 GCA_945906935.1 Bordetella parapertussis
GGCGCGAGACCATCAAGGTTGTGCGGTGCGCTTGTGCTCCACGCTTTGGTGCCGCTGGCGTTGTGCATGTATGAAAGTGCACACGCACAAACTAACGCACCGGCCTATCCGCAGCGCCCGGTGCGCATCATCGTCAATGTTTCGGCCGGTGGTGGTGTCGATGCCTTGGCCCGCATCGCTGCCCAGCATTACAGCACGCTGTGGGGCCAGCCCTTTGTAGTCGACAACCGCACCGGCGCCGGCGGCAGTATCGGCGTTGAACTGGTGACGAAAGCCGCGCCCGACGGTCATACGCTGCTGGTCAGCAGCAGCACGGTGATTACCACTGCCGCGCTCAAACCACAGAACTACGATCCGGTGCGCGATCTCACTGCGGTGACCAAGCTCACTTCCAACCCGTATATCGTCTGCGTAGCGCCGCAGCTGCCGGTCAACAACGTTAAAGAATTGATCGCTCTTGCCAAGAGCAAACCCGGCGGCATGAGCTTTGCCTCGGCCGGTATTGGCAGCATCGTGCATATGGGCGCCGAACTGTTGACGGTGATGGCAGCCACCCCCATGACGCACGTGCCCTACAAGGGTGTTTCGGATGCCTATCCGGCGGTGGTGTCGGGTCAGGTGGACTGGATGATCGGCAGTCCGATCTCGGCGTTGCCGTTTATCAAATCGAACCGTATGCGCGGTATTGCTGTCACCAGCGCGGTGCGCAGCAAGGCGATGCCGGAGTTGCCGACGGTGGCCGAGTCGGGTCTGCCAGGGTATGACGTGGTGGCGTGGTTTGGCATGTTCGCACCGACCGGCACGCCGCCAGCCGTGATCGAACGCCTGCAGCGCGAAGCGAAGCGCGCGTTAAACACACCCGAAGTCATGCGTCGCATGGAAGTCGAAGGCACCGATATCGTCGGCAACGAAGCACGGGAGTTCGGCGCCGAGGTCAAGGCTGAATACGAGAAGTGGCGCGCGCTGGTCAAAAAGACCGGGATGAAATACTGAGTCGCATTTCTACGAAGCAGCGACGCTGGCGCCGGCCTTTGTTGTCGTGGAGATGGACTGAAGCGTAAAGCTGCTTTTCAGGCCAGCCCGCATCGCATTTTTATGTGTGCACGCGATTTTAGGCAGGCTTGAGCGCCGGTTGTCGCTCCCTCTTTCCCCTAGTCATTAAGATAACAAGCCCGTTGCACCTCAGAGGGCAACACCCTCGACAAAATAAATCCGCGAGCTCATAGTCTCCTGCTGGCTCATGCGGTGAGCGACAGGCCGTGCTACAGTGATCACCTTCCACTGCAGTGATGCATACCAAACACAAGCCCAGGGCGGACGGAGCCGGCATGAATAAAACAGAACGCATTTTCAAAATCGAACAGCTGATCAGCGCGCGCCGTTTGTTGTCGTTCCAGCAACTGCTCGATGAAACGGAAGTCTCGCCAGCCACCCTCAAACGCGATCTCGAGTATCTGCGCAGCCGCATGAAAGCGCCCATCGTCTACGATCGCGATGCCAACGGTTATTGCTTCAGCAGTGACGGGCGTGCGGTCGAGCGCGTCGAGTTCCCCGGCCTTTGGTTCAACGCTTCCGAGGCTGCCGCCCTGTTGACGATGGAACATCTGCTCGAAGAGTTGCAGCCCGGTCTGCTCAAGCGTCACATCGAACCCTTGAAGGAGCGCCTGAAGGCGTTGCTCGAGAGCAACGATCATTCCCACGACGAGATCCAGCGCCGTGTGCGCATCCTGCACCAGGGGCGGCGCGCACCGCTCAACAAGTTCTTTGAGAGCATCGCCAACGCGCTGCTCAACCGCCGCCAGATCGGTATCGGTTACTACGCGCGCGGCAGCAACAGCACCAGCGAGCGCGTGCTCTCGCCGCAGCGTCTGGTGTGCTATCGCGAGAGTTGGTATCTCGATGCCTGGTGTCATCTGCGCGAAGACCTGCGTAGCTTCGCGCTTGATGGTGTACGCGAGGCGGTGATCCTCGAGTCGCCGGCGAAAGAAATCCCAGAGCGCCGCCTTGACGAAGTGCTGGCTGACGGCTACGGCATTTTTTCCGGGCGCGCCAAAGCGCGCGCCAAACTGCGCTTCACGCCGGAGCGCGCGCGCTGGGTCGCCGCCGAGCAATGGCATCCGAAGCAGCGTGCGACCGTCGCCCAGGACGGTTCGTATGTGCTGGAGTTTCCATATGCCGACGACCGCGAATTGATCGGTGACATTCTGCGTCACGGCACGGATGTCGAGGTGCTGGCGCCGAAGGAGTTGCGCCAGCGTGTGCGCGATCAACTCACCGCCGCCGCGGCACGCTACGGTTGAAACCGCGATGGTGTTAAGGTCTCACGCGGGGTTTCCCAAACCCAAACAGTTGCCACGATTCGACAGGTTCACCGCGAGATGGACCTAAGCTGATCGTTCGCGGTGAGCCTGTTGCGACCATTAGCGTTGCGCACCGATTAATACTGCTGATCGATATAACCGCCGATCGCTGCACCGAGTACCGCCGCTGGTCCGTAATTCAGCAACGGCGGATTGTTGTAATACACCGGCGGTTGCACCACATAAGCCCGTTGTTGCACAACGTAAGGCCGTTCGATCACCACCACGCGACGGCCGACCTCGTGCCGGTAGCCAAAGCGCTCGCGTCCACGCATTTCATACCTGTTGTAAGCGCGATAGCGATCGTGATTTTCATAGCCCCGTCCGTGCCAGCTATCGGCGAAAACCGGCGCGGTGGCACAGAACGTGGCGCCAGTGGCGAGCATACAGATGATGTTTTTCGTGCTGTTCATGGTGTTCTCCTTGGTGAGGTCCACGCTTTCATCAACGTCCGCCGGGAGCGCTTGTTGACTGCCGCAGCGTTACGCTGTGCAAGCAATTGTCAGTAAATGTTTCGGTTCGCGGTGTCGCAGGTTTGCATGCAGGATGAACGGCCTGTGCTACGGCGGGGTAACATATGGCCTTCCTTGTCAGGCCATCATGAAACTTCCCTCACTGAATACACAGATTTTCACCGGCGTCGTGCTGGGTGTTGCGATCGGCGCCGGCTTTGCCGCGCTCGGCAAGGCCTCGCCGCTGACCCAGAACGGGCTGTATGCCGCCGGTCTGGTCGGCACCCTCTTCGTTGATTTGCTGAAGATGGTGTTGATCCCGTTGGTGTTTACCTCGATTGCGGTCGGTGTCGCGAGTTTGCGTGCGCATCACCAGATGCACCGCGTATGGGTCACCACCCTCGGCTTTTTCGTGCTGTCGATGGCGATTGCCATCGTGCTTGGTTTGTCGGCGTCTAATTTGTTCGAGCCGGGCAAGGGTATGCAACTGTCGATGTTTGCCGATGCAACAGCGGCGTTTCAGGCCAAACAGTTGTCGATGTCAGAGTTTTTCGCGCAGTTCTTGCATGCGATTTTTGTCAACCCGGTGAGCGCGCTCGCCCAAGGCAATGTGCTGGCCGTGGTGGTGTTCGCGCTGATCCTCGGCATTGCGTTGGTGATCGGCGGCGAGCGCTTTAAAAACCTGCTGGCATTGCTGCAGGAGTTGCTCGAAATTTCGCTGATGATCGTCGGCTGGATCATGCGCCTGGCGCCGCTCGGCATCATGGCGCTGCTGATCAATCTGGCCGCCACGCAGGACATGGCGCTAATCCAAACCCTGGGATATTTCGTGCTGGTGGTGATTGGTACCACGCTCGTACACGGCGTGATTGCGCTACCGCTGATCCTCTATCTGGTGACCGGTGTGACGCCGCTGCAGTTCTGGCGCGGTGCGCGCGAAGCGCTGATCACCGCGTTTGCCACTAGTTCTAGCTCGGCCACGCTGCCGGTGACCTTGCGCTGCGTCGAGCAACATCTGCATGTGAAACGCGACATCGCCGGTTTTGTGGTGCCGCTGGGGGCCACCGTCAATATGGATGGTACGGCGCTATATGAAGCGGTCGCCGCCTTGTTCGTTGCCAATCTCGCCGGCATTGATCTGAGTTTCGGCCAGCAGCTGGTGGTGTTCTTTACCGCCATGCTGGGCGCGATTGGCGCGCCGGGGATCCCAAGTGCCGGTATGGTGACGATGATCGTCGTGTTGCAATCGGTCGGCCTGCCGGTCGAGGCGATCGCTATTCTGCTGCCGATCGATCGGCTGCTCGACACCGTGCGTACTGCGGTGAATGTCGAAGACGACATGATCGCCAGCATGGTGGTGCAGAAGTTAACGCGAACATAGCGCATTTTTCGATGACGGGTGGCGCGAAACCAGGAGCGACGTCTGTTTCTGCGGGGCCTCTTACTCGTCGAGAACGAAATCAAAATGCTCGCCGGCAGGCGCGTAGATTTCGAAAATTTCGAACACTGTGCTGCCAAGATTGCTCAGCGAGTGCTTCATTCCTGCGGGAATGAAAATGACATCGTCTTCGCGCACGGTGTGGGTTGTGCCCTCGACGGTCAGCGTGCCCTCGCCGCGTTTGACAATGTAGATGTTGTCGGCTTTTGTGTGATGGTGGAGTTTGCCCCTTGCACCGCCCGGTGCCAGGCGGTTCAGATGCACATCGACATTGTGTGTGCCCAGTGCGGTGTTGATCAATTTAAGTTTTTCGCCGCGGCCGCCATCCATGCTGTCCACCGGATGGCTGGCGAGCGGCATTATTTTGAATACTGGTTTCATGGGGTTATTCCTGTGTGAGATGGCGCAGGGCCATGTAAGCGTAGACGCGCGCTGCGTCGAAGGTGCGCTCGATCGATGCGATATCGTTGTCAGTGTGTGCGTAACGTTCTTCACCCGGTCCGTAATTGGCGGTGGGAATGCCAATGTGGTTCAAATAGCCTTGGTCGAATGCCGCCGAGGCGAAATAGGTTTCTGCTTCATGGCCGAGCATTTCGCGGCTCGCTTCCTGCAGCGCGCGTACGACGGGTGATCCGGTGGTTACCAGCGATGGATACATGAAGGGGCCGAGTTGGGTTTCAACAGTGAACGGGCGGCCGCTTGCAGGGTCTTTATAATTCTGCATGGGTTCGAGCGTGTGCTGGATGTCGGCGAAGGCGAGGTCCGGGTCTTCTCCCGGCAGCAGTCGGCGGTCTAGGGTGAGTTCGCAGCGTTCCTGTACCGTGTGCGTTGATTCAGGGTAGCTTTTGATGCGGTTCACGGTCAGCGATTGTGCACCGAGTTCGGCGTGGGTTTGGTCGAGTTTGAGTTGGGTTGTCAGCAGGCGGATCACCTCCATGGCGCCGGTAATTGCATTGGCGCCGTTTTGTGGCCGGCTCGAGTGGCAGGGGGCGCCCTTGACGGTGACGAAGGCATCGATACGGCCACGATTGCCCAGCGTAATCTTAAGACTGTTGCCGTAGAGCACCGCCATGTCAGCTTTGATTTGTGCAAATTCGATGGCGCTACGCATTGCGTCATGCTTGCCGGTTTCCCCGGAGAGTGCGCAGATAAAGCTTAAACGGCCGCGCAGCCCGGGTTGGGCGGCGATCACTGTTTCCATCGCGTGCAACATGGCGGCAATATTTGATTTCTGCTCGCTCGCACCTTTGCCAAGCACACATTCGCCTGGCAATTCGAAGTGCGCACCGTCGACCACCTCGCCGGCGTAGGGGTTTTGCATTGTCGCCGCTGGTTGATTCATGGCGTGACCGACAAACAGCAGAGACCGGCCGTTCGCCCCGGTGCCGTGGTGTGCCACCAGATTGCCCATCGCGTCGTAACGGATATCGCTGAACCCCATCGTGCGCAGTCGTGGCTCGATGGCATTGCGGATGAATTCCTTCAGCAGCGGTTCTTCCTCGAGCAATGCGGTCTGCGGGCTGGGTATCCGGATCAGTTCGATAAACAACGTCTTGACACGCTCGCGCGACAATCCTTGCGCGAGCACGGATTTGATTTCCACGGGGTTCATGTGTGCGGTATCCGTTTCAGGGCGCCGGCAGATGCGCCGCCGGCAGCCACATGCCGCGTCCTGTTTCGAGCGCGCGCGTGTAGAGAAAGTGGGCGAGCGCAATATCCTGGGAAACCAGCCCTGTGGTGTGAATGAGGATCCGTTCGTCGTCTCGTTCACGCCCCCGTTTGTGGCCCGCCACCAGGTCCTGGATTTCGCAATGCAGTTGCTCTCGTGAAAACAAGCCGCTGTCGACTGTGCGCCGGAACTCTTTTTGTAGCATGTTGAATTCCCAGCTATCGACAACAACCTTGTCCATTTTCGACCAGCCCGCGGGGTCGAGTTCGCGCCGTGCAAGCGAGATGAAGGTGGCGCCTGGTTTGACCCACGGTTCGCGGCTGACGATTTCACCGGAAGTGGTGCCGCCGACGATGATATCCGCACCGCGCACCACCTCTTCGATACTTTCCTTGATGACTATATTGACACCGAGTTCTTGCGACCATTTTGTTGCAAAGGCGACGCGCGTTTCAGCGCGTCGCGAGGTGCAGCGGATTTCATCAAAATGGTACATGCGGGTGAGGCAGCGCAGTGCCGCCGTTCCCATTGATCCGATGCCGACCAGGCCGAGGATCTTGGGCGCCTTCGGCCCCAGCCATTTGCAGGCGATTACCGCCGAGGCGGCACTGCGCAGCACGTAACTCCAGTGCTCATCAACAATGGCCAGGGGTTCTCCGCTGTGCGGATCTGAGAGCATGATGTAGCGTGCGCAGCTCAGCATGCCGACGGTGTTGGTCGCGCCGTCGTCGAAATAGTTGTAGAGGCGTATGCCGGTGGCGGGGATGGCTTTAAGAAAAGCGCCCTTGACGTGCCAGTGGTTGTTGAATTCTCCGGCGACATCGAGTTTGAAGCTCGGTGGTGTAGCCAGTACGACGCTGTCTTCGGCGTGCATCCTGTAGACATCTTCGCAGACGCGAAAGGCGTCATCGACGGTCAGCAGGTCGAGGGTTTGATGATATGGAACAAACAGCACGCCTTTGCCTGAACTCAAAATAGATCTCCTGAATGCGGCGCCAAAATATTTTCCGCAAATGTGGGGGGGCGAGTAAACCATGTGTGCAATTGATTATGCGCATGGTTTATCGTACGATTTTTAAGTATATTAGAAATTATGGCGGTTTGAGCATGCCGTCAGCCCGTGTTTGATAGTTTTTATGACAAATGGCGCGATTGACGACAAGGAGATTATCAGCATGAATTCTGCAATAGTGGGTCGGTGGCTGATTGGTTGTGGGGTTGGTATGAGGGGCTTGATTGCGCCGCTGGTCGGTGCATTCTTTGTATTGAGTGGCTACGGACCAGCAGCGGCGCAAAATTTTCCGTCGAAACCCGTGCGTATGATTGTGCCGCTCGCGCCCGGCGGTTCAACCGACCTGTTGGCGCGTTTGATCGGTGCCAAGCTGACCGAGTTATGGTCGCAAAATGTGTTGGTTGAAAATAAACCCGGTGGCGGCACCACGATCGGTGTTGAGACCGTTGCCAAGGCGCCGCCTGACGGCTACACCATATTGATGGTGACCTCCGCCTATTCGGTGAACTTCAGCTTGATGGCGAAAGTGCCATACAAACCATCTGATTTTGCGGCATTGTCAAACGTTGCGCAGACGCCCAATGTTCTGGCGGTACATCCGAGTTTGCCGGTGAAAACGCTGAAAGAATTGATTGCGTTGCTGAAGGCTCGGCCAGGACAGTTGACGTTTAGTTCCGGTGGTGTCGGTGGCTCGACCCATCTGGCCGGTGAGTTGTTTAAATTGCTGTCGCAGGTCGACATCGTGCATGTCCCTTACAAAGGGGGCGGCCCTGCCGTTACCGATCTGGTGGCGGGCCAGGTCTCGATGACCTTCGGCAATCTGACGACCGTGCTGCCGTTCGCGCGCTCGGGGCGTTTGCGTGCGCTGGCGGTGACTTCTGCCAAACGTTCTCCGGTTTTGCCGGACATGCCGACCATGGCTGAAGCCGGTGTGCCGGGTTTTGAAGCATCAACCTGGAATGGGCTCCTTGCGCCGGCTGCAACCCCGCTTGAAATTGTGACCAGGTTGAACGCTGATATCGTCAGGGTGCTCGGCATGCCGGATGTGCGCGAGCGGCTTGCCGCCAATGCGCTCGAGCCGATCGGCGACAGCCCGGCCGCGTTTCAGACGTTTATCGCCGCGGAAATTGCGCGTTGGGGCAAAGTGGTGAAAACCGCCAATCTGCAAGCGGAATAATTCAAAGGGCCTGATATCAGTCGGGCCTGACGTTGCCCGCCTTGATCACGGCCGCCCATTTGCCGAACTCTTTTTGTACGAAGCGTTGCGCCTCCTGCGGTGAATTGCCGATCGGCTCGGCGGCGACTTTTTCAAGTGCGCTGCGCATGTCTGGATGCTGCAGTGCCTTGCGCAGTTCGCCGTTGAGGCGGGCGACAACCTGCGCTGCTGTTTGTGCCGGCACGAAGATCGCGAGCCATAGATTGACTTCGAAGCCGGGGAAACCGGATTCCGCGATGGTTGGCAGTTCCGCCAGTGCTATGGCGCGTTTTTCGCCTGTGGTGGCGAGACCGCGCAGGCGGCCGTCACGCATGAAGGGCAGGGCTGCGGTGATGCTGCTGAAAGTCATTTGTACCTGGCCAGCGACGAGATCTGCCATCGCTGGGCCGCTGCCTTTATAAGGGACGTGCAACAGGTTCCGGCGGATGCGATCCTTGAAAAATTCACCGGCCATATGCGGTGTGGTGCCGATGCCGGCAGAGGCGAAGCTCAATTTTCCCGGTTGGGCACTGGCGAGTGCAACCAGATCCTGCACACTGTTTGCCGCGACCCTGGCGTTGACCGCCAGCACCAGCGGTGAAAACGAGATCACGCTGACAGGCTGCAGATCCTTGTTGATATCATAGGCGATTTTTGGCAGCAGGCTTGGGTTGATGACGATCGCCGGGTCCATGATGAGGAGCGTGTGCCCGTCGGCACCGGCCTTGCTGGTGATCTCAACGCCGATCACCCCGCCAGCGCCCGGACGGTTGTCGACGATGACGTTGTGGCCAAGATTTTCCGTCAACCGTTGCGCAGCGAGTCTTCCTACATAATCGACGATGCCGCCGGGTGCGTAGGGCACGACCATGCGCAAGGTTCTGTCCGGATAGGTTTGGGCCTTCGCGTTTGTGGTGAGGGCAAATGCGGTGAACAGGGGGAGTGCAGTGATGAAGGTGATTGAGGTGCGCATAAGGTAGCCTCCGATGGTTGCAGAGCCGGCGGGAGAAGGGTAGTCTCAGTTCTGATTCAATTCCAACTAATGATACACGTTGCCGCACAACGCCGGCCCTGAGAAGGCATGAAGCCACCACTATTCCGATACCACGATCCCGAAAACGTTGCCGAAGTGCTCGCTCTGCTGGGCCAATGCGGGAACGCCAAATTACTTGCTGGCGGCCAGTCGCTGATGCCGATGCTTAATATGCGGTTCGTCTTGCCCGATGATGTGATTGATCTGAACCGGGTCGGCGCGCTGGCTTTCATTCGCGAGAACGGTGGCGTGCTTGAAATCGGTGCGATGACGCGCCAGCGCGACCTCGAGCGCGATGCCGTTGTGCGTAACGCCTGTCCGCTGCTGGCTGATGCCATCAGCCATGTTGGTCATCAGCAGACCCGCAACCGTGGCACGCTTGGGGGCTCGTTGTGCCATCTGGATCCCTCCGCAGAACTGGTGGCGGCCGCGATGGCGCTCGATGCGGTGGTCACGATTGCCGGGCCAAGTGGTTCGCGTGAACTCCCGTTCGCACAGTTCCCGCAGGCTTATATGATGCCGGCGATTGGCACCGACGAATTGTTGACTGCCGTGCGTTTTCCGCTTTGGCAGAGTAGTCATGGCCATGCATTTATCGAATTTTCGCGACGGCACGGTGACTTTGCCGTTTGCGCGGTTGCTGTCATGCTGGAGAAAAATGGCGCCGGCATGATTACCCGTGCCAGCGTGACGGTCGCGGGGCTTGATGCCGCACCGGTGAGGGTCAGAGAGGCCGAACAAGCGTTGCTGGGGCAGACGGCCTCTGAAGCATTGTTTTGTGCTGCTGCCGCGCATTGCCGCGCATTGGATGCGCTTGGTGACGTGCATGCGCCGGCAAGTTATCGCCAGCATCTGGCGGTGGTCTTGACCCGCCGTGCTTTGATTCAGGCGGACGCGCGGTGTCGTTAACGTGCGCTGGCACAAGATCTTCGAAGAGGAACGCAATTGACCACTGAAACCCGAAAAATAAATGTCATCGTGAACGGTAGACGCTACGAGCAGCAGGTTGAAGTGCGGCTGACGCTTGCCGATTTTTTACGCCACCGTCTCGGTCTGACCGGCACTCACGTTGGTTGCGAGCATGGGGTGTGTGGTGCTTGCACGGTATTATTTGATGGCAACAGCGTTCGCGCCTGCCTGATGCTGGCGGTGCAGGCGCATGGTCACGAGTTATCCACCGTCGAGGGCCTTGCTCCCGGGCTCGAACCACTAAACCCGTTGCAACAGGCCATGAGCACCCAGCATGGCCTGCAATGCGGATTTTGTACGCCCGGTATCCTCATGACCCTGACCGAGTTTTTGCGTGATAACCCGCAACCGACCGAAGAAGAAGTGCGTGTCGCGCTGTCGGGTAATCTATGCCGTTGCACCGGCTATCAGGCGATCGTTGCCGCCGCGCTCGAGGCGGCACAGCGTCTGCGTACGGCGGCGCCGGTATGACCTCATCATCCGTATTCGGCCGGTCGGTGCCGCGCTGTGAAGATGACGATTTGCTGCGCGGCAAGGGCCGCTTCGTTGACGATATTCATCTGCCGGGCTTGTTGGAGGCGGCCTTTGTGCGCAGCCCTTTTGCGCATGCGGCAATACGTGGTATCGATACTGCGGCGGCGCGCGCCATGCCGGGGGTCCACGCGGTGTACACGCTGCAGGATTTTTTGCCGCACTTGCGCACCGAACGTCTGGTGGTCGGACTGCCCAGCAAGAGTTACAAACAAGATCGAAACCGGCCTGTTCTGGCGCACGATGAAGTAGTGCACGTGGGCGAACCAGTCGCCATTGTGATCGCTGACGACCGTTATATCGCCGAAGACGCCGCGGCGATGGTCGAGGTCGACTACGAGGCGTTGCCTGCGGCATCCGATTGTCGTGAGGCGTTGGCTGCCGGTGCACCCATGGTTCACCGCAATGCACCGCATAATCTGTTGGCGGAATTTGCCATGGGCTATGGGGAGGTTGAGCGTGCGTTTGCGGATGCGCCACATGTATTTCGCGAATCCATGTGGGTGCATCGTGGCGGCAGCCATTCAATCGAATGTCGCGGTGCGCTGGCAGTGTTCGATGCGGTGGAGGATCGCCTGACGCTGTGGAGTTCCACGCAGATGCCGCATGCAGCCCAGCGTTTGTTATGCGATCTTCTCGGCCGCGACGAGAACCGCGTGCGGGTGATTGCGCCGGATCTGGGTGGAGGTTTTGGGCCCAAACTGGTGTTTTATCCGGAAGATGCGGCGGTCGCGCTGGCTGCCCTGTTGTTGGCGCGGCCGGTGAAGTGGATCGAGGACCGGCGCGAGCATTTTGTGGCAACGACGCAGGAGCGCGACCAGTATTGGGAGGTTGAAATCGCGGTTGATCGCGATGCCCGAATACTCGGCATGCGCGGCGATTTGGTTCACGATCATGGCGCCTATACCGCGCGTGGCGTGAATCTGCCGCATAACGCGGCCGAAGCGGTGCCGTTGCAATACGCCGTTCCGGCGTACCGGATGAATATACGTGTGGCATTGACCAACAAGGTGCCGGTGACACCGGTGCGTGGCGCCGGGCATCCGCAGGGCACCTTTGTCATGGAGCGGTTGCTTGACCGTGTCGCGCGTGAACTCAAAATTGATCGCGCTGAAGTGCGTCGACGCAATCTGATCCCCGCCGTCAGCATGCCCTACACGACCGGTCTCAAGGCGCGTGGCGGTATGCCGGTGATTCTCGACAGCGGGGATTATCCGGCCTGTCAGGAAGAGGCTCTGGCGCATGCAGGGTGGGCCGATTTTCCGACGCGGCAGCAGGCAGCGCGTGCGAACGGGCGCTTTCTGGGTATCGGTATGGCCAATTATTGCAAGGGCACGGGACGCGGTCCGTTCGAATCGGCGACCGTGCGTATCGCGCCCTCCGGCAAAGTGCATGTCTACAGCGGGGCTGTTGCCATGGGTCAGGGTACGCGCACCATGCTGGCGCAGGTGGTGGCCGAGCAGTTTGGCGGTGCACTCGACAACGTCACCGTGACGGTTGGCGACTCGGCCGCCATTGCCATGGGCATTGGTGGTTCGAACAGCCGGCAAACTGTGTTGGCGGGTTCGTCGGCGCATCTGGCGGCGATTGCCGTGCGCGACAAGGCTTTAAAGATCGCCGCACATCTTCTTAGTGCCAGCGCAAGTGATCTCGAATTTTCCGGCGATGGTGTGCGTGTGCGCGACAGGCCCGATTCCTGTGTGACCCTCGGCGAGATCGCGCGTTCGGTGGCCGGGACCGCGGGCTATTCATTGCCGCCCGGGGTTACGCCGGGCCTCGAAGCGACCGAGCATCTGGTCATCGACGATATGGCCCATGCCAATGGCACGGTGGTTGCGGAAGTGGAAGTGGATCTTGAAACCGGTGCCGTAAAGATTCTCAAATTCACGGGCCTGCATGATTGCGGCCGCATCATCAATCCGCAACTGGTCGAGGGGCAGATCGTCGGCGGCACTGCGCATGGTTTGGGCAATGCGTTGTTCGAGTGGATGGGTTATGACGAAAACGCCCAGCCGGTGACGACGAACTTCGGTGAATACCTTTTGATGACGGCAACCGAGATGCCGCACATCGATAATTTTTACCGGCAATCGCCTTCTCCGCTCAATCCGCTCGGCGTCAAGGGGGTGGGCGAGTGCGGTGTGGTGCCGGTGGCGGCCGCGATTGTATCGGCGGTCGAGGATGCGCTTGCACCTTTCGGCATATTTATATCGCATGCGCCGATTTTTCCTGCACAACTTGTCGCATTGATCGTGGAGGCGCGCGCGCGCGCGGTTACGGGGTAGAAGTCACCGTAGTTCAATGCATGAAAAGAGGGATGCCACTCGATCATGTCCGAGAACCAGTCTGAAGTGCTCGTTACAAGCCACGGTTTTTTCTGGTGGCTTTCCTGCTGTCTGGTACTATGTGTGCCGGTGGCATCATTCGGTGCCGAGACCTTCCCGGCGCGACCCGTGCGTTTGATTGTGCCTTTTACCACCGGCGGTAGCGCCGATTTCGTGGCGCGCTTGATTGCCCTGAAAATGTTTGAAGGGGCGGGCCGACAGATGGTGGTCGATAATCGTGGCGGTGCCAGTGGCATGATCGGTAATGAAATGGCCGCCCGTTCCGCCCCCGACGGCTATACGCTGACAGTTGGTACGCTGGGTCCGTTCGCGGTTAATTTAAGCCTTTTCGATAAGATGCCATACGACCCGATCACTGATTTTTCGCCTGTCTCACTGACCGGCACCGCCTCGCATATTCTGGTCACGCATCCGGCGCTGCCGGTGAGGTCGGTCAAGGATTTGATTGCGCTCGCGCGCGTTCGTCCTGGCCAGCTTGCCTTTGCCTCGAGCGGAATAGGCAATGCAACCCACCTGTCTGGAGAGTTGTTCAAATACATTGCCGGTGTTGATATCGTTCATGTGCCCTATAAGGGCGGTGGTACGGCGATGAGCGATCTGGTCGGCGGGCAGGTTGCGCTGTCCTTTGCCAGCATGCCCTCTGCCCTGCCCCATGTTCGTAGCGGCCGCTTGCGAGCGATTGCCGTTAGTGCGGGCAAGCGTTCGCAGGCCATTCCTGAATTACAGACCGTGGCCGAATCGGGTCTGCCTGGATTTGCGTCTGAAGATTGGCAGGGCATTCTGGCGCCAGCGAAGACGCCGCCTGAAATCGTGGCGAAGCTGAATGCGGAGTTGCAGCGTGTGCTGGAGCATCAGGATATAAAAGATAAACTTTTGGTTGGCGGCTTCGAAGTGAGGACAAGCACGCCTGAGGCGTTTGCCGAATTGATCAAGGTGGAGACGGCCAAATGGGCGAAGGTGGTCAAGGCGGCGCGGATTAAAGCGGAGTGAATCGATGAAAGTCGAGAGCGGGACGTGTGGTCGCGCTATCGCGGCAGGCTTGTTGTTGCTGTGTGCGGCCCCTGTGGCTGTGGCACAAACCTATCCGAGCAGGCCGGTTCGAGTCGTTGTCGCTTTCGGCCCTGGCGGTATTGCCGATACCATTGCCCGTTTGGTGGGGCAGAAGCTGGGTGAGCGTTTCGAGCAACCGGTTGTGGTTGATAACCGCGCCGGTGCGGGCGGTACGGTCGGTGCGAGATTGGTTGCTGTGGCGATGCCTGACGGTTACACGCTATTGGTGGTTACGGCAGCAGTTGCCGTCAATGCCAGCGTCGCGAAGGATGCCGTCGACCCGCACAAGGATCTTGTCCCGGTGGCACTCGCCGCGACTGCACCGACGGTGTTTGTGGTGAATCGCACGGTGACGGCAAAGACACTGATGGATTATGTGCGCAACGCCAAAGGTGGCCGTTTCACCTACTCAACGGCGGGTATTGGTACGACCGAGCATCTCGCCTCCGACTATGTTTTCAGGGTGGTGTCCGGTCTTGATCCTACGCATGTGCCGTTTCAAGGTGGATTGGCGCCTGTTACCGCGGTTCTTGGTCAACAGGTAGACATGACCGTCACCACAGTGCCAACGGCTTTTCAGTTCATTAAGCAAGGGGCGTTGCGTGCGCTTGCTACCGCGAGTTTGAAGCGCGTCTCGGTGCTGCCGGATGTGCCGACGCTTGCTGAAGCAGGCTTTCCCGAATTTGAGAACGCCTCCTGGATTGGATTTTTTGCCCCCGCAAAGACGAGTCCGGTCGTGGTGCGCATGTTGAACGCCGAGATCAATAAAGTGCTGCGTCAGTCTGATGTGCGTGAACGTCTCGCTACCATTGGTTTTGACCCGCATACGGGATCTGATGCGGAGTTTGCCGGGTTTGTGCGGACGGAAGTCGCCAAGTGGTCGCGTGTGGTTAAAGCTACCGGCTTTAGCGTGAATTGAACGGCGCCCGGTATCACGTTATCGCTTTCAATGCGCTTGACTGTGCGGTAGTCAGTCAGCGCGTGCGCCACTGAACTCTACGACTTTTTTCCATTTGACGATTTCTGCGTCAACGAAACCCGTGAAGTCATCCAGCATGCGTGTTCCCGGTTCCGCGCCTTGGGCCAGGAACAGCGAGCGTAGCCGTGGTTCGCCGAGAATTTTTGCCGTCTCGGTGGCGAGGCGCCTGATGATTTCCGGCGCGGTTGTCGCCGGGACGAACATGCCGGTCCAACCGCTAACCTCGTAATCTGCCACACCTGCTTCTTCCATGGTCTGAAATTCAGGTGCGCCGGTGAAGCGGCGCGCACCCGTGATGGCGAGTGCGTTTAGGCGGTTTGCCCGCACCTGATTGATAACCGAAGGCAGCGTCGCGAACATGATTTGCACGTGTCCGCCGAGTAGATCGGTCACGGCCGGACCGCCGCCTTTATAGGGGACGTGCACGATATTTGTTTTGGTCCGTACCTTGAACAGTTCCGCCGACAAATGTGTCGAGGTGCCGCTTCCGGAGGAGGCGTAGCTGATCTCGCCGGGTTGCGCACGTGCCAGCGCAATCAGATCCCTGACCGACCGCACCGGCAGCTGGGGGTGCGCGACGAGCATATTGGGGGCATCTGCGATCAGTATGACCGGCGTGAGATCGCGTCGCGTGTCGTAGGGCATATTGCGGTTGACGCTTAGATTGATCGTATGGGAAATGCTGGTGATTAGCACGGTGTAACCGTCGGCGGGCGCCTTGGCAACCATGTCGCTGCCAGTGACGCCTGCAGCACCGGCGCGGTTGTCGATAATCACCGGTACGTTGAAGTTTTCAGCAAGGCGTTGCGAGACGCTGCGTGCGGCGATATCTGCGATGCCGCCCGGTGCGAAGGGCACGACCACACGGATGGTACGCGCTGGATAGTGCGGCTGTGGCTGCGCCTGCACTGCAGTTGCAGCGAGACTGAGGATGGTGGGTCCCAGCACGGCTACGGCGACCGCTACCGCGCCGTATGCATACGCTGGATTGCGGTGAGCGTAAGTTGGCGTTAACACAAGGGTGGCTGTTTCAATATCCGCGCAGCACTTCTGCCCATTTCGCGCGCAGGCGCGCGTCGAGGCCGGGTGTGTTGCGTGCGACTTTCGGGAAGGTGTCGCGCCGCAGCCACGGCCGACAGGCATCGATGACAACGCGCGCATTAAGCCGGCGTTCCTCGGGCGGGTAGCTGGTCGGATCAAGCGTGGTGCTCCAAGCGCCCTTGATGATGTCCAGATCATCGCGCGGATCGACGCGCGTGCACATCGCCCAAATCACATCATTCATGTTGGAGGGGTCGATGTCATCATCGACAACGATGACATACTTGTTGGCATAAGCGCCGGCGTGACATTGCGCTGCAATCATGCCGACCTGTTTTGAATGGCCTGCATACATTTGTTTGACCGCAACCGTCAGCCATTGACGGCTGCCTCCGGCTTCATGCGCCCACACGCCGGTAATGCCCGGAATGCCGGCGCCTTCGAGTTGTTTCCAGACCGCCGCGCAGCGGAAGGTGCCGCGATAAAAGGTATCGTCGCATGGCGGTACCGCGGGGACTGCGCCGAGCAAAATCGGATCGTTGCGGTGCATGAATGTTTCGATGCGGATGATCGGCGCTTTGTGCTGCCCGCCGGCGTAGTAACCGGTCCATTCGCCAAACGGTCCCTCGCTGATACCGTCATCCGGGCTGATGAAGCCTTCGAACGCAATTTCGGCATTGGCCGGAATTGGCAGGCCGGTTTTTGGACCGAGGATGACTTCAACCGGTTCTCCGAGCATGCCGCCAGCCGCGTCGTATTCATTGGCGCCGTATGGAATTTCAATGCCGGCGATGGAAAACAGCACCGGATGCATGCCGCAGACCACGGCGATCGGACAGCGTTCTCCGCGCTCGTGGTATTTGCGCATCAGGATATCGCCATGTTTGCCTTTGGAGATCATCACCGAGGCGATGGTGGGGTCGTCATAGACCTGCACACGATAGGCGCCGTAGTTGATCCAGTTTGAATCAGGATCTTTCATGATCACCATCACACCGGTGCCGATGTAAGGGCCGCCGTCATCTTCGTGCCACCGCGGCGTTGGAATTTTCGCCAGGTTGATGTTGCCAGCGGTTGCCACGTTTTCGAGCAGCGGACCGTCTTTTACGACCACCGGTGGAATCGCCTTCGCCTCGTTTAGATACTTGCGCCAAAAATGCACCAGATCCATTTCCACGATGTCCGGCGACATGCCGAAGGTGAGGGCGATGCGTTTGACCCCGGTCAGAATATTGCCGAGTACGCGGTAACCCTTCGGGTATCCGGGAATTTCATCGAACAGGAGTGCCGGCCGATTGGTGCCGCGCATGTACAAGTCGACGATGCCGCCGATTTCTTCCATGCGTTCGGCACCGTTGACGCGTTGTAATTCGCCGGCGGCTTCGACCTGGGCGATCCAGTCCCGTAAGTCAGGGTTTGCCAATGTACGTTCTCCTATGTGTTGGCGGTGCTGTGTGGCGGTGCGCCCGTTTAGGGTTGCCACCGGTAGGCTGGTTGTGTCGGCTGCTGTCAATTTTCTGAGACTAGTATCAGAATATAGACTAATCTTATCGGATCGACAACGAAGGGGGATGCGATGAAGGCAGACGGCGGCGGCTCGCAGCAGGCGGAAAATTACGGTGATTTGCGCGGGTGGCTCGAACGCGTTGATGCTCTTGGTGAACTCAAGCGCGTGAATGGTGCGCATTGGGATACCGAGATGGGGGCGATTACGCACATGTTGACGGAGAAAAGCCGCGGTAATGCGCCGGCTCTCCTGTTCGATGAAATTCCAGGTTATCCAAAAGGATTTCGCACGCTTTATGGGCAATTTTCATCAGTGCGCCGCGTCGCACTCACGCTGGGGCTGCCGCTTGAGTATGAGCGCAAGGTTGACATCGTCAAGCGTTACCACGAACGCATACAGAGTCTCAAGCCGCTGCCGCCGCGCTATGTGCAAGACGGGCCGATTCTTGAGAATGTTCTCGAAGGGGACAAGGTTGATGTGCTGAAGTTCCCGGTGCCGCGCCACCATGAGCGCGACACCGCGCGTTATATCGGCACCGCCAACTGTGTGATGACCAAGGATCCCGACGCAGGCTGGTTTAATCTCGGTACTTATCGCAACCAGGTGTACGACGGCAGGACGATCGGTTGCCAGATTACCGAGGGCAAACACGGGCGGATTCATCGCGACAAATATTTTGAGCGTGGCGAATCAATGAAGGTGGTAGTGTTGGTTGGTCAGGACCCGTTGCTGTTTATGCTGGCGGCGAGTCCGTTGCCTGAGGGGGTCAGTGAGCTCGACTTTGCCGGTGGTCTGCGCGGGCAGCCGGTTGATGTGGTGCGCGGACCGTATACCGGGTTTCCGATCCCGGCATATGCCGAAATTGCAATCGAAGCTGAGGCGGTTCCTGGCAAGCTGTTGAAAGAGGGCCCTTTCGGCGAATGGATGGGCTATTACTCTGACGACACCGTGCCGCGGCCGTATCTCGACGTCAAGACCATCCTTTATCGCAATAATCCGATTCTGACATGTGCTCCGCAGCACAAACCGGTCGATGAAACAGGCCTGCTCAAGGGCATCGCCGGCTCGGCGCAAATCTGGCGCGCATTGGAAGCTTGCGGCATACCCGACGTACTCGGAGTCTGGAATCACGAGGGTGGCCCGGCGACGCGCTTTACCGTGGTGCAGATTCGCCAGCGTTATCCGGGGCACGCCCGCAATGCATTGCATGTTGCCGCCAATTGCCAGAGTGGTGCCTATGCGGGCAAGTGGACGGTGGTGGTTGATGATGACATCGATGCCGGCGATCTGGATCAGGTCTTGTGGGCGATGAGCACGCGCTTTGATCCTGTGACCGATATCGATCTGATCCAGAAGGCGTGGGCTTCAAAACGTGACCCGCTCTACCTGCCTGGAAATTTCAACAACCGTATCCTGGTTGATGCTTGTATTCCCTACGACCTGAAACTGGCTAATAAATTTCCGCCGGTGGTAGACGTTAGTGATGGCTTACGCGCGAAAATAAAGGAGAAATTCGGTTTTCTGAATTTTTCCGATTAAGGGGGTCTCTAAAGGGCTTGTGGCGAGCAGATCGAGGCGCCAGGAGAAGTGCCGCAAAGGATGAGGCAGCCCATCAATTGAGGTGAGGGCTGAGAGGGTATGCGGCGAATCGAATCGACTGTATGGTCGGTTGTTGATGCGTTCTTTTCCAGCTTGTTCCGTTTTGGAAAACGCCGTGATTCACCTGCGGTATGTCCACCTTTATAGCGGACGCGGGCATGCTCAGCGTTCCGGTTTGATTGCGGCGTTGCGAATGATGCGGCCCCATTTCTCGAATTCAGCCTGTACAAACGGTGTGAATTGATCTGGCGTGGTGGAGAGGGGTTCAAAGGCCTGCTTTTCCAGTTGTTGGCGGTAATCGGCTGACGTTGCCAGGCGCGCTGCTTCATTGTGCATTCGCATGATAATGTCCCGTGGTGTTGCGGCCGGAGCAACCAGCGCATACCAAGAGCCGACGTCCACGCCGCGGATACCCGACTCGACGAGCGTTTGGACTTCAGGTAGTAGCGTTGAGCGCGCGGGGCTGGTCACTGCAAGCGCGTGTAGTCGTTTTGACGCCAGATAGGGCATCACTGCGGTAATGCTGCTGAACAGCAGATGTGCCTCACCCGAGAGAATGGCGATGGCCGCTGGTCCGGTTCCCTTGTATGGAATATGAGTGAGGTCGATGCCGGCGTTGCTCTTGAAGAGTTCTCCGACGAGATGGAGGTTGCCGCCGCTGCCGCTGGATGCGTAGTTGATCTGTCCCGGGCGTGCTTTGGCGAGTGTGACCAGCGCCTTGACCGAGTGTGTTGGCAGGGAAGGATGCACGACCAGAACGTGATAAGACGATGCCAGCAGGCTGGCACCGGCGAAGTCACGCAGAGGGTTGTAGTTAATGTGTTCGAGGTGTGGACTGATGGCAAATGGGCCGATAAAGCCAAGTAGCCATGTATAACCATCGGGGGCGGCGCGGGCGACTAGTTCGGTGGCCAGATTGCCACCAGCCCCAGCACGATTGTCTATTACGAATTGCTGGCCCAGGCGCTCCCCTAGTTTTTGTCCAACTAGGCGCGCCAGAAAATCGTTACCGCCGCCTGGCGCAAAAGGCACCACCAGCCGGATCGGCTGGACAGGATAGTTTTGCTGCGCCATTGCGCAATGAAGGTGCGTTGTTAGAGCGCAGACTGCACCTGATATCAAAAATCCATGGCAGGATATTCGCCTCATTGCGGTTCCTTATTCGGGTTTAATACCTGCGGCGCGCGCTACTCTGCCCCATTTAATGATTTCCGCTTGCAGAAAAATCCTGAACTCGGCAGCGCTGATGGGTTTGACGTCGATCGCCTGGCGTGCGAACTGTTCGCGTGCCACCGACGTGCTGACGATGCGCACCAGATGTTGGCTCAGCAGATCGATGATGGCTTGCGGGGTGTGGGATGGTGCAAGCAGGGCATACCATGAGCGTGCGTCGACGTCGCTGATGCCGCTCTCGATCAATGTTGGCACTTCCGGTGCCAGTGCCAGCCGGCGCGGGCTGGTGGTGGCCAGCGCGATCAACCTGTTCGCACGTACGAAAGGCATGCTCGCCGACACCGAGCCGAATTGCATTTGGGCCTCGCCGGCCATTACGGCGGCGGCCGCCGGACCGCTGCCCCGGTAGGGTACGTGGACAAGTTCAATTCCCGTCACCGAACGAAACAGTTCGGCTGTGAGGTGGCCGGCCGAACCCGTCCCGGCAAATGCGCTGTTCAATTTTCCCGGGTTGAGTTTCGCGTAACTGATCAGCTCCCTGACCGAGCGTGCGGGTAGCGAGGGATGGGCGACCAGTATGTGATAGCCCGATGCCAGAAAGCCCAGTGCCACGAAGTCGGCCAGTGGATCGTAAGGCAGTTTTTGCAGGCTCGGTGATACCGCGAGAGGTCCAAAGTAGCCCAGTAGCAGGGTGTGGCCGTCTGCATTTGATTTGGCAACGATGTCGTTGGCGACTATGCCGCCGCCACCCGGGCGGTTATCCACCACCACCTGGGTGGCCAGCGCGTCGCCCAGCGGCACCGCTACAATTCGCGCAAGGGCGTCATTGCCGCCGCCTGGCGCGAAGGGAACCAATAACCGGATGGGCCTTTGCGGGAAGGCGTCTGCAGCCGCGCTGCCGGCAAAATGAAGCCCCGCCGCAAGTGCGGCAACAAGCAGGCGGGCGAGCGGGCCGTCAGGGGTCAGCATGTATGATTGGGTTGCGAATCTGTTTAACATATTAACCTGTTTCTAAAATTTTAGACGTTTTGTCGTGCACGGCTGCGTGCGGCTCGTTTTCACCTGCTTACCTTGGGGTAGCTCTTCATGGATTTTCGTTTTGACGATATTGGCAACCGGCTTAAGGCGTTCCGTCTTGGCTCGGGGTTAAGTGCCGATGAAATTGCGCGCCGACTTGGCATTTCGCGCGCAGCACTTTACCGTTTTGAGAAGGGTGAGCTCACCAAGATCGACACGTTGCAAAAACTTTCGCTCCTGCTCGGCGTGTCGGTGCCGACCTTGCTTGGCGTGGGGGTCGAATACATTGCCTCTGCCGTGAGCTATTTTGAGCGGTTGCGCCAGATCGAAGAGACTGCGGAGCGGATTGTTGTGTTGGCGGGGCCGGTTTCCTATCTGCTGACTTCTGATTCGTTCGACGAGAAACTTGCCGAAGTGCTGACCGAGAACATTCCTCAAGATCTCGAGCAGCGCCGGCGTGCCCTGAAGGAAGTTGGCGAGATCATGACCATTCTGCAGCGCCGCAAGGAGAATTTTCGCCTTCGCCGGCCGAATATCATCAATCTTATTTCCTCGACAGAAATCGAACGCTTTCTCGGTAATGGGCTTGTTGGCAGGCAGGGGCTGTCGGAAAAGATATTGCGCGAGCGCCGCCTGCAGGCCCGTGCCGAGGTTGTCCACCTTGCTGAAATGCTGAGTGACGAGCCGATGGGTGTGCAGGTTGGGATTGTTCCGGACACCCTTCCGCATACGGGATTTCAAATCTTCCGTCAGCCTGACCGGCAGTTGTTATCGCTAAGTCCGTTCCGCCTCGGTGAGCAGCCCAACGTACGCATCGGTGTGGCGATGATTACCACGGCGCCCGAGGCGCTGGAGTTGCATCAAAAAGCAGTTGCTGAAATGTGGCGACGCGCTCTAAAGGCAGTGCCGGCGGCCAAATTTTTGCGCGATTTGCTGGATCGCACCAAGCGCAATTGAACGTATTTCGGGGATTTGTCCCAAAAATAGGAAATGTCTTGATTTTTAGACAGTCACCGGCTTAATATTACCGGCCAGCAACCCATCCAACCACATCACCGGGGTCTTTTCCTGATATGCCGAATTACGCATCCAGTGCCATTACCGTCGGCGCACAGCCTGTTGAGCACTCTCCCTATCAGTGCAAGGTCGAAGAGTCGCTGTGCCCTGTTGTGTCCCACGAATGGGTTAATGAGGAATACAAACATCTGGTGGTGAAGGCGTCGCCAAAGGCGCTTGTTGCGCAGCCTGGCCAGTTTTTTCAGTTATTGTGTCCGTCGCCGGATGCAATCGAGGTTTGGTTCCGGCGTCCGCAAAGCGTCTACCGCGTCTCGCCTGCCGATGGGCATCTTGAATTTTTGTACAAGGTGGTCGGCCGGGGTACCCAAGGTCTGGCATCGATCAAGCCCGGCGATCATCTGAACATGATGGGGCCATTGGGTGTTGGTTTCAAATTGGAGCCAGGCTGGAAAAATGTGGTCGTGCTTGGCCGCGGTGTCGGTCTGGCAACGATGGCGCCGATTTCGCAGATCGCCGCCGCCCAAGGCGTCAAGGTGACCGCTATCCTGAGTGCACGCAGCCCGGAACTGGCGCTGGCAGCCGATCTTTTCGAGCAGGTGGGGGACGTGATCAAGGTGCTTGATACCGACGGCAGCAGTGCGGTCGATAACATCGAGCGCATCCTGCGGCAGCTGATTGCCGATAAAAAGGCCGACGCATTTTTTACCTGCGGCTCGAACCGTTTGTTGCAACTCATGAAGCGTATTGGCAGTGAGTGCAATGTTCCCGGGCAAGCGGCGATGGAGCAGATCATGGCTTGCGGTCTTGGGCCCTGTTATATCTGCGTGCGAACTTTCGAGGTCAAGGGCAAAAAGGAAATGCGAAGAGTCTGTGTCGAAGGCCCGGTATTCGATTTGCAGGAGGTACTGGGATGGTAGATCTTTCGGTGAAGCTCGGTAGCCTGGAGTTGCAAAATCCGGTGCTGCCGGCATCCGGCACATTCTCAACCGAATTCTCACAGGTGATCGACCTCAACCGCCTTGGCGCGTTGGTGTCGAAGACGGTGTCGCGTAACTACCGCGCGGGGAACCCGCCGCCGCGTGTGTCTGAGGTTCAGGGTGGCATGATCAACTCGATCGGTCTGCCGACCAAGGGCCTCAAGCATTTTCTTGACGTTCAATTGCCCGAGTACAAACGGTTCAAGCCGCCGCTGGTGTGCAGTATCAGTGCGGAAACGATCGAGGATTTTGCCGATATGGCACGCGACGTCAGTGTGCCTGGCGTGGATGCCATCGAAATTAATATCTCATGCCCGACCCGGCAACCCGGTGGAGGGAATTTTGCGCAGAACGAAGAGCACAGCTACAAGGTGGTCAAGTTGTGTCGCGAGGCGACGGAAAAACCGATATGGGCAAAGCTGTCGCCCAACGCCGGTGATATCGCCGGCGTCGCAGAGGCTGCTGAAAAAGGCGGTGCCGATGCACTGACGGTTTCCAATACGATCCTCGGACTTAAGATCAACACCGATACCTTCCTGTCCCATATCGGTAACGGATACGGTGGATTGTCCGGGCCCGGCATCAAGCCCATCATCGTGCGCATGGTCAATGAATGCAGCCGCGTCGTGAAAATTCCGATCATCGGTGCCGGCGGCATCATGTGTGTGGAGGACGTCGTCGAATACATGCTGGCGGGCGCATCAGCCGTAGAAATCGGATTTTTGAGCTTTAGGAATCCAACCGGTATGATCGCCATCATCGACGGACTTGCGCAATGGTGCGAGGAAAAAGGCATCAAGTGCGTTGCCGATCTGACCGGTGCCATGCGCCCACATCCACCCCGTGATACCTACGAAGCGGGTATGATTGGCATCAGTTAATTATGCTCACGGTGCGCTGTTTACCGTATCTGCCAACATGATCCAACGCGTCACCCTGCGTAAACCTGATGACTGGCACCTGCATGTGCGCGACGGCGCCATGCTCAAGGCGTCGCTACCTTTTACCGCACGTCATTTTGGCCGCGCGATCATCATGCCCAATCTGGTGCCGCCGGTGCGTGTGGTCAAGGAGGCTGAAGCCTACAGGCAACGGCTTCTGTGCGCCCTACCCGAGGGGTCGACGTTCAAACCGTTGATGACCTGCTATCTGACAGACGATACGGATCCTGATGAAGTCGAGGCGGGCTTCCGTCACGGCGTATTTACCGCCGTTAAACTCTATCCTGCCAATGCCACCACCAATTCAGTAGCCGGCGTTAGTGATTACAGCCGGATCAGGCCGGTGCTGGCGCGTATGGAAAAGATCGGCATGCCCTTGTTGATGCACGGCGAAGAGGTCGACCCCGAGGTTGATGTCTTTGATCGCGAGGAAGTGTTTATCGAGCGGCGCTTGATACCGTGGATGCGGGAGTACCCCGGGCTCAAGATGGTACTGGAACATTTGTCCTCGAAAGTGGCGGTTGATTTTGTGCGTTCAGCCGCACCACAGGTCGGTGCTACGATCACGCCCTACCACCTGGCATTGAACCGAACCGACTGGCTGGGGTTTGGTTTGCGCCCCTATATGTACTGTATGCCGGTGATCAAAACCGAGCGCGACCGTCGTGCGCTGGTAGCGGCAGCCACTTC
Source organism: Bordetella parapertussis (assembly GCA_945906935.1). Lineage (GTDB taxonomy): Bacteria > Pseudomonadota > Gammaproteobacteria > Burkholderiales > SG8-41 > PALSA-1004. Next base: position 24,996 of record CAMDSO010000026.1, read on the forward strand.
TGGCGAGCCCTGTTTTTTTCTCGGCACCGACTCGGCACCGCATCCTGTTGCAAAAAAACTTAATGTCATCGGTGCCGCCGGATTATTTAATGCGCCAGTGGCTATCGAGAGTTATGCCAAGGTGTTCGCTGATGCAGGGGCTCTGGATAAACTCGAAGGGTTTGCTTCGCTCAACGGGCCGCGCCATTACGGGCTGTCACCGAACGAAGAAACAATCACGCTCGAAGCCACGGCGTGGACGGCACCTGAAGAAGTCCTGGTTGACGGACCGGATGAGCGCGCGCTGGTTTATCGTGGCGGCGAAACCATCGAATGGCGCGTTACTGCTTAATCTGCTCAGGGGCCTTGATGGAATTTGACAATACGCTTGATGTACCGCTGCCGCCGGCCAAGGCCTGGCTGGTGCTGCTGGATATAGAGCGGATCGCACGCTGTATTCCTGGCGCCGAGTTGACCGAGGTGGTTGATGCGCAGACTTACAAGGGCAGGGTTGCCGTGCGGCTCGGACCGGTGGCACTGACGCTGGCCGGACAGGCCCGATTTGAAGAAATCGATCATCAGCAACACAAGGCGCGAGTGCGCGCAACGGGCACCGACCCCAAGGGTCGTGGTGGCAGCGATTCTGTTATCGACTTCCGGATCGAGCCGGCAGGCAACGGCAGCCGCGTTTTGATTCATACCGACCTTAGATTATCCGGTGCCATCGCACAGTATGGTCGTGGCGCCGGCATCGTGCAGAGTTTTGCTGCGCAGATCATCACCCAGTTCGGTGCGACGCTGAAATCCCAGTTGGAACAGCCTGCATCCGCGTCGTCAGATGTCGGCGAAGAGGCCGCTGTTACTTTGCCCAATAAGCCGGTCTCCGGTTTCACCCTGTTCTTTAAGGTGCTGTGGTTGGCGGTAATGCGGCCCTTTCAGCATAAACCTCCCCAGTCGTAAATGAGGCCTTCTCCGGCGGCCGCCGTCGCAACCGCTCAAGTCGGGCAGTCGGTAACGCGGTTGGAGGATCTGCCACTGGTTTTAGGGCGCGGCCGTTATGCGGCCGGCATTAATTTTCCGCATCAGTTGTACATGCGAGTTGTGCGTTCCGATCATGCGCACGGACGGATTACCGCCATTGATACCCGCGTCGCGCGGGCTACGCCAGGTTGTATCGCGGTGTGGACGGCACAGGACATCGCCAGTTTGCCGCCGATCGAGTTTCGGCCCACCCGTGTCTCCGGACTCGAACCTTACCGCCAGCCAGTGCTTGCACGCGAACGGGTACGTTATGTGGGTGAGCCGGTCGTTGTCGTTTTCGCCGATGATCCCTACCGTGCGGAAGATGCAGCTGATGCCGTGGTGGTGGAAATCGAGGCTTTGCCGGCAGTACTGGCCGCGCATCTTCCGCCTGTGGAATTTGCTGTAGGCCACAGTACTGAGCCTGCCGTGGTGCGCAAGGAATATGGCGACATCGATACGGCCTTTGCGCAAGCGCACGCTGTAATCGAACTTGAGCTTTCGATTGGCCGGCACTCCGGCGTCCCGCTGGAAACACGGGGCGCGATCGCGCGTTACGATGTGACGCGCGATGTGCTTGAGTTGCATGCGGCGACCAAAAGGCCGCATCCGAATCGCGATTTGCTCGCGCGCATGCTTGGCCGTAGCCCCGCATCTGTTCATCTGTATGAATGCCATATCGGCGGCGGCTTTGGCGTTCGCGGCGAGATTTACCCGGAAGATGTGTTGGTATGCGCGGCTGCGCTCAGGCTCGGACGCCCGGTCAAGTGGATCGAAGATCGCCGCGAAAACCTCATCGCCTGCAATCATTCACGCCAGCAGTTGCATCGTGTGCGCGCAGCGGTTGACCGGGCAGGCCGGGTATTGGCGATTGACGATAAATTTTTTCATGACCAGGGGGCCTACGTACGTACGCATGGCGTACGTGTCGCCGACATGACGGCAGGGATGTTGCCGGGGCCGTACCGCGTGCCCGCCTACCGCGCCGCCGGGCATTACCGCCTGACCAATAAAACGCCGGCGGCGACTTATCGCGCGCCCGGTCGCTATGAGGCGACGTTTGTTTGTGAGCGTTTGATGGATGCGATCGCCGCCCGGCTTGGTATTGATCGCGTCGAGGTGCGCAGGCGCAACCTGCTGGTGCGCGCTGATATGCCGTACACGCGTGGGCTTGAAGTTCTTGATACGGATCTTGTGCTGGATTCCGGTGATTACGCGTTGTTGCTCGACAAAGCACTGGCGCGTGCCGGCTGGCCTCTTGTGCAGGAGCAAATCCGCAGCCGGCGGGCGGCCGGCGAGTTGGTCGGCGCCGGCATCGGTGTCTTTGTCGAGAAAAGCGGACTGGGTCCGGTCGACGGTGTGCGTGTGCGCGTTGACGTCACCGGAGCGGTCGAGGTTGTCACTGGCTCGGCCTCCGTGGGGCAAGGCATGGAGACCGTCATTGCGCAAATTTGTGGCGATGCGCTCGGCGTGGATTATCGATGCGTGCGGGTGATCCACGGGCGCACCGATTGCATTGAGTTCGGTTTTGGTGCGCATGCTTCGCGTGTGACCGTCATGACGGGCTCGGCAACACGCATTGCCGCGCTCAAAGTGCGCGAAAAAGCACTCGAGGTGGCGTCCGCGGATTTTCTCGAAGCAACACCCGATGTTCTCGATATTATCGATGGCCGGATTGTGTGGCGTGGCCGCGCGGGCGATACCGGCGTCACGCTGGCGGAGATCGCACGCCGGCTTTCACCGGCACAGGCGTTGGCAAAGGGGCGCCAACCTGAGCTGGCCGCTGAGGGCTGGTTTCACAGTGAGCACATGACATATCCGTATGGTGTGCATATCGCGGTGGTGAATGTCGATCGCGCAACCGGTGGCGTGCGGGTTGAACGTTATCTGGTGGCCTATGATATCGGTCGCGCCGTTAACCCGATGTTGGTCGAGGGCCAGCTGGTCGGCGGTATGGTGCAGGGGCTGGGCGGGGCCCTGTTCGAGGAATTTAATTATGATGCGCACGGTTCGCCATTGTCGGTGACGTTCGCCGATTATCTGTTGCCAACTTCGCGGGAGGTGCCGCCGGTCGACGTGTTAATTACCGAGGATGCGCCGAGTCCGCTCAATCCGCTTGGCTTGAAAGGTGCGGGCGAGGGTGGCATCAACGCGGTGGGCGCAGCGATTGCATCGGCGATTGACGATGCAATCGGCATTGCGGGGGCGGTGACGCAGTTGCCAGTCACGCCGCAGCGGCTCAAACGACTCATGCGGGATCGATAGCGGTATTTCAATGCATGGTTACAATGCGGTCATGCCGCAAAAATGAATGGAGGTGGAGGTGTGAGCCGACTTGCATTGACTCTGGCCTGTGGGCCATATGATCTGATGGGCGGGCTGATCGATGGCTCGGTAGCGCCGCCCGGTGTTGATCTTAACGTGATGACCATGGCTTCGCCGGAGCGCCATCGGCGCATGCTGCGGAATGCTGAATTCGATGTGTGTGAACTGTCGCTTGCCGGTTATCTGCTGGAGCGCGAAGCAGCGCGTCGCTTTACCGCGATCCCGGTTTTTCCACATCGTCGTTTTCGGCATGGTTATGTGGTGATCAATACGGGTTGCGGTATCGTCCGCCCGGCCGACCTCAATGGCAGGAGAATCGGCTTGCGTTCACTGCGCAATTCGGCCGGTTTGTGGATGCGCGGTATCTTGCGCGAACATCATGGTGTTGATCTCGCCAGCATCGAATGGTGGTGTCAGGAAGAAGAGGACCTGGCAATCAAACCGGCGTCATGGATGAAGGTGCATCGGGTGCCGGCCGGTCGCAATATTGACGAGATGCTGATGGCGGGGGATTTGCACGCGGCTATTTATCCTGAAACGCTGCCCTCGCAGCGCCGGGGTATGCCGGAGATTGGCCTGCTGTTTGCCGATGCCAAGGCGGCCGAGATCGACTATTACCACAAGACCGGCATATTCCCGATTATGCATACCATTGTCATCCGCAATGAGATCCTGGCGGCGCATCCCTGGGTTGCGGTGAGTCTTACACAGGGATTTCAAGCCGCCAAGGACGCCTGCTATCGCCGCATGCGCAATCCGCGGGTACTGGCGCTGGCGTGGGCGCAGGAGTATTGCCGCGAGCAGCAGGGCGTGTTTGGCGACGATCCCTGGCCGTATACGCTGAAGGATAACCGTGTCAACCTTGAGGTTGCCATCCGCTATGCGTTTGAAGAAGGCATGTTGAGGGAGCAGCCACGCGTCGAGGATTTATTCGTGCCGTCAACACTGCGGCCGGCCGGCCGTTATATCGAATAGATGGCGGCCGCCTTCAACGGCTGCGTTTGAGCACGATTTCCTGGAACGCCTTCGACCATTTTTCCGACTGGTCGAGCGACTGTGCCGCATCGATCACCTTGATGTCGGCCTTGAAGGGCCATTTGACATTGCGGCTGGCTGGAACGTAGTCGCGATCGGCGAAGAGTTGCTGGCCTTCCTCGCTGATCAGGAACTCGTAAAACAGCAGCGCCGCGTTTGGATGCGGTGCTTTGCGCGCCACGCCGACACCGTTGGCCCGCGCGATCACCGGGTCGAGTGCCACCCAGTCGACGGGGGCGCCTTTTTTCTTCGCCGCCTGCGGCAGGTAGTTGTACATTGTTACCGCAAATGGGACCTCTCCGGAAATTACCAGGTTGGAGAGTAGCGTGTGTCCCTTGCGCACCGACAGCCCATTGTTTTCGGCGATCTCGCGAAATAATTTGAGCCCTTTGGCTTCACCCATTTCGCTAACAATCTTGCCAAACCAGTCATCATTACCCGCCTCGATGCCGAGCTTGCCCTTCCATTTCGGGTTGAGCAGATCTTCATAGCTGCGCGGCAGGTCTTCTTTTTTTATCGCATTGGTGTTGTAGGCCTGGACCCAGACTGAAAGGAAGGTAGGCGCCCATTCGTGGTGAGCCGGCAGCGCACTTGGCAGCAGGTGTTTATATTGGGAGGATTCAATTTTTTGCAGAACTTTTTCCCGATACAGGACTTCAAGTTCTCCCGACCCCGGATGGACGACATCAACTTCGTGGCGCCCAGCCTGGAATTCGGTCAGCATGCGTTGCAAAACGCGATCTGCGTTCGAGCGCCAGGTCCGCACCTTGATACCGTACTTCTTCTCGAACCCGGCAACCACATAAGCCATATTCTGTTCGTTCAGTGAAGTGTAAAAAACCACGCTGCCCTCGGCGCGGGCGGCCTCCGGTAGACGCTGGGAGCGTGCCGGACTGTCGTCAAGCGCCAGCGGTCGTTGTTCAGTGCGGGGCTGGGCGCAGACATTGTGGGTCAGCAATGCGATTGCAATAAACAAGGGGGCAAGCTGCTTGAGGCGTTTCATGTTATTTCCATGGGGTGGAGGGGGCGCTAACAATGATGCATTTCTCCGGGCGCATCTGCAAATAGACCTGTTGACCTTCGGTCGCGCTAACCGTCGGATGGCAGCGTGCCAGCAGCAGACGGCCGCCGGCCTCGATTTGCAGATCGAGAAACTCACCCAGAAAAACGATGGCGCGGACGATCCCGATGGTTACATTATCACCGGTTGGTTTTGTCGCGGTTACCGCGACGTCCTCGGGGCGCACTGACAGTAATACAGATCCGCTGGTGATGACCGTGTTGTCTGCGTTGGCCAGCAAGATACCGAGGGCGGTTTGTACGTGGCAGCAACCGTCGGTGGCTTCCGTATGCATCACGATGCCATCAAGAAAATTAGTGCTGCCGACAAAATCAGCAATAAATTTATCGCGTGGCCGTTCGTAGATATCGCGCGGCGAGCCGATTTGCACGATACGACCGGCGTTCATTACGGCGATTTCGTGCGAAAGCGCCAGTGCTTCGTATTGGTCATGCGTAACGTAAACGGTGGTCAGGCCAAGCTCCTGTTGTAGTCGCTTGAGTTCGAAGCGCATGCGTTCGCGTAGTTTCGCGTCGAGATTGGAGAGCGGTTCGTCGAGTAGCAATAGCTTGGGCTCCATGACCAGCGCCCTGGCCAGCGCCAAACGTTGTTGCTGGCCGCCGGACAGTCCGGTGGCCTCGCGCTCGGCCACGTCGTCCAGGCCGACGGTGTGTAGTACGTGCATCGCCTTGTCGCGAATCTGCGACCGGCTCATGCGACGGCCGCCGACTTCAAGCGGAAAGGTGACGTTCTGCAAAACGTTCATGTGTGGCCAGATCGCGTATGACTGGAACACCATGCCAAATTTACGCTTGTTGGGTGCGACGAAAACGCCGCGCGATGAAGAGTAAACAAGAGTGTCATCGGCGGTTATTTCGCCGGATAACGGACGTTCGAGTCCGGCAATTGAGCGCAGTGTGGTTGTCTTGCCGCAGCCGCTGGGGCCCAGCAGGGTGAAAAACTTCCCGCTACCCACCTCGAAACTCACCTGCTCCACGGCATGTACGAGACGGCCGTGTGCGTCTGTATAGTCGGTGCAGAGTGCGTTTACTTTCAGCATCAGTGTGATCCGCGACGGGGCGTCACAGCGGTGGGAATGACGTTCGTCCTAATATTGCTTGCAATGATCACTGGCTAGACCTCTTTTAGTCCGACGTGGCGGCCGAGCATCTGCGCTGTCATCACAAGTCCCAGCAAGCCGATGATGAACATCACCCCCAGCGCAGAGAGTTCCACATACTGGCCATTTTCCCAGAGCTCCCAGATTACCACTGAGACGACCTCGGTGCCCGGGCTGTAGAGCAGGATCGAGGTGGAAAGCTCACGTGTCGAGACGATCACAATGTAAATCCAGCCGGCGATCAGGCCCGGTTTGAGCAGTGGCAGCAGAATGCGCACGAAGGTGCTGCTCCAGGTGGCGCCGCTCATCATGGCGGACTCCTCCAGTTCTTTGTGAATCTGCAACATGGATGTCGTGTTGTAGCGCATGCCGTAGGGCAGAAAGCGGGTCAGATAGGCCAGAAAGAGGATCGTCAGTGTCCCGTATACGCCGATTTTGAAATTCAGATAAAAAATCAGCAGGGCGAGTCCGAGCACGATGCCGGGAAATACGAGTGGTACCGAGGCCAGCATGTCGAGTAGCCAGCGCCCCCGCAAACGGGTGCGTACAGTGATCCAGCAGATCACTGAAGTGATCAGCATGATGACGGTTGCACAGCTGACGGCCACCAGCAACGTATTCATCACCGCCGGCAGTAATGGTGGATAGGCGAGAATAAAGCGGTAAGGGTCTAGTGTGAGTTGCTGCAGTGCTGCGAACGAAGGTGGCGCATAAAATTTTTGCAGCGATGACCATAACAAAACCAGAAATGGCAGCGCTACGATGAGCAGAAAATAGACGATAAAAATCGCCGCCGTCAAAAAACGCCAACGTCCCAGATCGATCACGCGCGGGCGGAAGCCCTTGCCCGTAATCGTTGCATAGCGACCGCTATGCCCGGTCAGCCGCGATTGCAGGTAGATGCCCGCGGTGGTGATGACTAGCAGTGTCACGCCGTAGGCGCAGGCGAGGCCGACCTGGCTAGGGTATTTGTGGATGGCCTGATAAATCGAAGAGGTGAAAACGTGTATTCCTACTGGCAGACCGAGCAGGGTGGGCACCTCAAATGATTCGAGTGCCCGCACGAATAAAATTAGCAGGGTGGCGAAAATTGCCGGCCACGCCAGCTTCAATGTGATCCGCCACAGGGTTTGCGGCACATTTGCCCCGCACATCATGGCGGACTCCTCGAGCGCGGGTTCCATCGAGCGGAATGCCGCAGTCATCAGCAGAAAAGCCATCGGTGAGTAGTGTAGGCCGTCGACCCAGATCATGCCCCACATCGAATACACATTGAAGAAGACAAAGTCGGTTGCAAACAAGCGTTGCAGCAGCATGTTGAGAATGCCGATTTTCGGGCTGCCGAGGAAAATCCACGCCACTGTAAAGAGCACACCGGGTATGATGAGCGGGATAAGCGACAGCGCGAAGAAAAGGGTTTTGAGCGGAGTGTTTGTGCGCTCGTTCATCCAGGCCAGCAGCGTGCCAACGAGAAACGCGAACAGTGCCGAGCCTGTCGCGTATTGAAGCGAATTGACCAGCAGGTAGACGGTTTCGAGGCTGCCGTAAGCAGTGCGGTAGTTTTCGAGCGTGAATTCAGCCGCTTTGGAGGCGCTGTGCGGGGTAAAGAAACTTTGCCATAGCAAAAAAGCCAGTGGCACCAGCGCAAGGTAGGCAATGGCGGCGATGGCAATCGCCATGATGCCCCATTTCAATTCGATCCGGCGCTGTGTTTCTGGTTGAGTCATGTGTATTGCAGCCCCGCCTGCAACGTATTATTTTTTTGCTGGCGGGTGCCGACGGTTCCCATTCAGGATGAGCTGTGTCTAAAATACTACGTTTTTCCAAATATTGAAACAAGCGATGAAACCAGGACAATTTACCTACCACGCTCCGGCCACCGTTGATGAGGCGGTGAAGATGCTCAATGCTTACGCCATGTTGGATGGGCGGGTAATTGCCGGCGGACAAAGTCTGGTGCCGGCGATGGCTCTGCGCCTGGCCCAACCAGCGCATCTTGTCGATATTAATGGTGTCGCCGGACTCGATCATCTGGAGGTGGCGGGTGACGAACTGGTGATTGGCGCCTGTGTGCGACATTGCGCGTTCGAAGGTCCGGTGGTCTCCGGTCCGCTCGGCGTGTTGCTGGCGACGGTGGCGCATGACATTGCGCATTATCCGATCCGAACGCGCGGCACTTTTTGCGGCAGTATCGCGCACGCCGATCCGGCCTCTGAGTGGTGCTTGGTGGCGGCAACGCTGGGGGCGCGCATGATTGCGCGCAGTGTGCGCGGCAGTCGTGAACTGTCGGAGCCGGGTTTTTTTCAGGGCATGATGTCCACCGCACTCGCTGTTGACGAGTTGCTGGTTGAAACACGCCTGCCGCTACTTGCTACCGACACGCGCTGTGGTTTTAATGAATTTAACCGGCGTGCCGGTGATTTTGCGATCGCCATGGCGCTGGCCACTTATCGGTTGCAAGACGGTGTCATCGTCGGGCCGCGTCTCGGTATCGGTGCGGTTGAAGCCGCGCCGCGCCGCATTGCCGCCGCAGAGGCCGTGCTGGCCGGACAAAAGCCAACGGCGGCATTGTTTGAGGCGGCGGCGTCGGCTGCGGTGCGGGACGTCGACCCGCTTGATCAGGATGTCGAACTCGCCGCTTATAAACGCGATGTCGTGCACGCGGTGGTCAAACGCGCACTGACGATGGCGGAGGGAAGCCATGAGTAACGAAATCGATATCGTCCTTGACGTCAATGGTGCTCAATATTGCGTGCGTGTAGAGGCCAGGCGCACATTGGCCGACACGCTGCGCGACCAGTGCGGCCTGACCGGCACCAATTCGGGCTGCGAGCACGGCGTCTGCGGTTCGTGTACGGTGTTGATCGAAAATGAGCCGGTGCGCTCCTGTTTGATGTTCGCGGTGCAGGCGCAGGGGCGCAAGTTGCGCACGGTCGAAGGTCTGGCCAAAGATGGGCAACTGCACCCGCTGCAGCAGGCGTTTATCGACCACCACGCGCTGCAATGTGGTTTTTGTACGCCGGGCTTTTTGATGCTTGCTGTGGGGGCGCTGGAGCGTAATCCGGATATCGGTGAGGAAGAATTGCGCGATGTGTTGTCCTCCAATCTCTGCCGTTGTACGGGGTATCAAAATATTATCAAGGCGGTGCGTGCGGCGGCGGTACAAATGCGTACGCAGGCGGCGCCGCGATGAGTGCGGATGCTCCGGTCGCGGGGGCGCCGCAGAAAAAACGCTGGATCGGACAATCGGTAGCGCGGCTGGAAGATCTGCCGCTGGTAACGGGGCGCGGCCGTTATGTGGCGGCGGTGTCCTTTCCTCATCAGGTTTATATGCGCGTAGTGCGCTCGAATTATGCGCATGGGCGCATCGTTGCGATCGATGCCACCGCGGCGCGTGCTGCGCCGGGTTTTGTCGCCGTGTGGACGGGGGCGGATGTGGCGCATATTCCGCCCATCGAATTTCGCCCGACCAAGGTCAAGGGGCTAGAGCCGTACCGCCAGTCCATACTTGCACAGGACCGCGTGCGCTATGTTGGCGATCCGGTGGCGGTGGTGTTTGCGCTCGATCCTTATCAGGCCGAGGATATCGCCGATTTGGTTGAAGTCGAGATCGAGCCTCTGCCTGTGATTACCTCCGCGCTGGCCGAGCCGGGCGAATTCGCGCCCGGGGTGGGTACCGAGGCGACCATCATTCGCAAGGAATTCGGCGATCTGCGCGCGGCGTTTCGCGATGCACACGCGGTGCTCGAACTTGAATTGAAAATCGGCCGTCATTCCGGCGTGCCGATGGAAACGCGCGGTGCCGTCGCGCGTTACGACGCCACGCGTGATGTACTTGAATTGCATGGCGCGACCAAACGCCCGCATCCGAACCGCGATATGCTGGCCCGTTTGCTCGGGCGCAGTCCGTCCTCGGTACATCTGTATGAATGTCATATCGGCGGTGGCTTCGGCGTGCGCGGTGAAATTTATCCGGAAGACGTGCTGGTGTGTGCTGCTGCACTCAAGCTCGGCCGTCCGGTGAAATGGATCGAAGACCGCCGTGAAAATCTGATGGCGTGTAATCATTCACGTGAACAGATCCACCGCGTTCGTGCCGCCATCGATGCCGAGGGCCGTTTGCTTGGTATGGAGGACGAGTTCTTTCACGACCAGGGCGCGTATGTGCGCACGCACGGCGCACGCGTCGCTGACGGCACGGCGAGCACACTTCTCGGGCCCTATCTGGTGCCGGCATTCCGTACCACCGGTCACTTCAGACTGACCAACAAGACGCCGGCGGCAACCTATCGCTCGCCGGGACGATTTGAGTCAACTTTTGTGCATGAGCGGGTGATGGATGCGATTGCCACCAAACTTGGCATGGATCCCCTGGCTGTGCGGCGGCGCAACCTTGTTCCGCATGCATTGATGCCGTTTGAACGACCGATGACGGTATCGGGCACGCCGGTGGTGCTCGACTCCGGTGACTACGCCGCTCATCTCGACAAGGTGCTCGCGCGGGTGGGTTGGGACGCCCTGCGCAGTGATGTGACACGCCGGCGTAATGCCGGCGAGGCGGTCGGTCTTGGGCTCGCCTATTTTCTGGAAAAGAGCGGCCAGGGACCGGTTGAGGGCGTGCGCCTGACGGTCGATGTCAGTGGCGCGGTTGAACTCGTTACCGGCGCGGCTTCGTTGGGGCAGGGCATGGAGACGGTGCTGGCGCAGATTTGTGCCGATGGACTTGGTGTCGACTATCGCAATGTGCGGGTCATACATGGGCGCACGGATCTTATTGATTATGGTTTTGGTGCGAACGCGGCGCGCGTGACCATCATGACCGGTTCGGCCACGCATATTGCGGCATTGAAGCTGCGTGAAAAAGCGCTGGAGGTGGCAGCGGCAGATTTTCTCGAAGCTACCCCTGACATGCTCGATATTATCGACGGCCGTATTGTGCGTCGCGACCGTCCCGATGCGCCGTCGGTGACCCTGGCGCAAATTGCAAAAGAACTGTCGCCGGCCAGCGCGGTTGCCAAAGGCCGCGCCCCAGGCCTTACCGCTGACGGCATTTTTGAATGTGAGCACGAGTCGTTTCCGTTTGGCGCGCATGTCGCCGTTGTCAAGGTTGATCGCGCCACCGGTGGCGTCAAGGTCGAGCGCTATCTGGCGTCCTTCGATATCGGCGTGGCGGTGAATCCGATGCTGGTCGAAGGCCAGATCGCCGGCTGCATGGTGCAGGGGTTGGGGGGGGCTTTGTTCGAAGAGTTTGTGTATGACGCTGACGGCCAGCCCTTGTCGGTGACCTTTGCCGATTACATGTTGCCGAACATCAGTGTGGTGCCGGACCTCGATGTGCTGCTGACCCAGGATGCGCCGAGCCCGCTTAACCCGCTCGGACTCAAGGGCGGCGGGGAGAGCGGCATTACCGCGGTTGGCGCGGTCATTGCCTCGGCGATCGAAGATGCGATTGGTTTGCACGGCGTGGTTACGCAATTACCGGTGACCCCGCAACGTCTGAAGGCCCTGTTGAAGCGGCCGCGTTAAGGCACGGGTCACCAGTGTGTCGGAGCCTGCGATGACCGATAGTGAAGTGCTGGCAATAGCTCAAGCGGCGGGCCTCGCCACCGCGGCGCAGGCGTTTCCTCAGGATGTGCTGGCAGCGGCTCAGGCGGCGTGGCAGGCCCGGCAAAGTCTGCGCGCTCCGCAAGACCCGACCGTTGAACCCTGGCCGCCGATGCGGCCAGCCGTACCATGACCGAGTTGCACTGGCTGTCCGCGCAGCAGATCGCAGCCGCCTACGCCGCGCGCAGCCTCTCTCCGGTTGAATTGGTGACCGCATTGCTCGCCCGGATCTCCGCGATGGATGCACGGCTGAATGCGTTTATTCGTCTCGATGCTGAAGCCGCGCTTGATGCCGCACATCTCGCCGAACGCGCACTGGCTAGCGGCTGTGCGCAATCATCGCTGTGCGGCGTACCGGTTGCCGTTAAAGACATCATCGATGTTGCCGGACAGCCGACCACCTGCCATTCCAAAATGATGCTTGAACATGTTGCCGCGCAGGATGCGGCCGTGATCGCACGCTTGCGCGCCGCCGGTGCGATCATTCTGGGCAAACTCGCACTGCATGAATTCGCCATCGGTGGTCCGAGTTTTGATCTGCCGTTTCCGCCTGCGCGCAATCCGTGGAATCCGGCTTACCATCCCGGCGGCTCGTCGTCAGGATGTGGCGTGGCATTGGCGGCTGGTTTCGTGCCGCTGGCGATCGGCACCGATACCGGCGGCTCAGTGCGTAATCCGGCTGGTGCCTGTGGGGTGAGCGGTTTGAAACCGACCTACGGTGCGGTCTCGCGGCGCGGCGTTTTTCCGCTCGCTTTTACGCTGGATCACGTCGGGCCGATGGCGCGCAGTGTCGGTGATATTGCGCTGTTGTTTGATGCAATCGCCGGTCACGATCCGCTTGATCCGGCGAGCGTCCCTGGTCCGGTACCATCTGCCGGCGCTGAGCTTGCTCGCGGCGTGCGTGGTTTGCGTATCGGCTATGTGCGGGCTTTTCATGAATGCGATGTTGTTGCTGACCCCGAAGTCGTGGCGGCACTGGATCAGGTCGCAAATGTGCTCACGCAGGAGGGGGCTGACGTGCGCACGGTGGCATTGCCGCCGCTGCAGGATTTTTACGGTGCCCAGCGCGTCATCATGGCCGCTGAGTCGTGGGCGGTGCATGCGCGCTGGTTGCGCGAACGGCCTGCTGATTATTGCCTCTCTTCCCGACGGCGCCTGATGGCCGGGGCGTTTCTTTCAGCGGGTGATTACATTGAGGCGCAACAGCGGCGGCGTGAGTTGATCGACGCCGTCGGCAGGGCATTCGATGGCGTCGATGTGCTGATCGTCGCCAACGCGATGGATCCACCCTGCCGCATTGATGACGAAGAGACGATGGCGCGCACCTATGCGCGGCAGGCGCGCAACGTGTTTAGTCTTACCGGTAACCCGGCATTGGCTTTGATGTGTGGCCTCTCATCAAAGGGATTGCCGCTTTCGGTGCAGATTGCCGGTCGTGCGCACGGTGAAGCGATGCTGCTGCGGGTCGGTGCGGCTTATGAACGTGCGACGCAATGGCATACCCGCCACCCGCCATTGCTATCTGGCGCATCTGGGAATTTTGCTTAAACCTTGGCAGCGGTTTTGTAACTGGCTGCGTTATGATTTGTCTCTCAAAGAGCACTGGCAGGAGGTATGGTAATGATGATCGCATTGCGCATGACTACCGTTGCTGCGTTATTGTTGGCAGCGCCGGAACTGCTGGCACAAGGTGCCGCCAAGCGTCCGGTGCGCGCGCTGACACCGGCCACCCCGGGCGGTCCTGGTGACACCCAGATCCGCCTGCTTGCGCCGAAGATGTCCGAAGTGTTGGGGCAGACTATCATTGTCGACAACCGTGCCAGTAACAACGGTATTGTGGCGATGGATCTGGTAGCGCGTTCGGCGCCCGACGGGCATACCTGGGCGGTGGGTAACAGCGGCACACATTCGGTGAATCCCGCGCTCTACAAACAGCTCTCTTATGATCCGCTGCGCGATTTTGTCGCGGTGAGCCAGTTCTCGACGACCGGTATGGTGGTCACCGCCAATCCGCGTTTGCCCGGCGGCAGTTCAATCAATGATCTCGTCGCGCTGGCGAGGAA
>CAMDSO010000027.1 GCA_945906935.1 Bordetella parapertussis
CACCTTGCCCAGCGCTGCGTTGTTGCCCTGATTGCCACCGATTGAAATCTGATAAAACTCCGCACCCTGCTTGTCGACCCCCAATACACCGATGTGGCCGACGTGATGATGGCCGCAGGAATTCATACACCCGGAAATGTTCAGATCGAGCTCACCGATATCGTAGAGATAATCAAGGTCGTCGAAGCGTTGCTGGATCGCCTCGGCCACCGGGATCGACTTCGCAATCGCCAGCGAACAGAAGTCGCCGCCAGGACAGGCGATGATATTGTTCAACATACCGATGTTCGGCGTGGCGAGTCCGAGTGCGCGCACCTTTTCCCACAGTTCATAGAGGTCGGCCTGACGCACGTCGGCGAAGATCAGATTCTGTTCGTGCGATACACGCAGGCCGCCAAAGCTGTATTGATCGGCGAGATCCGCAACCGCATCCATTTGGTCGGCGCTCATATCCCCGGGCGCCACACCGGTTTTTTTCAACGACAGCGTCACCGCCGCATATCCCGCCACCTTGTGCGCATGAACATTGCGTCGCACCCAACTGGCAAACGCCGGATCGCGCCCCAGCGCCAGCACATGACCGGAGGACAAGGCGTCGAGCTGTTGATAAGCCGGCCGTGTGAAGCGCTGGTTGATACGGGTGATTTCTTCTTCAATCAGCGTGCCGGGGCCATCCTTCAAATGCGCCCACTCGGCCTCGACCTGTGCGGCAAATACCTCCGGCTTGGTTTCCTTGACCAGGATCTTGATGCGCGCCTTGTATTTGTTGTCACGCCGCCCGTAGCGGTTATACACACGCAACACCGCATCGAGGAAAGTCAGTAGATGCTGCCAGGGCAGAAACTCCTTGATGACGGTGCCGATGATGGGGGTGCGGCCGAGGCCGCCGCCGACGTAGACGCGGAAACCGATCGCGCCCTTATCGTCATACTGCGCCTGCAAGCCGATGTCATGCACCTGGATCGCCGCGCGGTCGGTTTCTGCACCGCTGACCGCAATCTTGAATTTACGCGGCAGGAAAGCGAATTCAGGGTGGAAAGCCGACCACTGGCGGAGAATTTCGCACCAGACCAATGGGTCAACGATCTCGTCCGGCGCCACACCGGCCAAATGATCAACCGTCGTGTTGCGGATGCAATTGCCGCTGGTCTGAATGGCGTGCATCTGCACGGTGGCCAGTTTGGCCAAAATCTCAGGCACATCTTCGAGCTTGGGCCAGTTGAACTGGCAGTTTTGCCGCGTACTGAAATGGCCGTAACCGCGATCCCAAGTGCGCGCGATGTAAGCAAGCGCTCGCAATTGGCGTGTAGCCAGAAAACCATACGGAATAGCAACCCGCAGCATCGGCGCAAATCTCTGAATATAAAGGCCGTTTTGCAACCTTAAGGGACGGAAATCATCCTCGGAAAGGCGACCGTCCAGGAAACGCTGCGTCTGGTCGCGGAACTGGGTGACCCGGTCATCAACTATGCGTTGATCAATTTCGTCGTAGATGTACATGTTTTATCTGCTTGTTTTCAAACGACCCGCATGGTATCAAAGCCTTATTATATCCAGTAAGACTGTTATGTTAGAATCTAATAACCGTTGATTATTTGAATGTAACATCATGAAAATTCAGCAATTGCGCTATCTGATCGAGGTCAGCAAGCAGGGTTTGAATCTTTCAGCAGCAGCCGAAAAACTACATACCTCGCAACCCGGTATCAGCAAGCAAATCCGCCTGCTCGAAGACGAACTCGGCGTTGAAATTTTTGTGCGTAACGGCAAACGCGTGGTGGCGGTGACGCCGCCCGGCCGGGCCATCCTTGAAATCGCCCAACGCATACTCAACGAAGCCGAAAACCTGAAGCAGGCAGCGCAGGATTATTCAACGCAGGACGCCGGCAAGCTCATCATTGCAACCACCCACACGCAGGCCCGCTACGCGCTGCCCGAGGTGATCCGCCGTTTCAGTCAGCGCTACCCCAATGTAAAACTCGGCTTGATGCAGGGTAACCCCATGCAAACCTGCCAGTTCGCCATCAGCGGGCAAGCCGACTTCTGCATTGCCACCGAAGCGATCGCCAATTTCGACGAACTGGTCATGCTGCCCTGCTACAGCTGGAACCGCTGCGTGATCGCCCCACCCGACCACCCGATCCTGAAAAACAAAACACTGTCGATCGAAGAAATCGCACGCTACCCGATCATCACCTACGATTTCGCCTTCACCGGCCGCTCGCAGATCAATCACGCCTTTGAGGTTAAGGGACTGACACCCAACGTCGTGCTGACCGCGATCGACTCTGACGTCATCAAGACTTATGTGGCGCTCGGCCTCGGCATCGGCATTCTGGCCGAAATGGCGTTCGATCCAGAGCAGGATAAAAATCTGCGCGCGATGGACGCCAGCCATCTATTTGAGTCCAGCACCACGCGTATCGGCATTCCGCGCAAAGCCTACCTGCGCAGCTACGCCTACGACTTCATCGAAATGTTCGCGCCGCGCCTCACCCGCAAAGTCGTCCATGCAGCGGTGCACGGCAGGTCCGGCATCGAATACGACTTGTGACTCCCGCGCTGAGCCGGCTAACGGGCTGAGATCAACGCCCCAGCACGCGGCGCGCCACGTACGAAAGCAAATCAACCCAAACCACGAGCAACAGCATTGCGATCAGCACGGAGCTGGTTTCGCTCATTTGAAACAGCCCCATGTGGAAAGCCAACATCTGTCCCAACCCGCCGGCCCCGACCACGCCCAGCACCGCCGCTGCTCGAATATTGTTTTCCCAGCGGTACAGCGAGTAGGACAGTACCTGCGGCAGCACCGCCGGCAGGGTTGCATACAGGAAAACCCGCCCCGCCGGCACACCCTGCACCCGCAATGCGTATGCCGGACCTTGCGGTGTATTCTCGATGGCCTCTGCGAACAACCGGCCCAGCACGCCCGTCGTGTGCACCGCCAACGCCAGCGTGCCGGCGAACGGACCGAGTCCGGCGGCAATCAGCAGCAGCGCCGCCCACGCAAGTTCGGGGACGGAGCGCAGCACGTTGAGCACGAGACGGGTCGGCGCGCGCGCCAGCGCCTGGTCCCCGGCATGGCCACGGCTCGCTGGCAACGCGAGCATCAGGCCGGCGACCGCCGCCAGCAACGTACCCAGAGCCGACATGGCGAGAGTCTCGGCACCGGCCACCGCGAGCCGGCCGAGGAACTCGGCATCGGTCGACGGCGAGAGCAGTTCGGAGGCAAACCGCCCCATCTTGCGCAACGCGTCCAGCGAGAGAAAAGTGCCCCACTGCAGATTGAGCGAAAAAAAACTCGCCGTCGTGAGCAATAGTATAAAAAGCACAATCCAGCACGCAGTGCAGCGCGCGTGAATCAATGGCGGCGGCAAGCTGTAGGGCTTGCCACCGGACGGATTACGCGGCGCTGTCGCGCTCATGCGCGCCTCATGCCAGCACCTGCCGCAGTTTCGCGCTTATCCAGTCCGCCACCCCTACCAGCACGACGAATACCAGCAGGATGGTGCTGACTTCCGCACCGTTGAACATCTTGAGCGACGTGATGAGTTGCTGGCCGAGACCGCCTGCGCCGACGAAACCCAACACCGCAGAGGAACGGATTGCGCATTCCCAGCGATAGATGGTGTAGCTGGTCAGTTCGGCGGCGTTGGTAGGCAGCACGCCGTAGAAGAATGCCTGCAGGCGCCCCGAGCCATTACGCAGTAGCGCAATGGTCGCATGGTTCTCGCCGCTCTCCAGTACCTCCGCGTAGACCTTGCCCAGCATGCCTGAATAGGTCAGTGCGATTGCCAGCACGCCAGCGGTCGGCCCGAGGCCGACCACGCGCACAAAAACGAGCGCCCACACCAGTTCTGGCACGCTGCGCAACACGATCAGCAGCCAGCGCACGGCCTGGCGCAGGACAAACGGCAATGCATTCATACGTCCAGGCAGGGCAGAGACTGACAGCACCGCGGTTGCGGCCAGTGTGAGCGGGATCGCCAGCAGCAGTGCCAGCGCCATGCCGCAGGTCGCGATCGCCACCGTGCGCCAACTCTCGTACGCAATCAGCGCCAGAAACTCCCGCCCGCCTTTGGGCGGGAAAAACTCCGCGATAAAGCGCAGGCTGGAGCGCAGGCTCGCGGGCTCGAACAGTATCCATGGCCTGAACTCGGTCGCCCACAGCATTGGCACCAGCAGCGCGGCAGCGGTAAGTGTCCAGAACAAACGTCCCGTCCATGCCGGGTCGCGCAAGGCTGGATGCGGGGTCGCCGGAGCCATCAGCGGCAGACAATCATGGAGGGCGGCGGCCTATCATCCGTTCCCGGCGGCGGCGCGCCGGCCAGTTCATGCTCGTGCTGCGCATACAGCCGCAACAGGTGATCACGGGTGACCTCGGAGGCCGGCAGATCGAACGCCAGTTTACCTTCGCGCAGGCCGATGATGCGCGGAAACCGCGCGACCGCCACGTCCACCTGATGCAGCGTCGCCAGCAAGGTCACCCCGCGCTCGCGCGCGGCACCGGTCAGAGTGTCGATCGCCATCGCAGCACGGGTCGGATCCAGCGCCGACAGCGGCTCATCGATCAGCCACAATCCGGCGGGGGCCACCAGCGCGCGCGCGAGGCCTACGCGCTGGCGCTCGCCGCCTGACAGCCGGTCGACGCGCGACCACAGCTTCTCTGCCAGATCGAAACGCTGCAATGCCTCGTGCGCCTCGTCTATGCCCAGCGGATAGACCAGCGAACGCAGGCTGGTCCATAGCGACTGCCGCGGCAGACGCGCCGCCAGCAGCGAAGTGACAGTGCGCTGGCGCGGCGGCAAAGGCGGCGTCTGCGGCGCGAGAAACAGCCGCCCGCGTAAATGCTGCAGCCTGGCAACCGGCAGCGACCAGGGATCCTCGCCATCAAGCAGGAGTCGACCAGCAGCGGGCCGCAGCGCGCAGGCGATTGCCTGCAGCAGCGTCGTCTTGCCAGCTCCGGATGGCCCGATGACAGCCACCTGCTCGCCCGCGGCGACTGCGAGCGTCAGCGGCTGGAGCGCTGCCGGCGCGTCGCTCGCCGCCGCCGGATGGCGGGCCGCAAGCGCGGCCAGCTCGATGCGCAACCCCGAATTACTTGATAAGTCCAGCACTGCGCCCAGCCTGCTCGAGTCCCTTGTAATTATCGGCCCGGGTCGGGATAAACTTGGTCGCGCGGGCGAGAGTCAGGATCTCCTTGCCTTCCGCAGTGTTCATGTTGAGGGACAGCAGTGCCTTGGTAAGGCGCTCGCGCTGCGCCACAGGCATGTCGGCGTGCACCGACCAGTTGTAGTTGAAATACGGCGGCGTGGTGTAAAACACATTTACCACCGCCGTATCGACTTTCTTTTCCTCGACGAATTTCCGCCAGACCGTGATGTCAAGCGCAGCCGCGTCTACCCGGCCGCTGACCACCGAGGCTATGGTGGCATCGTGAGCGCCGGAAAAAGCGACGCGCTTGAAGTCGCGCTCCGGATTGAGTCCGGCGTCGAGCAGCAAACTCCTCGGCATCAGGTGACCTGAAGTGCTGGACTGCGAGCCAAAGCTCACATTTTTGCCCTTCAGATCAGTCAAAGCCTTGATGCCAGACCCGGTCTGGGTGATGAATACCGAGCTGAATTGCGCGTCTTCCTCGCGTTGCGCAATCGGGATGATTTTGTCGCCCGAACGTATCTTGGCCTGCACGAACGTAAAGCCGCCGAACCACACCATATCAACCTGTTTGTTGACCAGTGCCTCGACCGCGGCCGGATAGTCAGTGACAGGGATGAACTCGACCTTAGTGCCGAGCTGAGACTCGAGGTATTTGACCAGCGGCGCGAACTTGCGCAATTGCTCGCTGGCTGCCTCCTCGGGTATGGTCGTGACCTTGAACACCTGCTGCGCATGCGCGCCGGCGGCGAATGAGAACGCCAGCATGGCCAGCCCCAACCGCGCAAAACAATGTTTCAAAAACAGCAACGAAAAAAATGGTCCAGACATGTTTACTCCTTGGTCATAATTGATAAAACAGATAAGCGCGGCAACTTCCCGTACCAAACAACCAGGGTATCGGCTGCACCACTGCACGGCCGCCCGGACATTGCCGGCGGCAGGCGATGCACACGGCACCGCGGCTTAGATGGAGTAGAACGCGCCCCGGGATACGTTCAAGTAGAGAATCACGATCGCGTTCCGGCAGAATAAAGAAAAGATCCGGGCGATGGAAACAAAAAGGGCAACGCACTCATGTGACTATTGTAGCACGGCGCGCATGCCGACCAAATCCGGTTGACTAAAGAGAAAGCTAAGCCGTGCGCTGGACAAAATCACGCGGCCGAAAGCCGAGCAGCCACAACGTTGCGCAGTAGACCGCCGTGCCGAGCAGCACAACCCCGGCCAGTCGCAGTATCCGCACGTCGGCGGCAGCGGCCAGCCACTCGTCGCCGCTGCCGGCGGCAAACCACAGGCAAACACCCATTGCCGCGATGGCAAGCGCAATCTTGAACGTGTAAACAGTCCATCCGGGTTGCGGCGTATAAATGCCGTGCACGCGCAGCTGACGGTATAGCAACCCGGCGTTAAGGCAGGCGCCGAGCCCGATTGCGAGCGCCAGGCCGGCGTGCTGCAAATGCCATATGAAGGCGAAATTCATCACCTGCGTCGCCACCAGCGAGACCAGCGCGATTTTCACCGGTGTCTTTATATTCTGCCGAGCATAAAATCCGGGGGCCAGAACCTTGACCAGTATCAGTCCGAGCAATCCTGCACTGTATGCAACCAGCGCATTGCGCGTCATCAGCACGTCGTTGACCGAAAACTCGCCGTAATGAAACAGTGTGCTGATCAACGGCACTGCCAGCAGTGCCAGCGCACAGGCCGCAGGCAGTGCCAGCATCAGCGTCAGACGCAAACCCCAGTCCAGCAGGCGGGAATATTCATCAAGCGACTGGTCGGCATGGTGCTTGGCCAGACTCGGCAACAGGATGGTGCCGAGCGCCACGCCGAGGAGGCCGGTTGGAAATTCCATCAGACGGTCGGCGTAGTAGAGCCATGAAACGCTGCCGGTAACGAGAAACGAGGCAAATATAATATTGATCAGCAGGCTGATCTGGCTGATCGAGACACCAAAAATCGCCGGCCCCATCTGCCTGACCACGCGCCACACGCCCTCGTCCCCAAGGTCAAGTTTGAAACGCGGCAACAGGCCGAGCCGCCACAAATGCGGCACCTGAAAAGCCAGTTGCAAAATACCGCCACAAAACACGCCCCACGCAAGCGCCTTCACCGGCGGATCAAAATAGGGGGCTAAACACAGCGTAAAAACAATAAACGAAACGTTCAACAACGCCGGCGTCAGCGCCGGCACGCTGAACTTGCCATAGGTATTGAGTATGCCGCCGGCGAGCGAAACCAGCGAAATAAAAAATATATAGGGAAAGGTGATGCGCAACAGCACCGTCGTCAGTTCAAATTTTTGCGTATCAGCGGCAAAGCCCGGGGCGCTGAGTTGCACGATAAACGGCGCGGCCAATATGCCGAGCACCGTGACGACGAAAAGGGCGAGCGCGAGCAGCGCCGAAACATGATCTAGCAGAATGCGGGTATCGGCATCGCCACGCCGGTTCTTGTATTCCGCCAATATCGGCACGAAAGCCTGCGCAAAAGCCCCCTCGGCAAACAGGCGCCGCAGCAGGTTGGGAATCTTAAAGGCGACGAAAAACGCATCGGTGGCGACCCCGGCGCCAAAGGCGCGCGCGATGACCGTATCGCGGACGAAGCCGAGGACCCGCGAAACCAGCGTCATACCGCTCACCGTGGCAAGCGCCTTCAACAAATTCATGGTGTTATGCCCTGATTAGGGTGGTCGCGCTAAACTGGTGAGTATGCTTGCTTAATGGGTCGAACGCTCGTATCATAGCGCCCTTTTTAACCGTCCCGATAAAGAAGGGGCGGCCAGCGGGGTAATCCATGGCAAATACAGCATCAGCGAAAAAAGCGGCACGTCAGAGCGAGAAGGTTCGCGCACGAAACGCAAGCTTGCGTTCAAAACTGCGCAGTGCGATCAAACGCGTGCAGGCAGCCATCAAAGGCGGCGACAAAGCCGCCGCCAATGGCGTTCTGCGCGATGCCGGCAAAGTGATCGATACGATTGCCGACAAAAAGATCGTGCACAAGAACAAAGCAGCACGGCACAAGAGCCGCCTGAACTCCGCCGTCAACGCGATGGCGTAGCAACGCCGGCGCCCAATCGAGGCGCCGCGTCTTCCGGGCGGATTTCTCGCCGCCCTGATCACAACATCGGTTCGCAGCATCAGTTCGCAGCATCAGTTCGCAGCATCAGTTCGATATAGCGCGCGAAAGCGAGCAAGAACGAATAGGCGGATGAATCGATGTGCTCAAGCCGACAATCGATCACCACGCACTTCACTCCCGCAGCAACCACGGGTTGGAGATAAGGCGAACAGCTGAGGTGTCGGTCCTCACCAAATACCGAAATCATTCCACACAGACGCTCGGCCCAATCGCAGGGCCTGAACTTGGCATCCTTCGATGGTGGTGCCGACAATAACGATTTCGAGTGCATCAGTAGGCATGGCCGCGAGTTTGCCAGTGCGGCAGCAATCAAAATTTCACTTGCGCCGCGGCGCGGGTTTGGCACACACTAATCGTCAGGCATCCGATGATTTAAAATTCAGCGGATCAATTCAGGGTTCACGGCGGCGACAGCCGCCGTAATGCTTTTGGAGGTTGAATCGTAATGTCGCACATCATGCACACTTACAAGCGCCTTCCCGTCACGTTCGAACGCGGCGAGGGCTGCTGGCTTTGGGATAAACAGGGCAAACGCTATCTTGATGCGCTCGCCGGCATTGCCGTCTGCGGCGTCGGACACAGCCATCCGCGTTTGGTCAAAGCCATCAGTGAACAAGCCGCGCAACTGGTGCACACATCGAACCTCTACGAAATCGAACGTCAGGAACAACTTGGCGACCGCCTCGCCGCGCTCTCCGGCATGGACGAGGTTTTTTTCTGTAACTCAGGCTGCGAAGCCAACGAGGCGGCAATCAAGCTTGCGCGACTCTACGGTCATGGCAAAGGCATCGATACGCCGGCTATCATCGTCCTCGAGAAGGCCTTCCACGGCCGCACCATCGCCACCCTCTCCGCCACCGGCAGCCGCAAAGTGCAGGCCGGTTTTGAACCGCTGGTGCCGGGGTTTGTCCGCGTGCCCTTCGACGATCTTGCGGCAGTCAAAAAAGTGGCCGGCAACAACCATAACGTAGTCGCCGTGCTGGTCGAACCGATCCAGGGTGAGGGCGGCATCAATATCTGTCACGACGGCTATCTGCAGGGCCTGCGCGAGATCTGTGAAGCCAACGGCTGGTTGCTGATGCTCGACGAAGTGCAGAGCGGCATCGGTCGCACCGGCAAATGGTTCGCCTTCCAGCACTCGGGCGTCAAACCGGACGTCATGACCCTCGCCAAAGGCCTCGCCTCGGGTGTGCCGATCGGCGCCTGCATGGTGTCCGGCCGTGCTACCGGCGTATTCAAACCCGGCAACCACGGTTCGACCTTTGGCGGCAATCCGCTGGCCTGCGCCGCGGCGCTGGCAACCCTGTCGATCATTGAAGATGAAAAGCTGATGGCCAACGCCGTTGCTATTGGCGAGTTCATCAACAGCGGCATGCGCGCCGCGCTCGCCGGCCATGCAGGTGTCCGCGAAATCCGCAACAAGGGCCTGATGATCGGCATTGAACTCGACATCGAATGCAGCGAACTGGTAAAACTGGCGCTTGCCGACGGATTGCTAATCAACGTCACCGCCGACAACGTGGTGCGCCTGCTGCCGCCGCTGACCATGCAACGCGCCGAAGCGCAGCAAGTCATCACCCAGCTGGGGGCCCTGATCACCGCCTTTCTCGCGGCCAACCGCGTCGCACCGGCCAAAGCCAAAACCGCCTGAGCGGTTCTAAAAGCACGGGATATGTCAGCGATGGAACTCCGCCACTATCTGCAATTCAGGGACCTTTCGCTCGCAGAGTACGAGTACCTTTTCGCACGCGCCGTCTGGATCAAGAACAAATTCAAACGCTACGAGCCCTACCAGCCGCTGGTCGACCGCACGCTGGCGATGGTGTTTGAAAAACACTCGACACGCACCCGCGTTTCTTTTGAGGCCGGCATGAACCAGCTCGGCGGCTCGGTCATCACGCTGATGACACGCGACACGCAAATGGGCCGCGGCGAACCGCTCGAAGACGTTGCACGCGTGATTTCACGCATGGTCGACGTCATCATGATCCGCACCTTTGAGCAATCGATCATTGAGCGCTTTTCGTCGAATTCGCGCGTGCCGGTGATCAATGGTCTCACCAACGAATACCATCCGTGCCAGATCATGGCCGATATTTTTACCTACATCGAACATCGCCAGTCCATGCGCGGCAAAACCGTGGCCTGGATCGGCGACTCAAACAATGTCTGCTACACCTGGCTGCAGGCGGCATCGATTTTTGATTTCAAGGTAAACGTCTCGACACCGCCGGGCTACAAGATAGAGGCGGCTTCGTTGGGTGGCATCGACCCCACACATTTTGAAACCTTTGCCGATCCACATGATGCCGTGCGTGGCGCCGATCTCGTCACCACCGATGTCTGGACGAGCATGGGCTTTGAAGCGGAAAACGAAGAACGCAAGCGCGACTTCGAAGACTGGCAGGTGGACGGCGACATGATGCGCCTGGCGAAACCGGATGCTCTCTTCATGCATTGCCTGCCCGCACACCGCGGCGAGGAAGTCGCCGCCGAGGTGATCGACGGCCCGCAAAGCGTGGTGTGGGACGAAGCCGAAAACCGTCTGCACGTTCAAAAAGCGCTAATCGAATTTCTACTGCTCGGCCGCACCATCGTCTGATGACGTGAGGGGCACGGGTTGAGCATAAAGGCGTTACGTGCAGCCTGTGCACTCGGCTCTCTGGTCATCACCTTGCTCGGTGGTTGCGCAACGCCTGCCACAACCGCGGATCCCCTTACCGCATTGCTCAACCTGATTGATCAGCGTCTGGCCATCGGCGTAGAGGTCGCGCGCAGCAAATGGAATTCAGGTGCCGCGGTCGAAGATCTCAAACGCGAAGGTGAAATCGTCGATGCGATCGGCGCGCAGGCCGCCAGTCATGGCCTTGAGCCGACGCTGGCCAAACAATTTTTCCAGGCGCAAATCGAGGCATCCAAGATGATTCAGAACGCGCGCCTCGCGCAGTGGCGGGCGGCGCAGCAACCCGCATTCAGCGACGCGCCGGATCTGCAACGCGACATCCGCCCGCAACTCGACCGCCTGACCCCCGCCATGCTTGATGCACTGGCGAAGGCACTGCCGGCCTTGCATGCCCCAGCCACGCGCACACGCCTGCACAACTACGCCGACAACGCCCCGCGCCGCGCCGCACTGGCGCCACTACTGGAAGTGGCGCCACAAAACTAGGCGTTCTGCGCCTTGATCTTGGCGACAAGCTCGAGAATGTTATGCGCGGTCTTCGCCATCGCCACGTCCACCAGCTTGCCGTCAACCGTAGTGCTGCCGATGCCGCGACTCAACGCCTCGTCAAACGCGGCGATCACGCGGTGGGCGTAATCAACCTCGACTGCAGTCGGCATGTAAATTTCGTTGGCCGCCTCGATTTGCGTCGGATGGATCACAGTGCGACCGCGAAAGCCGAGCCGTTTCGACAGCAGGGTGTCGCGCTTGAAGCCCTCGCCATCGCGCACGTTCGAGAACACGCCGTCGAGTGGATAGTGAATTCCGGCAGCGCGCGCGGCGACGAAAGTAAACTGCCGCACGAACATCATCTCCGGCCCCTCGCTCGACCAGGTGGCACCGAGCGATACATTCATGTCGCCGTCTTCGCCGCCGGCATACACCGCCGATTCAATACGCTTGGCACCACTGATGATTTCGCGCGCCGACAACACCCCCGCCGCACTCTCGATCATGACGATGATGGGCGTGCCACCGATCTCAAGACCCTTGCCCGTCTCGATGCTGGCGATCATGCGGTCAACCGCAGCCACATCGCCGTAGCTGTCCTGCTTGGGCACGACGAAACCGGCGAGACCCGGCATACCAACGAAGGCTTCCAGATCCTCATGCAGAAAACCGCTCGGCACCGAGTTGACGCGCACCCAGCTTTTATTACCTGCGATCGTTGCAATAGCCTCCTTCGTCATGGCGCGCGCATTCGCTTTTTCAGGCGGCGGCACCGTGTCTTCAAGGTCGAATATAAAACCGTCCGCCGGCAGCGAACCGAGTTTATCGAGCATTCGCTTTTGATTGGCCGGCACGAACAAAAGGCTACGCCATAGACGCATGATGATCTCCAGTTAAATCGATGAATGAATACTAATCTGATTCCGTGACAAGGGAGCAGCGCTCCCTTGCCCGGCCATTATTTCGCCAGCATGACCGCGCCCGCCGCCGCCAGCGCAGCAATACGCGCATCGTCATAGCCGAGTTCACGCAAAATTTCCGCAGTGTGCTGCGCCAGCAATGGTGCGGGCCGGCGTATCGACGGACTGTCGCGATCAAACAACACCGGGTTGCGCACGGTTTGCATCTTGCCCATGATGGGATGTTCGACTTCTTCGAGCACCTTGCGCGCCTGCACGTGCGGATCGTCGAACACTTCCTTGAAATCATTGACGCGCGAACACGGCACGCCGGCCTCCATCAACAAGGCTTCGAGTGCAGCGGCGTTTAGCTCGCGCACAGCGGGTGTGACAAGTGCCAGCAAGCCGGCCTCGTTTTGCTTGCGCAACACGTAGGTGGCAAAACGCGGATCGGCAATCGAGGACTCGAGTCCGGCGGCTTCCATAAAGCGCTTGAACAATTCATCGTTCGGCGTGCCAATCGCCAGATAGTGACCGTCGGCGGTCTCGAACAGCTGATAGGGGGTGTTCAAACGATGTTGGTGGCCGCAGCGCACGGGCACTTCGCCAGTGGCCAGATAAAACGCCGTTTCCCAGGCGGCCGCGGAGATCGACGACTCAACCAGTGAAACGTCGGCAGTACGCCCGCCCTTGCCGCTTAACTTGCCAATCAGGCCGCACAGCGTGGCGTAGGTCGAAAACATGGCACCGAAAATATCGGCGGCTTGCACACCGGTGCGCATCGGCATGTCGTCGGGTGAACCAGTCACCGACAGCGCGCCTGAAAAAGCCTCGACGATCAGGTTGACGCCGGCACGCTTGCGGTAGGGCCCGGTCTGGCCGAAACCGGAGGCCGAGGTGTAGACGATGTCCGGGTTGACCGCGCGCACTTGCGCCGCGCCCAGCCCAAGCTTGTCGAGTACGCCGGGCCGGTTGTTCTCCAGAAATACGTCGCTCTTTTTCGCTAGCGCCAGCACGATGTCGCGCGCCTCCGGCTGTTTGAGATCGAGCACGAGACTGCGCTTGTTGCGGTTGAGCGCGGCAAAACTGGCGCTCTCACCATTAACCAGCGGCGGCATGGCGCGCGTCTGGTCGCCGCGCGCCGGGCGCTCGATCTTGATGACATCGGCCCCCATATCGCCGAGCAACATACCGCAGAAAGGTCCAGCGATAAAATTGCCGAGTTCGAGAACCCTGATTCCTTCAAGTGGTTGTGACATTAAGATTTCATTTTCATCAAAAAAAAATGGTTTACGGCTGCGACCTTATTCGGGCTGCAGATTTATTTTTGCAGCGAGACGACGGTTACTTTGAATTTCCTCGATAACCACTTTGGCAAATTCCGCTGGTGACGAACCCGCCGGCACGAAACCCTGCTCGCCCATCGCCGTTTTCACTTCGGGATCCTGCAAGGCAGTGACCACCTCGTTGCGGATACGCGTCACATAGGCGGCAGGAGTGCGCGCCGGAAACCACAAGGCATACCATGGCACATAGGTATAACCCTTCACGCCCGACTCATCGATAGTCGGCACGTCAGGCAAACCACTCCAGCGTGTCGGCGCGGTAATGCCGATGGCCTTGATGCGACCGGCCCTGATTTGCGGCAACAGCGCGGTGGCCGGACCGAAACAACTATCGACACGCCCGGCTGACAAATCAACAATGATCTGGCCCACGCCTTTGTAAGGGATATGCATCAACTGCGTGCCGGCCTTGTCGTTGAACAATTCGGCAGCGAAATGCATGACGTTGCCAACGCCACCGGAACCATAAGTAATCTTGCCCGGCTGCGCCTTCGCCGCCGCGATGAATTCCTGCACGGTGCGGGAGGTCACGGCGTTATGCGTGACCAGCAGGAAACCGACACTGTTGACGATCAGGGTGATCGGCGCGAAATCCTTTACCGCGTCATAGGGCAGCGATTTGGTAATCACCGGCAAGCTGGCATGACTTGAAGAGGTGTGCAGCATCGTATAGCCGTCGGGCGCCGCCTTGGCCACCAGATCGCTGCCAAGAGCACCGCCGGCGCCGGGCCGGTTGTCGATCACCAGCGTGGTGATGTGCTGCATCTTGCGCCCCAGGGTGCGGCCGATGTAATCCATCGGCCCGCCTGCCGCATAGGGCACGACGACGCGGATCGGTTTGGTCGGATAGTCACCCTGCACCGCCGGCTGCGCGTACGCCACCGGCAGACCGATCACAACCGCCACTACTGTTGCCAGACCCGCATTGATTAAACGCATAGCACTCCTCGCCGTCCCGGCCCAAATGACCGCACGCCCCTGCCAAGGCAGCGCAGCATTTGGCGGACATGATTGGTGAATTTGGAAAGCCCCGGCAATAGCCACCGCAGGCGAGGCGTAGTTTGACCGATAGCGGGCGATTTTTCCATCGTCGTCCGGCGTAACGACAGGCCTGCCAACGCAGCCAACGAGGCGCTAATTCCGCTGGCCCTGACTGCAGCAGACGCTTAAAATCCCGCCTTTTCGCCTCCGGATCCCAGCATGTCGGACATCAATAAAGTAGTGCTCGCCTATTCGGGCGGGCTGGACACCTCGGTCATTTTGAAATGGCTGCAGGACACCTATCAATGCGAAGTCGTCACCTTTACCGCCGACATCGGCCAGGGCGAGGAAGTCTCGCCGGCGCGCGCCAAGGCGAAGAAGATGGGCGTGAAGGAAATCTTCATCGAAGACCTGCGCGAAGAATTCGTGCGCGACTATGTGTTCCCGATGTTCCGTGCCAATGCGATCTACGAAGGCGAGTATCTGCTCGGCACCTCGATCGCGCGCCCGCTGATCGCCAAGCGCCAGATCGAAATCGCGAAAAAAACCGGCGCCGATGCAGTCAGCCACGGCGCCACCGGCAAGGGCAATGACCAGGTCCGCTTTGAACTCGGCTACTACGCGCTGCAACCAAATATCCGCGTCATCGCACCGTGGCGCGAATGGGATCTGACCTCGCGCGAGACCCTGCTCAAATATGCCGAGAAACACGGCATCCCGGTCGAGATGAAGAAAAAAACCGGCTCACCCTATTCGATGGATGCGAACCTGCTGCACATCTCCTACGAAGGCCGCATGCTCGAAGACCCATCGCGCGAACCCGAGGAATCGATGTGGCGCTGGACGGTGTCGCCAGAGAAAGCGCCCAACCGCGCTGAGTACATCGACATTGAATACCGCAAGGGCGACATCGTCGGCATCAACGGCAAAAAAATGACGCCGGCCAAAGTGCTGGAGAAACTCAACCAGCTCGGTGGCAAACACGGCATCGGCCGCCTTGACCTCGTTGAGAACCGCTATGTCGGCATGAAATCGCGCGGCTGCTATGAAACCCCCGGTGGCACCATCATGATGCGCGCCCACCGTGCCATCGAATCAATCACACTGGACCGCGAAGTCGCGCATCTGAAAGACGATTTGATGCCGCGCTACGCCTCGCTGATTTACAACGGCTATTGGTGGAGCCCGGAGCGCCGCATGCTGCAAACCATGATCGACGCCTCGCAAGGCAACGTCAACGGTTACGTGCGCATCAAACTCTACAAGGGCAATGTCATCGTGGTCGGTCGTGATTCCGACGGCGACTCGCTGTTCGACCCGCGCATCGCAACCTTCGAGGACGATGCCGGCGCCTACAACCAGAGGGATGCCGCCGGCTTCATCAAGCTCAACGCGCTGCGCATGCGCATCGCCGCCAATTTAAAAAAGAAAAAATAGCCGCAGAGGTCACACAGGACACAGAGAAAATCCGCAGCGTAACGTTCCCGCATCGAACTCTGTGCTGTCCGTGTCCTCTGTCGAGATAATTTTGATTTGGAGCCCCTATGTCACAGCTCGATAACGTCAGCGTCATCAAAAAAGCCAATGTCTACTTCGACGGCAAGTGCGTCAGCCACTCCGTGCAGCTGGCCGACGGCAGCCGCAAATCAGTCGGCGTGATTCTGCCGTCCAAACTGACCTTCAATACCGGCGCACCAGAGATCATGGAAATCGTCGAGGGACGCTGCCACGTCACGTTGCCCGGCGGCGAGCCGCGGGCGTACGGCGCTGGCGAGCGTTTCAACGTCCCCGCCAACAGTTCGTTTGATATCGAGGCCCTCGAGACGCTGCATTACGTCTGCCACTTCGGTTAAGCCGAACCACGCATGACCACCATCGTCGTCGTCCGCAAGAACGGTATCGCCGCCATCGCCGCCGACACCCTGACCAAATGGGGCAGCGGCAAGGAGTCGGCGAAATACATCGCGAACAACGACAAGATCGTGCGCGCCGGCGACAGCTGGATCGGTGCCGCCGGTGGCGCGACCTTCAAGATCATCATGCGCGATTACTTTTCGCGCCCCAAGATCAAGCCGCGTTTCGACACCACGCTGAACATCTTCAAGACCTGGCAGGCGCTGCACAGCGCGCTGAAGGACCAGTATTTTCTCGTCACCGGCGGCGACAAGGACGACACCATCGAATCGAGCCGCTTCGATGTACTGATCGCCAATCCACACGGCATCTTCGGCGTCGGCGCCCATCGCACGGTGCAGGAATACATCAAGTTCTACGCCATCGGCAGCGGCACCGATCTGGCACTCGGCGCGATGTACGGGATCTACGATGATCCAAAACTTTCTGCCGAACAGATTGCATTGCGCGCGGTAGAGGCCGCCGCCGAGTTTGACGACTCGACCGCGCTGCCGGCGATTGTGCAAACAGTCACTTTAAAAAAACGGTAACTACGGGGAGAACACGGCATGCCATCGTTCGATATCGTTTCAGAAGTCAACAAGGTCGAGATCAGGAACGCGGTCGACCAATGCAACAAGGAAGTCACCAACCGCTTTGACTTCAAAGGCTCGGACGCCCGCGTCGAAATCCAGGAACAGGGTGAAGAAACCGTGTTGATGGTTTTTGCCGATGACAATTTCAAGCTCGCGCAGGTCAAGGACGTGCTGATTGGCAAGCTAACCAAGCGCGGCGTCGATGCACGCGCACTCGACCCCGGCACGGTGGAAAAATCCGCCGGCGATACCGTCAAGCAACCGCTCAAGGTGCGTAACGGTATCGAACAGGAACTTGCGAAGAAGATCGTGCGCGTGATCAAAGACAGCAAGCTGAAAGTTCAGGGCAGCATACAGGGCGACACGGTGCGGGTCTCCGGCGCCAAGAAAGACCTGTTGCAGGACGCGATCACGCTGATGAAGCGCTCGATCGAAGAAGTCCCGTTGCAGTTCAAGAATTTCCGCGACTGACCACTACACAGCAGCAACGATGCCCCTGAGAGCCGCCAAGCAGCGCAGGGAAATCAGAAGGACCGGCGAACCGGGGCGGCCTTCTCTTTGCTTACGTTCTCTTGACCGCCCAAGAGAACGTAAGCAGCTGCCGGGCTGCCTCCGGCCAAAATCAAGCGCCGAACTTCAATTCCCGTTAGCGCCTCACCCCCTCAATCCACCGCACATAAACGCCGCCGGCAACCGCATGCAAACCGCGCGAGCGCTCATCAAGATCAACCTTGATCTCAGCCGCCTGCTCCACGCCAGGACTATCCGCAGACCGCGCGATCTCCCGCGCGCCGCTTTCGCAACAACTGTCGATCATCTGCGGTGTCATTTCGATGTGACACTGCATGCCGAGGCTGTTGCCCAGGGAAAACGCCTGATTTACGCAATGCGCACTCGACAGCAGGCGCCTCGCGCCTGGTGGAATGGTGAAGGTTTCGCCGTGCCAGTGAAACGAACGAAACGACAGCGCCGCATGACCAAACCAATGCGCTGCCTCGGCATCATCCGCAACCATTACATCACCCCAGCCGATTTCCTTGACCGGGTTACGCGATACCGTCCCACCCAGGGCCTTCGCCATCAGCTGTCCGCCGAGACAGTGACCGAGCACCGGCATATCGGCCACCTGCGCAGCGCGTATCAAGGCCAGCACCGGCGCGATCCACGGCAATTCATCATTGACGCTCATCGGCCCGCCCAGGAAGGCCAGAGCGCTGAATGCACTGATGTCGGATGGCACCGCATCACTAGCATCGATGCGGATCAGCTGCCACGGGATGCCGTGACACCCTAGGAAAGTGGCAAAATAGCCCGGGCCTTCAATCGGGAAATACCGGAATATTGCGACGGGATTCATGCGGATTCAACCATGATCATGACCAAACGCGGGCGTGCTGTGCTAAATCATACTGCGGCAGGCCTGCTGATGCTGGCCTGCGCATCGGTGACGCATGCCGCCGAGATCAACATCAACGGTATCGTTGGCAACAGGGTGCTGGTGGCCGTCGACGGCGGCAAGCCGCGCTGGATCAGCACCGGCGAAACCACCTCTGACGGCATCAAACTCCTGAGTGTTGCGGGCGAGACCGCGGTGATCGAATTTGGCGGCAGCCGGCAAACGCTGACCATGGGCCAGTCCGGACGTTTGGGCGCCGGGGCCGGCGCGAATACCGGCATGCAGAGTGTGACGCTAAGCGCCGGCCGCGGCGGTCATTTCATTGCCAACGGCGCAATCAATGGCGTCGCCGTCGAATTTCTGGTCGACACCGGCGCCTCGTTTATTTCATTCGGCAGCTCGGAAGCCAAACGCTTCGGCATCAACTACCTGAACGGACAGAAATCGTTTTCCTCGACCGCCAACGGCGTGGTGCCCGTTTACCGCGTCAAGCTTGATACGGTCAAAGTCGGCGACATCACGCTGCACAATGTCGACGGTGTGGTACACGTCGGCGACAATCTGCCGGTGGTATTACTCGGCAACAGCTTTCTCAACCGCATGGAAATGAAGCGCGACGGCGAGCGCATGGTGCTGACCAAACGCTACTAGCCCTGTTACTGGGCCTCATGCCCCGACTTCTCGGCAGCCCCGGCCAGCGACAGCAGATGGCCGAACTTACTGCGCTTGGTATCCAGATAGCGGCGATTGGCTTCACGCGGCGCAATGTCGATCGCTACGCGCTCACTCACCGTCAGACCGTAATCCTCCAGCGCCTTGACCTTTTCCGGGTTGTTCGTGATCAAACGCACCTTGCGTGCGCCAAGGTCGAAGAGGATATGCGCACCGATCTTGAAGTCGCGCATGTCGGCAGCAAAGCCAAGCGCGTGATTAGCCTCGACCGTGTCCTGGCCCTGATCCTGCAGCGCATAGGCGCGGATCTTGTTGAGCAGGCCGATACCACGGCCCTCATCGAACATGTAAATAATGACGCCGCAACCTTCGGCCTCGATTTTTGCCATCGCCGCTTCGAGCTGTTCGCCACAATCGCAACGCTCGGAACCAAAGACATCGCCGGTCAGACATTGTGAATGCAAACGCGTCAGCACTGGCGTGTCGGCACCGATCTCGCCCTTGACCATCGCCACCACCGGCGTGGTCTCCAGATCATCGCTGTAGACCATGAAGCGCCAGCTACCGCTGGCGCGGGTCGGCAACACCGTTTCGGATTTGCGCCGGATCTGCCGTTCGTGTTTACGATAGGCAACCAGATCGGCGATACGCAACACCGGAATCTGATGCTGTGCCGCGAATTTTTCCAGGTCCGGCATGCGCGCCATGCTGCCGTCGTCTTTCATGATTTCGCAGATCACACCGGCCGGCCTGAGGCCCGCCAAACGTGCCAGATCGACCGCCGCCTCGGTATGCCCGCGCCGCGCCAACACGCCGCCGTCGACCGCGCGCAGCGTCTGCAAACGACCCGGACGGATCAGATCGCCGGGCTGCGTGCCGTCGGCAATCGCCACCGCAATGGTGCGGGCGCGGTCCTGCGCCGACATGCCAGAGCCAACGCCCTCACGCGCATCGATCGGCGTCGCGAAGGCAGTACCAAACTTGGTCTGATTACCCTGTTCATCGGCGATCAAGGCGAGCCCGAGTTCTCGCATGCGTCCCTCGGTCAGCGCCAGCGATACCAGTCCGCGCGCATGACCGGCCATGAAATTGATCACCTCGGCAGTGGCACGCTCGGCGGCGACAAAAAGATCACCTTCGTTTTCGCGGTCCTCATCATCCACCAGAATCAGCAGGCCGCCACGGCGCACCACCGGCAGCAATTGCTCGATCACGGATTCACTAGTGGGATTTTTCACAGCCATCACTTGCTCACCTTCGGTTGATTCAGTCGTTACCGCGCGTAATCAGGCGGATGAATTCGGCGCGCGTTTTTTCCTCTTCGAAGTCCCCGGTGAAGGCCGAGGTGGTGGCGACCGAATGCTGCTTTTGAATGCCACGCATCACCATGCACATATGCTGCGCCTCGATGACCACCGCCACACCCAGCGGCTTTAAGGTGTCCTGAATACAGTTCAGAATTTCAGTCGTCAAACGTTCCTGCACCTGCAGGCGGCGCGCAAATGCGTCGACTACGCGCGGGATCTTTGACAAACCGACAATCCGGCCATTGGGAATATACGCAACATGCGCCTTGCCGAAGAACGGCAGCACATGGTGTTCGCACATCGAGTAGACCTCGATATCCTTGACGATCACCATCTGCCGGTATTCTTCACTGAACATCGCCGAACGCAGAATTTCCGCCGGATCGAGATCATAGCCGTGCGTCAGATAATGCATCGCCTTGGCATAACGTTCCGGAGTCTTCGCCAAACCCTCACGCGCGGGGTCTTCACCGAGTTCACCGAGGATCGCATGAAAATGGCCGGCGATATTGGCGACGCTACGCGGATTGTATTGATCGATTTTTGTATAGCCGTCGACTTCGTCGACGGCCGACTCTACGCCTGCTGCGCGTCGTCTCATGAGACCACCGTGGTTGGGTAAAACGAACGCGCCAGTATACTACCTGCCTAGGCGGCAAGCCTGGCGCGGATGGAAGCCAGTATGCCGGCCCGATCGAGTCCGCAAGCGGCCAGCTGCAGGGCGGGATCGCCATGATCGATAAAGCGGTCGGGCAAACCGAGCACCAGTACCGCGGCCTTGATACCCTGCCGTTGCAAGGATTCAAGCACCGCTCCGCCCACACCACCCTCAACCGCGTTCTCCTCGATAGTCACCAGCACATCATGACTGGCGGCCAGCTCGGCGACGAGTGCTTCATCGAGCGGTTTAACAAAACGCATGTTCGCCACCGTGGCATCGATTTCTTCAGCCACTTCAAGCGCCACCGCCAGCATGCTGCCGAAGGCGAGGATCGCGACCTTCTTCGACAACAACGCGACTTTCTTGCCCTGGCGGCGGATTTCGCCCTTGCCCAGCGGCAAGGCGGTCATATCCTTTTTCACTTCAACGCCCGGACCGCTGCCGCGCGCATAACGCACCGCCGCCGGCGTATTCATCTGAAACGCAGTAAACAGCATCTGCCGGCATTCATTCTCGTCGGACGGCACCATCACGGTCATGTTCGGCAGGCAGCGCAGATAACTCAAATCAAAGCTGCCGTTATGGGTGGCGCCATCAGCCCCCACCACGCCGCCGCGGTCGATCGCCAGCACCAGCGGCAGGTTTTGCAGCATCACGTCGTGGATCAACTGATCGTAGGCACGCTGCAAAAATGTCGAATAGATCGCCACCACCGGTTTACTGCCCTCGCAGGCCAGTCCTGCGGCAAAGGTCATGGCATGCTGCTCGGCAATACCGACGTCAAAGTAACGCTCGGGATGCAAGGCCGAAAACCGCACCATACCCGAGCCCTCGCGCATCGCCGGCGTGATGCCGACCAGACGCTGGTCGAGCGCCGCCATATCGCACAACCAGTCGCCAAAGACCTGCGTATAGGTCGGCTTGCCGCCGCCCTTGCCACCGACGATGCCGTCGTCGGGTTTGAATTTCGAGACGCCGTGATACAACACGGGATCAGCCTCGGCCATCTTGTAGCCCTGCCCCTTGCGCGTGACCACATGCAAAAACTGTGGCCCCTTCAACTCACGGATGTTCTTCAGTGTCGGCACCAGCGCGTCGAGATCGTGGCCGTCGATCGGGCCGATGTAGTTGAAACCGAACTCTTCAAACATCGTGCTCGGCGTCACCATGCCCTTGACGTGCTCTTCGGCGCGCTTGGCCAGATCTCCCAGCACGCGTGCGCTGGCGCGCTTGGCGGCGGCGTAAAAGCGCCCCGACATCAGCTTGGCCAGATATTTGTTCAGCGCCCCCACCGGTGGCGAGATCGACATTTCGTTGTCGTTGAGGATGACCAGAATATCGGCGTCATTGTCACCGGCGTTGTTCATCGCCTCGAATGCCATGCCGGCGGTCATCGCACCGTCGCCGATGATGGCCACCACGCTGCGTTTGATCCCGGCCAGTCGCGAGGCGATCGCCATGCCGAACGCGGCGCTGATCGAGGTGCTCGAATGGGCGGTCCCAAAGGTGTCGTAGACGCTCTCTTCACGCCGCGGAAAACCAGAGATGCCCTCCCACATACGCAAACGGCTCATGCCTTCGCGCCGTCCGGTGAGAATTTTATGACCGTAGGTCTGGTGTCCGACATCCCAAACCAAACGGTCATGCGGTGTATCGAACACATAATGCAGTGCGATGGTCAGTTCGACGGTACCCAGGTTCGACGACAAATGACCGCCGGTCTTGCTCACCGAGTCGATCAAAAAACTGCGCAACTCCTTTGCCAGTTGCGGCAGATCGCGGCGATCAAGCTTGCGCAGATCGGCCGGCTCGTTGATGATATTCAACAATTCGTACATCAGAACTTTCGTAAGACGATAAAGTCGGCCAGTTCGCGCAGCCGTTGTGCGCGCTCGCCAAACACCTCAAGCGACGCGAGTGCATCGGCGCGCAGTTCGCCAGCGAGTTTTTTCGACCCGGCGACACCCAGCAGGCTAACGTAGGTCGGCTTGTTGTGCTGCGCATCCTTGCCGGCGGTTTTGCCGAGCAGGGCCGTCGATGCCTCGATGTCGAGCACATCATCCACGACCTGGAAAGCCAGGCCTATGCATTTGGCGAAATGATCGAGCCGGGCGAGTTCCTGCGGATCGAGTGCATTGCCGCAATGCGCACCGAGCAAGGTGGCGGCACGGATGATCGCACCAGTCTTGCAGATGTGCATGAATTCGAGTTCAGGCAGCGTCAGCGACTGGCCGGTGGCCGCCAGATCGATGGCTTGTCCGCCGGCCATGCCGCGCGAACCCGAAGCCACCGCCAGCAGCTTGACCATTTCTAGCTGGGCGGCAGGATCGTCCGCCAGACGGTGTTCCGCCAGCAGTTGAAACGCAAGACTCTGCAACGCATCCCCGACCAGCAACGCAGTCGCCTCGTCGTATTCGACATGACAGGTCGGCTTGCCGCGGCGAAGTACGTCGTCATCCATGCATGGCAGGTCATCGTGTACTAATGAATAGGCATGGATCATTTCGACTGCCGCAGCGGCAATCATCACACGCCCGACATCGGCCTGCGTCACTTCGCCGGCGGCAAACGCCAGCAAGGGCCGCACGCGCTTGCCGCCGCCAAGCACGGCAGAGCGCATCGCTGCGTGCAACCGCTGCGGTGCGCTATCCGCCGCCGGCAACAAGGCGCCGATGCGGGATTCAAATTGGGCTTGCAGGCTGGCGGTCCAGCGCTGGAAATCAGGTGGATTCGTCGTCATCGTCGGCGGCAAAGTTTTTCAACACGCCAGCTTCCAGAACCTTGACCTGCTGTTGTGCGTCGGCAAGCTGCGCCTGGCAGAATTTCAAGATTTCAGCGCCGCGTTTGTAATCGGACAGCGACTGCTCCAGCGTCAATTGTCCGTCTTCCATGCGCGTGACGATGCCTTCAAGCTCATTCAAGGCACTCTCGTAGGTCGGACTTTTATCGGATTTTTCTATCTTGGGCATGACCGAAAGCGGCGGTCGCGTTAAACCGCGAACATAGCGCAATCAGAGCCTTGCGGTCAACGAAACACGCAAGGAAAAACCATTCAACACTGCGCCGCGCGGCGGGGCAGGCCCCCGTCAAGCCGCCGCTCCTTAGGCTAATGAAGTGCAAAGGCCGGCAGCAAGCCGGACACACCCCATGCCGCCCCGTCGATACACGCTGAAAATTGTTTGGGCCGCGCCGCATGAAATGAATACGCCCGACGACTCGCCCTCGATCGCCGATGGCGACCGCTTTAAAAAATAACGCACGGCAAAATCATCAGCCGATTGTTGCGCCCCCGCCACCTCGATGCCACCACGCGATTGACAGCGGCTACGCGGCGGAACCGGCGCAATCGCCACGCCACAAATATTTATTTCAAATAAACAGCGGGATACAACGCTCAGCGGAAATTACTGTTGCCCTCGCCACGAAATACGGGGAAAATAGCGACTTATCTAAGGGCTTGTAAACAAATGGTTTTAGAGCATTCATCAGAATCGATGCTGCTCGGCCCCGTCACTTCCTGATTAGAGAATACGCCGTATGTCCGACCTGGCGACCTTACTCGCGCTGACCAAGACTTCGCCGCAGCTTCCGATCCCCTGGTACTTCGACCCGCAGATTTACGCCCTCGAGCAAAAACTGTTGTTTGAGCGCGGCCCAGGCTATGTCGGCCACGAACTGATGACACCGAACCGCGGTGATTATCAGGTGCTGGTACGTTTCGACAACGGCAAGGCCCTGGTGCGCGGCGAGCAGGACGTGCAACTCATCAGCAATGTCTGCCGTCACCGTCAGGCCATCATTCTCAAGGATCGTGGCAGCGCCAAATCGATCGTCTGCCCGCTGCATCGATGGACCTACGGGCTCGACGGCAAACTGCTCGGCGCGCCGCACTTTCCCGGCAATCCCTGCCTCGATCTGGGCACCTCACCGCTGCAAAACTGGAACGGACTGTTATTTAACGGCAAGCGCGATGTGCTGCGCGATCTGGCGAAACTCGGCGTCAAACAGGATCTCGATTTCTCAGGCTTCATGCTCGACCGCGTGCAAATCGACGAATACGCCTGCAACTGGAAAACCTTCATCGAGGTCTATCTCGAGGATTACCACGTCGAACCGTTTCATCCGGGGCTCGGTAATTTCGTCGCCATCAACGACCTCAAATGGGAATTCGGCGACTGGTATAGCGTGCAGACCTGCGGCGTGAAGCCCGGGCTGGTGCACGGCGGCACTGCGGTCTACCAGAAATGGCAGGACGTGTTGATGCGCCACAACGAGGGCCGCAATCCGCCGCACGGCGCGATCTGGCTGACCTATTACCCGAACGTCATGGTCGAGTGGTATCCGCATGTGCTGGTGATCAGCACCATCGTGCCGCGCGGCCCCGAAGCCTGCAGCAACGTCATCGAGTTTTATTACCCCGAAGACATCGCCCTCTTTGAGCGTGAGTTTGTCGAGGCCGAGCAGGCTGCCTACGAGGAAACCACCGTCGAAGATGACGAAATCTGCATGCGCATGACCGAAGGCCGCCGCGCGCTCTACAAACAGGGCGTCAGCGAAGTCGGGCCGTATCAATCGCCGATGGAAGACGGCATGCTGCATTTCCACGAGTTTTTGCGGCGCGAACTGCAAGCGCAGGATTGATTGGTGACACCGCCGCAAACCCATAATGGAGTTGAACCGCCCATGAGACATCGCACCATCTGCGGCAACATCTGAACCCCGTGTTTACCGCCCTCATTAGCGTCACCGATCTCGCCGCACATCTGCACAATCCGCAATGGATCGTCTTCGACTGCCGCTACGATCTCGTTGATCCCGCAGCCGGCAGTCGTGCTTACGCACAAACGCATATTAGTGGTGCCCGCCTCTTACATCTCGAACACGATTTATCCGGCGCCAAAACCAGCCGTAACGGCCGCCATCCGCTACCGGATGCCGACGAGTTTTACGCGCGCCTCGCCGCACTCGGCCTGTCGAATCACATGCAGGTCGTCGCCTATGACGGCAGCGGCGGTGCCTTTGCGGCGCGGCTGTGGTGGATGCTGCGCCAGGCCGGTCACCACAGCGTGGCGGTACTCGACGGCGGCTGGAACGCCTGGCTCAAGGCCGGCCAGCCGGTCAGCGCCGACTTACCGGCCATCACGGCCGCGCAATTCCACGGCACACCAGTGGCCGG
Source organism: Bordetella parapertussis (assembly GCA_945906935.1). Taxonomy (GTDB): domain Bacteria; phylum Pseudomonadota; class Gammaproteobacteria; order Burkholderiales; family SG8-41; genus PALSA-1004. The sequence goes on from CAMDSO010000027.1 coordinate 26,398, forward strand.
CATGCGCGTCGATGCGGCTTTTATCGAAGCCACACTCGGTCACCACGAAACGCGCATCATCGACGCCCGCAGCGCCGACCGTTTTCGCGGCGAGAACGAAACGCTCGATCCGGTGGGCGGACATATACCGGGGGCCAGCAACCGTTTCTTCCAAAGCAATCTCGGCGCAGACGGCTGTTTCAAACCGGCCGCCGCCCTCAGAGCAGAGTTTCTCGCCCTACTCGGTGACACCCCGCCAGCGCAGGTGGTGCACCAATGCGGCTCGGGCGTCACCGCCTGCCACAATCAACTGGCGATGGAAGTCGCCGGCCTTGGCGGTTCGCGCCTCTACCCAGGCTCATGGAGCGAGTGGTGCAGCGATCCGCGCCGCCCGGTTGCCACTGGCGCATAGCAAGCAACAGCACGCACCGAAAAATCAGCCTACCGTCGTCCCTGGATAACAATCAGCAGCAATACACCGCGCCAAGCAGCCCGCCACCATGCCTCTAATCCCCTCGCCTCGGCGCAGAACCCTCATCAAAGCAGCGCTGGCCGCACTGGTCAGCGCACCGACACTGACCCGCGCGCAAACGTCCGAGGCGATCATCATGCATGTGCGTGACGCCTCGATCCTGCGTCTGCCCGCCAATGCCGAAGCACAAAAACAATTCGAGAGCAGCGCAGCACGCGCCACGCAGCAGGGTCGCTGGAACGTGCGCGCCCCGCTGCCTTTCCCACGCAGCGAAATGGCCTCGGCGGCCGCCTGGAACGGTCGCATGCATGTTGTCGGCGGCTTTGGCAACTTGCGTGTTGATCGCGCCTACCACCACATTTACGACGCGGCGAAAAACGTGTGGAGCGAAGCCGCGGCACTACCACGCGGCGCCAGCCACATCGGGGTGGCAACCGCCAACGGCCTGCTCTACGCAATCGGCGGTTTTATCGAACAGAACCGGCTGCCGCATGAAGACGCGTTTGCCTTCGATATCGCCAAAGGCGAATGGCGCAGCATCGCACCGCTGCCGCGCGCACGCGCTGCTGCCTGTGTGGTGAACCTGCAGGGAAAAATCCATGTCATCGCCGGCGCCAGCGGACGCGATATCCGCAAAAGCGTGGACTGGCACGAAGTCTACGACCCGGTCGCCGACCGCTGGGAAACGCGCGCGCCACTGCCCGATCCACGCGATCATGCCGGCGCCGAAGTCCTCAATGGCCGCATCCATGTGATGGGCGGCGGCTTCGACGGATCGAACCGTAATACCGATCTCCATCACGTCTACGAACCGAAGTCTGACAGCTGGGAAAAGCGCGCACCGCTGCCGACGCCGCGCAACGGCCACGCCACCGCCGTGCTGCGCGAGAAAATTTTTGTAATCGGCGGCGAATCGGCCGGCAAGGTGCACGGCCAGAACGAAGCGTACGATGGCAAGACAGACCGCTGGGAAAGTTACGCAGCGCTGCCGACACCGCGCCACGGTGCCGGTGCGGTGGCGATCGGCAACGCGATTTATTGCGCCGGCGGTGCGCCGCTTGCAGGCACCACTTTTTTGACCTCGGCCAACGAAGCCTTTACGCTGGGCTGAAGACTATTTGCGGTATTTCTCCAGCGCCGCACCGGAGAAATATTTCTCTTCAAGCTCGCGCTGCTTGGCGAGCCCTTCGCCATCGCTGCCGACTTCCGGAATCGGGTAGGGATGGCCTTCACGCGCAGCGATGAAATCGTCCCACGCACCGACGTCCTTCTCCTGAAACGCCTGCATGAAATCCCACAGCGCAGCCCAGGTCACATGGTGGGTAAAGCCCGGATACCAGGCAATGTTCACGCCCAACTCAAGGTGCTCCTTGAAACCCAGATAACGCGGCAACTTGCCTTTCATGAACGAAAACGGCCCATCCACCGCGGCGCGCGCCATTTTGATTTCGTCAATCGAGTGCGGTGACTCGAGTTGCACCCAATCAACACCAGCTTCCTCGCGATAGGCCTTCAGGCGTTTCATACAATCTTCAAGACTGCTGTTGGAAGCATCGCGCGCATAACACTGGGCGATCACCACAAAATCCGGATCGAGTTCGTTTTTCATGTCCACCGCGGCGCGGTAGCGCGCGATGGCCTGCTCGATCGGCACCACTTCCATACCAGCGCTTTGCGTGCGGCGCTTGCCCTCGATCGGCTGGTCATCGATGCGCACGCCGGCAATGCCGGCGCGTATGCATTCGCGGATCATGCGGCGCACCGCCATCACACCACCGTGACCGGTATCGCCATCCATGATGATGGGGAAACCTGCGCTCTGCGCAATCCAGCCAGCAATCTGCACGCATTCGATCATCGACAACGCACCGACGTCAGCGAGACCGGTATAAGCACCGACCACGCCGCCGGTGCCGACGAAGCCCGCCTCGCAGCCGGCCTTCTCCATAATGCGCGCATGCACTGCGGTGGGCGGATGCAGGATCGCCAGCACGCGATCCTTGCGGTGTATGAGCCCGCGCAGGCGGGTCGACATTTTTTCTTTCATGCAAAATTCCTGTGTGAAGTGCGCAGTGCGCGCATTGACGAGCGCGCACATTATACGTACTCTCAACGCTGGATGTGATGCACGATCCGCTGCGCAAAGATGCTCCCCGCGCGCAATCCCGCAATCGCAAATTCTTCGACGCAACAAGTACGACGCCGGCCTGCGCCGGTGGCATGGAGCTTTCATGAGCAATCAAACCTATGATGTAGTAGTGGTCGGCGGCGGCAATGCCGCCCTCTGTGCAGCCCTTTCAGCGCGTGAGAAAGGTGCGAGCGTGCTGGTGCTCGAACGCGCCCCCGAGGACAAACGTGGCGGCAATAGCGCGTTTACCGGTGGCGGATTTCGCATGGTTCATCACGGCACCGAAGACATTAAAAAGGTCGTACCCGATCTGACCGAAGAGGAAATCGGGCGCTCGGATTTCGGCACCTATACCGCCGGCGACTATCTCGACGACCTCGGCCGCATTACCCAGTATTACATCGACCCGGATCTCGCCGAGGCCATCGTCAACAACAGTTTTGAAACGGTCTTATGGATGCGCAGCCGCGGCGCACGCTTCATTCCCAACTACGGACGTCAGGCCTACAACGTCAACGGGCGCTTCAAATTTTTCGGCGGCATCGTCATCTACGCCAACGGCGGCGGCCGTGGCCTGATGGAACTGCTCTACAAATCGCTCGAGACCCACGGCATACCAGTGCGTTACCGTGCACAAGCGCAGGAACTGCTGCGCGACGACCGCGGCATCACCGGCGTGCGAGCGCGTATCGACGGACGCGAGGAAATCATCAACGCCCGCTCGGTGGTACTGGCCTGCGGCGGCTTTGAGGCCAACCGTGAAATGCGCACGCGTTATCTCGGGCCAGGCTTTGACATGGCAAAAGTGCGCGGCACCCGCTACAACACCGGCGACGGCATCCAGATGGCACTGGATATCGGCGCGCAATCCTACGGCCAGTGGTCGGGCTGTCATTCGGTAGCGTGGGAGCGTTATGCCGGCGACTTCGGCGATGTCGAACACCCGCACGCCGGATACCGCCATAGCTATCCGTTCGGCATCATGGTCAACTCCGAAGGCCAACGCTTCGTCGATGAAGGCGCCGATTTCCGCAACTACACCTATGCCAAATACGGCCGCGTTGTATTGCAGCAGCCGGGGAGCTTTGCCTGGCAGATTTTCGACCAGCAGGTCAAACATGTGATGCGCGACGAATACAAGTTACGCGGCGCCACCAAGGTGATCGCCGACACGCTCGAAGGATTGGTCGAAAAGATGCAGGACGTACACCCGCAAAATTTCCTCGACACCGTGCGCGACTACAACGCCGCAGTGAAACAGGAGGTGCCGTTCGACCCGAACGTGCGCGACGGACGCGCCACCGTGGGGCTGGCGGTCAATAAAACCAATTGGGCCAACACGCTGGAAAAACCGCCCTTCGAGGCGTACTCGGTGGGCTGCGGCATCACCTTCACCTTTGGCGGCCTCAAGATCAACCCGACTTCACACGTACTCGACACCGAAGACGCACCAATTCCGGGCCTGTATGCCGCAGGCGAGCTGGTCGGTGGTCTGTATTACTTCAACTATCCGGGCAGCACCGGATTGATGGCTGGTGCGGTATTTGGAAAAATCGCCGGTCAAGAGGCGGCGCAGTACGTGGCGGCGAACCCGCGCTAACGACAATGCAACCGCGATGAAATCCAGCCATTGGGTCGTGCGGCTGCATGACGCGTGTTTGTGCAGACTGATCTGCGCAAACGCGGCCAAGGCAGCGGGCTGCGACACGGCACGCCAGCCAACAGACGTGAATAACGGTGATCTTGCTCAATGAGCAAGGATAGCGGCATACGCGTCGGCGCGCTGCTGTGGCAAACGCTACAAACGGTATTCCGCCGACGGCGTAAGGAATTTGTCGAGCCGCCATTAGTCCCCGGCGCATTGGACGCAGACACGCTGCGCGAACTTCTTGGCAAGCCGGACCCGGTTATTCTCGAAATTGGCTGCAATGACGGCGAACATACCTGGATGTTCATGCAAAGCTTTGCCGAAGCGCGGATATACGCGTTCGAGCCGGATGTGCGCGCCCGCGCCCGCTTTGAGTCGCATATCCAGGATGCCCGCGTGCAACTGTTTGCCACTGCGGTCGGCGCCACCGACGGCATCACGACCTTTTATCCAAACAATGGATTACCGCCGAACGCATCCGCCGCAAACATGCCCGGTGGCTGGGATTTATCCGGCTCGATCCGCGCGCCGAAAGAACATCTGGAAATGCATCCCTGGTGTCGCTTCGACGCCGGCATAGACGTCACGGTCACGCGCCTCGACAGCTGGCGCAAACAGCAAGCTGTCGAAGCAGTCGATTTCATCTGGGCCGACGTACAAGGCGCCGAGGGCGATCTCATCAAGGGTGCGCGCGAGACACTCGCCAATACCCGCTATTTCTACACCGAGTACAGCAATCGGGAACTCTACGAAGGCCAATTAGGACTGCGCGATTTGCTCAGCTTGCTGCCGGATTTCGACGTGGTACAGCGTTACCCGCATGACGTTCTGCTACGTAACCGCCGCTACGCCGCACGCACTCGTTAATCAAGCCGGCAGCAGCGACCGTAGTCTGCTCAGGCGTTCTCGCGCTGATAACGCTGAAAAGCCAGTTCGGGCAAGCCACCGCATTCCAGTATCTGCTCGATCAACGGCGGAAACGCGCGCAGCGTGACTGTTTTGCCGTTGGCCGGATTGCGCACCACGCCATTGGGGTAATCAACTTCCAGCGTTTCACCGTCTTCGCAAATACCGGTGATACCCGGCGCCTGCAGAATCGGCATCGCGCGCGCGATGCTGTTGCGAAAAAACAATCGCGACACCGACTCGACGACGATGGCGGCTATGCCGACTTCCATCAGCACCACGCCGGGCCGGCTTGATCCACAGCCAAAATTACGCCCAGCAATCAGAATATCACCGGCCTTCACTTCGCGCGGAAACTCGGGACGATAGGCCTCCATGGTGTGCTGCTTGAGTTCTGCCATGGTCGGGTATTTGTAATACGGATTGATGGCGTCGGTCTCCACCGAGTCGCCGAACTTCCAGACGCGGCCACGCGCCACGCTTGCCAGATCAAAGGCCACGCAACACCTCCTTCGGATGCACAATCTCGCCGGCCAGTGCGGCGGCGGCGACGGTCAACGGACCGCCCAAAAAAATATCTGCGTTCATGCTGCCCTTGCGCCCTTTGAAGTTGCGCGTGGTCGAGGTAATGCAAACCTCGCCATCCGAGAGAAAACCAACACGCGGCTGGCAGACACCGCAACCCGGCGTCACGACCTGCGCGCCCGCCTCGATCAGGGTGGTGATCAAACCGGCCTTCAAGCACTGCAGATAGACCTGCTGCGACGCCGGCGAGAGGATAAACCGCACGCCCTTGGCGACCTTGCGTCCGGCCAGCACGCGCGCGGCGATTTCAATATCTTCGAAGCGCCCGTTGGCGCACGAACCGATGATCGCCTGGTCGATGCGCGTGCCGATCACATCATCGACGGGACCGACGTTGCCGAACTGGTGGGGCTTGGCCACCACAAAAGGCATCTTGTCGACGTCGAGCACGATTTCACGCGCGTACTGCGCATCCGGATCAGCAGCGATTTCCGCATAAGGCTTGTCGGTGCGCGTGCGCAGAAATTCGCGCACCTTGTCGTCACAGGGAAAGAGCGCGAACTTGGCGCCGACTTCGACGCCGTGTGCGGCCAGACACATACGGCTGTCGATCGAAGTCTGCGGCACCAACGAACCGCTGTACTCCACCGACATGCTGTTGGCGAAATCATCGCCATACTGGCCGGCGAGATACAGAATAATGTCCTTGGCAATCGGATAGTCGGGTTGCTTGCCTTCGAGCACCACCTTCACCGTCTGCGGCACCTGAAACCACAGCTCGCCAAACAACAGCACATAGAGCATGTCGGCGCGTGTGATGCCGGTACCGCCGACGTTAAGACCGCCGTAGCTGATGGTATGCGAATCATTACCAACGACCAGCTCACCGGGCCGCATCAAACCGTAGTCGGCCATCATCTGGTGCGCGATGCCAGGCTCCGCATCGTGAAAGGTCTTGATGCCGAGGCGCGCAACCTCGCGCCGGATCAATGCATTTTCATCAGCCTGTTTTTGCGTCAATGTCGGCTGATGATGATCGACCAGCACAAAAATGCGCTCTGGGTCCCAGACGCGCGGCAGGCCGTCCTTGAAACCGGCCTCGATCGCCAGCTGATGCATCGGCTCGGAAGCGTGATAGTGGACCATCGCCCCGTCAATGCGTGCTTCGATAATATCGCCCGCGTAGACAGGCTTGCCGGCGAGGTTGCTGCGCGTGAGCAACTTCTCGGCCATGGTTTGTGGCACCACGATGACTCCATTGGAAATAATTAAAGCGGGATAGTGCGACGCATGAAAAGTCGCTGCGACCTTCCATTACAATATACTGGTGAACACATCCCAACGCAACGCGCAGAGCCGCGCATGAAGAGCGCGGACCACCATAACGGCGCGACACAGGCGCTTGCGCATCACGCCGCGACACTGTCCTTCGACGCACTGCCACCAGCACTCGTTGTGATGCTCAAGCAATGCGTGCTCGACACGCTGGGCGTTGCCATCGGTGCCAGCGGGCTCGCAGCCGAAGCAAAAATTCTCGCCGAGCATGCCGTCGAACAGGGTGGCAAGGCCGACAGCACGCTGCTGGGCTTCGGCACCGCAGTGCCGGCCTCATCGGCTGCACTCGTCAACGGCAGCCTTGGCCACATGCTCGATTACGATGACGTCGGCGCCGGCGGCCACGTCAGCATCGTGACGATACCGGTGGCACTGGCGCTGGCGGAAAAGCGCAGCCGTGCCGGCCATCCGGTCAGCGGCCGCACACTACTCACCGCCATCGCCGCCGGCACCGACATTCATACGCGGCTCAATCAGGCCATCCGGATTCCTGACTGGACGATTGCTGAAGGCTGGTTCCCAACGCAAATGTTTGGATTTTTGTCAGGCGCCGCCACCGCCGCACACGTGCTCGGCCTCGATAGCGCACAAACTGAAAACGCGCTCGGCATCGGTTTCAACCAGATGAGCGGCAGTCGTCAGATGGCGGTCGGCGCGGCAACCCATATGCGCTCGATGCAGGCTGGCTTCTCCGGTCAGGGTGCGGTCCTCGCCGCCGAACTCGCGGCACGCGGCATCGTCGGCAGCAAAGAGGTAATCGAAGGACGCTATGGCTTGTTTCGCACTTATGTGCGCGACGCCACGCCCGACTGGCCAGCGCTACTCGACGGCCTCGGTCACGACTTTCCTCTGCTCGCCAAGCATGGCTTCAAGGTATGGCCGGCCTGCGGTTACACCCGTGCCACCAATACCGCCGTGCTGGAACTACGCACTGAATACAACATCCAGCCGGATGCAGTCGCCGCCATCATCGTCATCGGCGGCACTGGCGGCGCGCAACTCTTGTCCGAACCGCTGGAAACCAAACGTCGCCCGCAACTCGCGATCGACGGCAAATTCAGCATCCCCTTCACCACTGCGGTGATGATGGTGCACGGTAACGTGCAGTTACGCGATTACACCGAGGCCGCACTGCATGATCCGGCGGTACTCGCCATGGCTGACCGCGTGAGCTGGCGCGCCGACCCGGACGCCGAAATGCCGGTTGGTGGCGAATCTGCACTGTCGCGACCGACGGTTGAAATGCATTTGCACGATGGCCGCGTGCTGTCGCGCAAGGCCAACGGCGTGCCCGGTGATCCGCGCCATCCGATTGCCCAGGAACAACTAGAAGCCAAGTTCCGCGATTGTGTTTCGTTTGCTGCCAAAGCGATTCCTGCTGAGCGCGTCGAGCGTGCCATCGCCCTGATTAATACTCTTGAAAAGATGACAGACGCGGCGGCAATCGTGCGCGTTCTTGCCTAGACTGAACTCATGCTCCCATTGCACTTGCGACCCGCCGGCCTTGCATTGTTAATTGCATTAACCGCGGCTGCATCAACTGCCACTTGCCGCGCACAAGCACCCGCTGACACCGTGTATCCCATACGCCCCATCCGCATCCTCGTCGGCTTCCTGCCCAGCGGCGGTAGCGACATCATGGCGCGCGCAGCCGGACAAAAACTCGCCGAGCGCTGGAGCACACCGGTGGTCACCGATAACCGGCCGGGTGCCGGTGGCACCATCGCCATGGAAATCGCCCGCAAGGCTGCCGCCGACGGCTACACGCTGCTGGTGATCTCCGGCAGTTCAATGACCAACGCCGCACTGGTCACCCGCGTGCCCTATGACTTGCGCAGCGCATTTGTACCGATCACGCAACTCACCACCCAGCCTTACGTGCTGCTGGCACACCCCGCGCTGCCTGCAAAAACGGTGCGCGAACTGGTCGCCTACGCCAAGGCCAATAGCGACAAACTGAATTACGCTTCATCGGGCACCGGCTCTTCAGCCCATCTCGGCATGGAACTGTTCAAGTCGATGACGCAGACGAAGATGGAGCACATCCCCTACAAAGGCAGCGGACCGGCGCTGATTGATCTGCTCGGTGGCCAGGTGCAGCTGCTGCTGGCCAGCGCTATCTCCTCCGGGCCTCACCTCAATAGCGGCAAACTGCGCGCACTCGGCGTCACCAGCGGCAAGCGCTCGCCCAACCTGCCGCAACTGACGACCATCGCCGAAGCCGGTGTACCCGGCTATGACGTCACCGGCTGGTATGGGCTTGTTGCGCCGGCTGGCACGCCGACGATCATCATCAAAAGTCTAAGCATTGAACTCGGCCGCGCCATGCACAGCACCGACGTGCGCGAAAAACTCGCCGCCGACGGCACCGAACCGCTGACCGGCACACCCGAAGAATTCAGATTGACGATCACCAGGGAAATCGACAAATGGACTCAGCTCGTCAAAACCACCGGCCTAAAACTATGATTGCGCCTCTCGCAGTCGCTGTGTGCTGCGCCCTCATCAGCACGCAGGCCGCAGCGCAAGGCAAAAGCGTGGACGCGGGATATCCCGACAAGCCAGTGCGCTTTCTGGTCGGCCAATCGCCCGGCGGCGCCACCGATGTGGTCGCTCGCGCGGTGTCACAAAAAATGACCGAGAACATCGGGCAATCCGTGGTCGTTGATAATCGCACCGGCGCCTCCGGCTCGATTGCCGCCACCATGGTCGCCAAAGCGACACCCGACGGCTACAACATCCTCATCGTCTCCAGCAGCTTCTCGATCAACCCCAGTCTTTACACCAACCTGCCCTTCGATCCGCTGAAAGATTTTTCAACCATCACGCTGATCGCCGAGGCGCCTTTCCTGCTGGTGGTCCATCCGTCGATGCCGGCAAAAAGCGTCGGCGAACTGATTGCTACCGCCAAAGCAAAACCCGACACTCTGTCGTTCGGCTCTGGCGGCGTGGGCAGCTCGGGCCAGATGGCGGGCGAACTCTTCAAATTTCTGGCCGGCGTCAAACTCATCCACGTGCCGTACAAGGGCGCGGGGCCGGCGCTGATCGACGTCATTGGCGGACAAATCAGCATGACCTTCGGCAGCGTCATTTCATCGCTTGGGCATGTGCGCAGCGGAAAATTGAAAGCCCTCGGCGTGACCAGCGCAAAACGGGCGCGCTCAATGCCGGAACTGCCCACCATCGCCGAAGCCGGCGTTAAAGGCTATGCCACCACGACGTGGTACGGCGCGCTGGCACCAGCGAACACGCGACCCGCCATCGTGGAAAAACTCAACGCCCACATCAAGAAAGCGCTCAGCGCGCCGGAAGTCGGCGAACACATGGCCAAGGACGGCGCTGAACCGGTCGGCAACACACCGGCGCAGTTCCGTGAATTTCTCGGTGCCGAGATCGGCAAGTGGCGTGATCTGGTGAAACACGCCGGCGTGCGCGTCGAATAACGCGCGCCGGCGCTACGCGCTACAAGTCCTGCTGCATCTTGAAGTCGAGTATCACCTTGCGGAATTTCTCAGCGTCGCGCCGCACCACTTCGGCGAACTGTTCCGCAGGCCCCGTCATGATCTCGAAGCCCAGGCCAGTGATCTGGTTCTTGACCTCGGGCTGATTGACGATCTGCGTGATTTCACGGTTATAGGCGTTGACCACCGCGGCGGGTGTCTTCGCCGGCGCAAAAATACCGTACCACATACTGATATCAAAACCCGGCAGACCACTTTCAGCCAGCGTCGGCACATTCGGAATCATCGGATCGCGCCGCCCCGAGGTGGTACCGAGTATCTTCATTTTGCCGGCATCCACCTGTGCGCTCACACCGCCATAGGGCGTCAAGACAAAGTGTGACTCACCTGAAATAACCGCAATCACCGCCGGCGCACCGCCCTTGTAGGGCACGTTATTCATGTCGATGCCGGCCATCGCCTTGATCGAATTAGTGGCGATCTCACCGGTCGCGCCAGCGATCGCCACATTCACCGAGCCCGGCTTCGCTTTTGACATCGCAATGATGTCGCGGACCGTACGGGCGTCAAGCTTGATGTTCGCTGCCAGCACCAGGCCGGCGCCAAAAACATTGACCACTGGTACAAAATCGCGCACCGGATCATAGCCAAGCTTGCGATACAGGGTAGCGTTGATGGCATGCGTGCCAGTGTTGCCGACACCCAGCACACTGCCATCGGGTGCGGCGCGCGCAACGAATTCACCAGCCACCACACCGTTGGCCGACGGCTTGTTGTCGACGATCACGTTTTGGCGCAGCGACTCGCTTAACTTCGGCGAAATCCAGCGTGCCAGCAGATCACTTGGTCCGGCGGCCGCATTCGGCACAATGATCACTACCTGGCGTGCCGGCACCAGTGAAGCCAACGACGGGTCCGCGGCGGTTGCGGACAAGTTGAATGCGGCTGCAAGACATAAAGCGCCACTGCATTGCAGCGAAAAAGATGCGAGCTTCATCGGTTCCTCCGTTATAGGTCTGCTTGACGACTGAATGGCCGCCATCATCGAATACTTACACGCAATCTGCAAGCACTTGTCGGGAATCCATTTGATCGCCGACAACGCGCTCCTCGAAAGCGTAGGCACGGCGCTCGTGTACAATTTTCGCCGCATTTTTTTTAACTGCATTCTCAAATTCACAAAGATCAGGCCATGAAAGCCGCCATTACGTTTTTGATCGCCGCCGCCTGCGCGCCAGCCGCCGCCTTCGCCACCGGACTCGCCACCTGTGATTCAGGCCCCGAATCGGGCTGGCAGCCACAAGAGAAGCTCACCAAGATGCTCACCGACAAGGGTTGGACGGGTACGCCGCATCAAAATCGATGGCGGCTGTTACGAAGCCTATGTCGTCACCGACAAGGGCGAGCGCCAGGAAGCCTACTTCCACCCTGTCACGCTGGCGCCGGTAGCGACCAAGCCGCGTTGAGCCACGTACGCGACACCGCACAGCGCATGCTCACGATATGGGACCTGCTGGTACGGGCCGGGCACTGGTTGCTGGTGGTCTGCATTGCCGCCTCATGGGCAACGGGCGAAGGCGGCGGAGGCTGGCATGAGGGTTTGGGTTATGCCGCCTGCGCCGTCATCAGCGTACGCATCATCTGGGGCTTTGTTGGCCCGCGTTACGCACGCTTTACCGAATTCATACGCCCGCCAGCCGCCACGCTCGCCTATGGCCTGCGGGTTTTGGCCGGTAACGAACCGCGGTATCTCGGCCACAATCCGCTCGGCGGCTGGATGATCGTGCTGTTGCTGACATGCATTGCACTCACCGGCTTTACCGGCTGGCTGTATACGACCGACCGCTACTGGGGAGTCGAATGGGTGGGCGAATTGCACGAGGGTCTTGCCACCGCACTGCTGTGCCTGATCGCCACACATATCGCTGGCGTCGTGCTAGCCTCAAAACGTCACCATGAAAATCTCGCAGCCGCCATGCTGCACGGACGCAAACGCGCGGAGGATAAAAATGCATAAATCAATTACAGGCTCCCTGCTGGCGGCGGCACTGGTTGCATCGGCAACGCCAATGGCCCAGACCTGGCCGGCCAAACCGCTCCGCTTCATTGTGCCCTTCCCGCCGGGCGGCACCACTGACATCCAGGCGCGCATGATTAACGAACGCCTAGCCGCGCGTCT